>NZ_MWQL01000001.1:0-397072 GCF_002210325.1 Fibrobacter sp. UWB1
GGGCGGTCACTGGGAAGTCGTCAAGAAATAGCTTTTATAATCTAGGCAGTTTCAAGTCGCTAATGCAACAATTGTCATTCTTGCGATTGAGTTGGGCCTCCAGCCTCTTGCGACTATGCCGCGAGAGCCCGCCCCTGCGCAGCAGGGAATGCCCGGGGAGGATTCTCCTTTGGTCAAAGCGGATGAAGCGCTTGTTAATACATTGTTGGCAGCTGCAAACTATTGATTGCAAAATGAAGTGTTTTGTAATCATTTCTACAAAGTGCCAGTTTTTGTCATTTTGCGTCAAATCGTTTTATTAGTTTTGTATTGCACAAATTCTGCTATCGGAGGTTGACTTGTTCCGAATATTAATGTATTTTCATGCTGTTAACGCACATGTTTCGAGGTGAAAAATGGATTCCTTTGCATTAATTGAAAAGAATGCCGAAAAAGTTACGGGATTGTCCGTTTCGAAACTTCGTGAATATGGCCCGGGCAGATTCCGTGAGTATCTGGAATCGAGGAAAGGAACGCTTCGTTTTCGTTCTTTTTTCCCTGTTATCGGCCGTGGAAACGTGTTGCGTGACAGCCTAGTCTCCTCCTGCGAAATAGATTCTGAAATCGACAAGATTTTGGAGGACTAGGTGACCGAAATATGGCGGAGAATTCCGCCCACCCAACCCACCCTTTGTAGTTGTTTTATGGTGGTGGAGGCTTTGTAGCGGATTGCCGGTGAACATGCCGCTAGATTGTCTTCCCGGGCTCCGACCCGGGATCTCCTTTGATGAGTGCTAAAGAGGCATTTGGTAATTAAAAAAAATGGAATAACGCAAAATTTAGGGATGATAACAACAAACCGGAGCCGTTAGGCTCCGGTTTGTTGTTATTTCCTTGCAAGTGTGAGCGGCTAATAGATTGAGTTGCAAAGCTACTTCTTATTACTTGTGTTAGAATTTGACGGTTGTAGATTCTTAAGATTGTTGAAACTTGCGCCTGCATTTGTCGGACGAGTTTGAACCTGTATCTTAGAAAGCCCCTCAAAACTATCGTGATGAGTTATTCTAGTATTGTTATCGGCTGTCATTTTTTTTTCCTCTATTATGTGTTGTTTGATAAATAATACAATGTTTTTTTCGTTGTCATTGCTTCTAGTATTTAACGGAACGTGATAAATTGGAATGTGTCTATTAATAGCCTCTTCTACTTCTTTTTTTACCCACACTGATTGTCCTGTTGAGGGGGTTTCTAGTACGCATAGATATTGCGATGTTCTTAGTTCAGACATTACCCGATTCTGCTTGTCTGAGGAATCATTGTTAATCAGGTCTATGAAGACGTCTAATTGAGGCGAAATGTCCTCATAGACTTTTGATAACAAATCTCTATCTATAATTGAATCTTGTAATGTGTAGCTAATGAAAACCTTATTGCGCTTCACATGATTTGCAGACAAATCGGGTGACCTCCAAAATGGTTGGAATGAACAATGATATTAAGAAAAAATAATAAATGATATGCGACCAATTAAAAAGGGATTGTAGTATAGAGGCTTTTTGAGGAAGGGCCGAATCATATGGCCAAGTAGAATCAATTGTTTTAAATTTTTGACCCATTAACCATCTCAATTTCTTTTGATAAAAATAACAATAGGAATCAAGAATCCAGAATAGAAAAGCAATCCCGAAAATACATGATGCAAGATGCGACGCTGACAAAAAAAATTTTTTTTCTAGTGCGATAGGAATGATTGCGGCGATTATTGTAACGCATGCTTTTTTCATCCAGTTGGTTGAATTAGAAAAGTGGTTTGTCGCGCGTTCTAATTGATCGATTTCTTTCAATATGATGGTTTGTTTTGTTTCGTTCATAAGTGTCTACTTACAAAAAGGTGGTAAAACATGGTATGCTACATTGCAGATGTATATCAATGCGAAGACTATTCCCAAAACGAATGTTATCCATGAAAATTTGTCAAAATGTCCTATTGAAGGGGATTCTTTCCCATTGATAATGTTTTCGATTAGCGTGGCGTTTTTTTGAAAAATAACTTCCGAAATGATTATTGTTGTTAAGAAAAATAGAATTGAAACCATCATACAAAAAAAGGTTGTCCAGGAGGCGTTATCTTGATTGCTGCAAAAGCAAAAAAGAGTAATGAGAAGTCCTATTGCTCCTGATGCCAATGTGACTTTTGTTTTGTCATGTTCTAAATTTGTTTGAAACCATGCACCTACGGATTGCTCATAAAAAGCTAGTTCTTTTGAATCGACCTGTTTCGTTTCGTCAGGTGGGCAGTTTGGCTCAGGTAAATGGGAAATCTCGAAAAATTTAAATTTCCAGTTTTTAAGCATTTTTTGAGCGTCCTTTGAATTCTTTTGATATTTCTTCTAAATTTGGCTTGTTTGTCTCATTTGTTTTGGGCTTGGGTTGCTGGAGATTGCCTATCTTATCAAAACTTTCGTCTATCCTTTTTGCCATATTCTTGCTCCTTTGGGATTATTGTCTATTCCTGACATAAATATAATCAAAAATATTCTAGATTATATTAATTGGTTGGGAAAAACGACTTTTTGAGGGGTACGATTCGGTTGCGTTGTGGATTATCAAAAAAAGTGCGAAAATACTTGACAGAGCCTGAATGTTGGTTTTGGAAATGTGCTGCTTTATCAGACGGCCAATCTTTTCCAAAGGAACAAGTCTACAATTTCTAGACACATAAAGGGAATTCTGGATTCCGGCGAACTCGTTGCAGATTCAGTTGTTGCATTTTTTGCAACAACTGCCGCAGATGGGAAAGTTTACAATGTAGCCTACTATAATCTAGACATGATTATCAGCGTAGGCTATCGCGTAAACTCCCACAGGGGTGTACAATTTCGCATTTGGGCTACCAATGTTCTGCGAGAATGCCTCCGGGAAAAAGGCGGAATTCTGCGGATTTTGCCAGCTATTTGATTTTCTTGAACGACTTTGCAGTATTTTTTTCAAAAAATTTGCTATTTTCCAAAGACAGGTTGTAAAATGTCAAAGCTGTCAATAAAAAATTTTGGACCTATCAAGTCAGTTTCATTAGACTTCAAAAGGATCAATGTTCTCATTGGCCCCCAGAGTTCCGGTAAAAGTACGATTTTAAAAATCGCAAGCTTTTGCAATTGGCTAGAAAAGAATATTCAATTGACTCAGAATCCGAGTGAATGGTTTGATTCGAAGGTTATCAGAGATCAGCTTATCACATTTCACAAGCTAGACGGTTATGCATCTGCTGGATCTGAAATCCTATTTAAGACAGAGACTCTACAGCTTGCGGTCAAGTTCCTAGAGAATAATAATATTGATGTAAATTTCAAATGGGGCAAGAAACGTTGGGACTATAAACGAACAAAGAACGCCTACATTCCTGCAGAGAGAAACATTGTTGCCTCTATTCCCAACTGGCTGGACATCAATTTCGATAGATTCAACAATGTCCGCAACTACATGGCGGAATGGGATGTCGCTCGCAGAAAGTTCGACAAGATGCATAAGCTCGACATCCTGGACACGGGTGTGTCGTATTTTTATGATGAATCTAGCAATTCTGACTTTATTTCCTTAAATAAGCGTACGCTTAATTTTTCGAACGCTTCTAGCGGACTTCAATCTGTAATTCCCCAATATGCACTTTTGTCTTATTTGTTTGATTACTCTCTTTTGTTCGAACAGACGAGTCTACGAAGGGTGCTTACAGAGTCGAAACTCCGAGATCTCATCGAGCAAAATCCGAAATTACAAAAAAGGGGCATTGGCGATTATTATCTGAGCAACTGCGGCGTGAAAGTTTTTCTTGAAGAACCCGAACAGAATCTTTTCCCGCAGACCCAATATGCTCTTGTTAAATGGTTGGCTCGCAAATTGAACGGCAATCCTTGCAACTCATTGTTTTTGAGTACTCACAGTCCGTACATTTTGTCGTCCATGAATAATTTAATCCAGGCCAAGGAATCGGCGACCAAGGATGCAGGAGCTTCCGCTCGTGTAAAAAAAATCGTTGGACAATCTGATTTTATGAATTTTGATGAAATCAGTGTTTACGGCATAAACAATGGTCGTGTCAAGAGCCTTTTGGACGAAGAAAACCGCTTGATTGCTCAATCTTTCTTAGACTCCGTTTCCATTGATATTTCAAAAGAATTTAGCGACTTGATAGATGTATGAAAAATAATCCTAAAGAAAACTTAGATGAGTGGACCAAGGGGCTTCCTGATTCTTCGTACACCACAACAAGTGAATCTAACATTAAGTTCGAAGAAAATAAAAGCAAAATCACGTTTTCTAACGAGTCTAAAAAGAAGTGTTTAAAGGTTGACGTTGATGGTGGTGTTTACCCTAAAGGCGGAAAAAAACTGAGATGCGACAAGTTGCTTGTTGAAAAAGAAAAGTTGCGCTTTTACTTTGTAGAGTTAAAGGGCCGTCATATAGAGCATGCTGTTGAACAACTGGCCAGTTCCGTCAGAGATCCAAAACTCAATCCGGATTGTTCTCAAGACAAGTTTGCTTTTGCTGTCGGGAGAAATAATGTTCCAAAGATATCCACACAAATTCAGGGGTGGATAAAAAATTTCAAGAGATCTGGCGTCACATTGAAAATAGAAGATACTCCCGCCAAGTATGACTTGTAAATTAATTGAGGGTTGACCATGCGAGTGATTTCTAAGGAATTTAGGCAGATGTTGAAAGAGTGCTATGCGCTCGCCCTGTTTTCGAAATCTCGCAGGCCTGATTATTCCAAGTTGGATAAGGAAGTCGAGCAGTTTGAGAAGTGGATTGCCGATGAGCATGCAAAAGACCGCCGTCTGCTGCTAGAGGCGTCTAGTAAATAGCTTCTTATAAGCTCAAGTACGACGAAGGCTGCATCTTCATTTGCCAAGTTATCTAGGGCCGAAAGGCCTTTTCTATGGCGCGGGATTCCGCCCGCCCAACCCACCCCTTTAAGGCTGATGATCGCACAGTGCGTTATAATGCGGCTTTAGTGTAAGCTTCCCCATAATTAGGACTGTTCATAACTAGACAAATGGCAATTCTGCCAGCGTCAAAATGCTACCTTTGGTAGCAAAGGAACAGCCATGAAAAAACTCTAGAGCCGAATGTCGCATTGGCCATGCTTGCATGAGCCAATATGACTGAGGCGAATTGGCGATTCATTTCGCATGAATTTCAAGATTGGTGCGATGGAAACGGAATCAAAATTTTGTACACGCAGCCCGGGTGTCCGACACAGAACAGCTATATCGAACGGTTTAACGGATCGTACCGAAGATCGGTTGATGAAAACTGGGTGATTTTGTATACTTTAAACCTGTCCTAAAAATGGGTAGCTGACAATTATGGGGAAGCTTACAGAGGTATTCAGAAAATCAAGGCTGGATTTGAAAACGCCGGTCTTGTTGCACCGTCGATCCAGGCGACTATGGGTGGCATGATGGTCAGCATTTTGAGGCGGGAAAACCCGTATGTAAATCCGCATGTAAATCCGTATGAAAATGCGTCTGGGCTTGATGCGCGAATTATATCAGAAATTCAAAGCAATGCAAGAATAACTATCCAAGCGTTAGCGGAAATATGCGGAAAGAATCGCGATACGATAAGGGTTCATCTCAGAATATGCAACAAAAGGGTCTTGTCAAGCGTGTTGGCCCCGACAAGGGCGGTCACTGGGAAGTCGTCAAGAAATAGCTTTTATAATCTAGGCAGTTTCAAGTCGCTAATGCAACAATTGCCTTTCTTGCGATTAAGTTGGGCCTCCAGCCGCTTGCAATAGAGCATCTTTTTTCCCGCTTTCTGCGTTAGGCCTCCAGCCACTTGGCAACTTTATACGACACTTGGACATTTATGTCCTTAGTGGAGTTATCCTCTTTGGGGAGTTGCCTTAGTGGCTATGGTCCCCTTTAGGGGAGATCGAAGCCCGAAGGGCCGCTGGTGTCCTGCGCTCGGCCCTCTAGGTGGAAAAATTGCGGAGTGATGCCGCAATTTTATGCCGCGAGAGCCCGCCCCTGCGCAGCAGGGAACGCCCGTTTTTTTACAAACTTTGCAATCAATAGATTGCACAATTTTTGATTTTAGTGTCTAGATTTGTATTTTGAAAAGTGCAATTTGCAAAATTCAAGGCAAAAATGTATATTAGGAGTTAATTATGGCCTTAGCGATTAGCAACATACCGATCTTGACGGGTGCGGCTGCGGCGTCTTTCGTAGAGAATGCGAAGGCTGCCGAAGAGAACCGCGGTTCCGTCGATTTCTCCCGGCAGGCAGCTGAGTGGAGCGGTTTCGACATGCGCAATGCCGCACGTATCGCTAAGCTGAAGGCCGAAGGAAAATGGCCTTTCTAACTTCTGCGGCAGGCGTCCTTGATGCGGTCTTCGCTAATGTTCCCTTCGGCAAGATTCATCGACGACGTTGCCCGTAATGGCTGCTTGCGAAAAACCGTAGGCGGCAACGGCGAAAAGAGCGATTTTAGAAAAACTCATAATAATACCTTCCAAGGTAAATTTGCATTCAAAAGGTCTTTGGGTGAAAAAGAACTCGTGATTTCGCATGTACATAAGAAAACGGCCTTATTTCGCGAGGAAATAAGACCGAATTTCGTTTGTGGCGTGCGAATTACAGCGCGTAAAATTACAATGCGTCTATAACCGCATTGAATTCCGCTACCGGGCGCATCCACTTCTTCAGCAGATCGGCCTTCGGCAGGTAATAGCCACCGATGTCGGCGGGTTTGCCCTGCTCGGCGGCAAACGCGGCGACGATTTCGGATTCGTGGGCCATCAATGCGTCGGCGACCGGGGCGAACTTCTTGGCAAGTTCGGCGTCGTCCTTCTGGGCGGCAAGCGCCTCGGACCAGTAGAGTGCCAAGTAGAAGTGTGAGCCGCGGTTGTCCAGTTCGCCGATTTTGCGGGCGGGTGTGCGGTTGAATTCGAGAATCTTGCCGTTCGCTTCGTCGAGCGTGTCGGCGAGGACCTTCGCCTTCTTGTTACCGTCCTTCAGCGCGACCTGTTCAAAAGCGGGCACCAGTGCGAAGTATTCGCCGAGGGAATCCCAGCGGAGGTAGTTTTCGGCCAGGAACTGCTGCACCTGCTTGGGGGCGGATCCACCTGCACCCGTTTCGTAGAGGCCACCGCCCGCCATGAGCGGCACGATGGAAAGCATCTTTGCAGAGGTTCCGACTTCAAGAATCGGGAAGAGGTCGGTGAGGTAGTCGCGCATCACGTTGCCCGTGACGCCGATGGTATCGAGACCGGCCTTCGCGCGCTTCATGGTTTCGACAATCGCCTTGCGCGGGCTCATAATCTTGATGTCGAGACCGTTCAAGTCGTGTTCCGGCAAGTAGGCTTCCACCTTCTTCTGGATTTCGCGGTCGTGGGCGCGTTCCGGGTCGAGCCAGAAAATCGCGGGCGTGTTGCTGAGGCGAGCGCGCGTCACAGCGAGTTTCACCCAGTCGCGCACCGGAGCATCCTTCGCCTGGCACATGCGGAAAATGTCGCCCGCTTCTACATTCTGCTGCAAAAGCACTTCGCCCTTGCTGTTCACGGCACGAATGACGCCCTTGCTCTTTGCGACAAAGGTTTTGTCGTGGCTGCCGTATTCTTCGGCGCCCTGAGCCATGAGGCCCACGTTCGGCACGGTGCCCATGGTCTTCGGGTCGAATGCGCCGTTCTGCTTGCAGAATTCAATCGTCTCGTCGTAAATACCGGCGTAGCAGCGGTCCGGAATGCAGGCGATCGTCTCTTGCAGCTTGCCTTCTTTGTTCCACATGCAGCCGGAATTACGGATCATCGCAGGCATCGAGGCGTCGATAATCACGTCGCTCGGCACATGCAGATTTGTAACGCCCTTGGCAGAATCGACCATGGCGAGATCCGGACCCGCAGCGAGTGCGGCGTCAATGGCGGCCTTGACTTCAGCTTCCTTGGCGTTGCCTTCGAGGCGCTTGTACAAATCGCCGAGGCCGTTGTTGGCATCGATGCCGAGTTCCTTGAACAAGTCGGCGTACTTCGTGAATACATCCTTGAAGAACACGCGCACGAACGCACCGAACAGCACCGGGTCAGAGACCTTCATCATGGTAGCCTTCAGGTGCACCGAGAACAGCAGGCCCTTCGCCTTCGCTTCGGCCATGGTAGCGGCGATGAACTTTTCGAGCGACGCCATGCGCATGACGGTCGCATCGATGATTTCACCCTTCAGGAGCGGCTTTGCAGCGCGGAGTTCCGTGACTTCGCCTGCTTCATTGACAAATTCAATCTTGAACGTGTCGGCGTCAGCCATGGTGATGGATTTTTCGTTGCCGTAAAAGTCGTCCGCATCCATGCTTGCCACGTGAGTCTTCACGGAGGTGTTCCAGTTGCCGTTGCTGTGCGGGTTGTTGCGGGCAAAGTTCTTCACTGCCTTGGGGGCGCGACGGTCAGAGTTGCCCTGGCGAAGCACCGGGTTCACGGCAGAACCCTTCACCTTGTCGTACTTGGCACGAATTGCCTTTTCTTCGTCGTTCGCCGGAACGTCCGGATAGTCGGGCACGTCAAAGCCGTTCTTCTGGAGTTCGGCGATGGCGGCCTTGAGCTGCGGCACAGAAGCCGAAATGTTCGGGAGCTTGATGATATTTGCATCCGGTTCAAGCGTGAGCTTGCCGAGGAAATCCAGGTCGTCGCTCGCCTTGCCGAAAGCGGCCAGAATGCGGCCCGGCAGCGAGATGTTCTTGGTTTCTACATCGATATCGGCGGCCTTTGCAAAACCGCGCACGATGGGGAGCAGGGATTGAGTCGCCAGGAACGGCGACTCGTCTGTGAGGGTATAGTAAATTTTGGTATTCATACGGGGGTAAAGATAGAAAAATTATTTATGGCATTCCTCTTTCGCTGTCATGCCGGGCTTAGACCCGGCACCTCCTTTAATACATGAAAAGGGGAGAAGTCTCTCCCTCGCTACAGCCTAGCCTGTGTCATCCTGAGCTTGTCGAAGGATCTAGGCAAGGCTTCCGCTACCCTCTCTAACGGGCACTCAATCGCCGTGCCCGTAACGCCTAGGCTTTGGATTGTCCGCAGCTCCAGAGATAAGCTCGCCTCGCTCACATGGATTCGGCCTTCGGCCTCTAATGTTCGCTCACCGACTTATCTTCTTCCGCCTCGCAAGATTTCTGTGAGGTGATCAAGATGGCTACATTTTTTATGAGATAACTTGTTTTTTATATGA
Organism: Fibrobacter sp. UWB1; assembly: GCF_002210325.1. Classification (NCBI taxonomy): domain Bacteria; kingdom Pseudomonadati; phylum Fibrobacterota; class Fibrobacteria; order Fibrobacterales; family Fibrobacteraceae; genus Fibrobacter; species Fibrobacter sp. UWB1. Next base: position 9,204 of record NZ_MWQL01000001.1, read on the forward strand.
GTGATGCGCATCTAGTTGCCATTAATGTATATTTTTATTAATATGATGCGTTAGAACTGTTCACCTGTTTTGATGTAGATGATTTTGGAGAACATTTCTAAAGCGTACCTCTACTATTCAAAAAAGTTGAAATTTGATTTTCTAAAAATTCAAAGGAGGTTGGCGTTATGAAGCCAATTTTAAAAACAATAGATTTGTTAATGATACTAGGTTGTGTATTGGGAGTATTGATTTCCTTTTATTATGTTGAACGCCTTTCGCATGTGTATGAAATGCTAAAATACATATGGATTATTTTGTTGCTGGAGGCTTTTTTTGTTGCTTTAACCGGACGAGGACTTTGGTTAGTCATAAAAGAATATAAGAAAGGTTGTGCTGCGGAAGATGATTCGACAGGCAAATTAGATGATGATATTTATTGTTCTGGTAAAGTAGAAATAAAGAAAAAATCCCTTGTACGAAAAATTGTTGATGCAATGATTTATGTAGTGGATTGTATAGCTTATATTGTCGTTGGTTTTGAGTACCTTGGCTTTTTGTTTCTCCCTTTGGGAGTGTTTTTTTGGTTGTCTAAAGAAAATCACGTTGTTCAACTTGAAAATATGGAGCCGATAAGTCTAGATTCCATTGTGTTTGCAATCGTTGCCTTTGTTCTCCTGCTTTTATCAGGTTTGTATATGATTTTTGAGCGTGCGATGAGACAATACTCTCTTGATTTGAAAAAGGATATAAAGCTTTTAACTGATAATTGCGAAAAAATGGCTGCCGAAATAAAAAGCTTAAAAGAAAATTCGTTAAAATAGCGATAATCATCTAGAAAAAAACTCGTTCTTCTGAATCGCGAAAAACGGGGTTTTAGGGGTGGAGCCCCTAGGCGTGAGGGTGCTGGAAGACCCGGCTAGATCCTTCGACTTCGGCACGGCGTGCCTCCGTTCAGGATGACAGAGCCGGGGCTGCAAGCAGGGAGAGACTTCTCCCTTCTATAAATCCTTTCCCTGACGCACCGAATTGTAGACATCAATTCGTGTAAATTTTTATCACTATTTTGCACAAAAACCTTCATTTTTGTACAAATGTGGACTAAAATACACGAAAAAGTTGCCCGCAGACTACGAAAAATTGCTTTTATTTGACCGCAATTTCTATAAATAAGGTAGATTTAAAACGAATGTGCGGGTGTGCCCGCAAAATGAGGATGCTATGAGTGTTTGGAAAAGGTCTACGCCGGTAATGGGCGTGTTCGGTTTGGCGTTTGCGGTGTCGTCGTATGCGGCGGATTATGTTCCCCCTTCGACGGCGGTTTCGAAGGTTAACAGCTACCGCGGCTATTCGGAGCTTACCACGGCTGCGTCTGGCATGGACATTGACCAGTACACCTACAACATGACCACGTGGCAAATTGGCAACGGCGGTTTTTACAAGGCCATGGCCGACAAGTACAAGAGTGCCTATTCCGGCGGGCAAAAATCGGAATGGCGAGCTAAAGATGGCGGCGACCTCGGCACTATCGACAACAATGCAACCATCCAAGAAATGCGTTTATTGGCTCTCCGGTATAAGGAGACAACGAATTCCAACTACAAGGCTGCTTTTAAGACAAGCTTTAACAAGGCTCTGAACTTTATTCTCACCATGCAACGCTCCACGGGCGGGCTTCCGCAGGTGTGGCCCAAGCGCGGTAACTACAGCGACCACGTGACGCTCAACGACAATGCCATGGTGCGCGCTATGGTCACGATGATGGATATCGCTAACAAGACTTCGCCTTTTGATTCCGATATCATTGACGATGCGACACGAAGCAAGATGAAGTCTGCACTCGACAAGGCAATTCAATACTTGCTCAAGGCGCAGATTGTGAACAATGGAAATTTGACGGTTTGGTGCGCCCAGCATGATACCGCAAATTATGCACCGCGCCCGGCCCGCGCCTATGAACTGGAATCTAAGTCGGGGAGCGAATCTGCCGGCGTTGTGTGGTTCCTGATGAATTGGCCCGAACAGACCGAAGCAATCCAGAAGGCGGTCAAGGGGGCTATTGCTTGGTACAAGAAGACTAAGGTTACGGGGCTTTACTTTAACAAGAAAGCGGGTACATTTGACAAGCGCGATGGTAATGTTTTGTGGTATCGCTTTTACGAAGTGAACAACGACAACTATTTCTTCTGCGACCGCGACGGGGCTAGCACCAAGACGCAGGACTTTACCAAAATTAGCGAAGAACGTCGCACGGGTTACCAGTGGGCGGGCGACTACGGCAGTGCGCTTCTCTCGACGGAAGCCGCTTATTTAGAAGCGCTTGAAAAGATGTCTGGCACCTACGTTCCGCCTCCGCCGCCGGCAGTACTTTGCGGGAGCGATACCTGCAAGACATTCATCGATGGCGTGAACTTTGTAGACATCAAGGGCGCTAAAGAAGTGACCAACACGGGCTTTGTGGGCGAGGGCTACGCCAATGTAGACAACGAAACGGGTAGCTACGTAACTTACGGCGTGACCGCTGCGAAGGCGGGCGAATACGATTTGACAATCCGCTTTGCAAATGGTGGCTCGGGCGCTCGCGGCTACGACATATACGTGGGCGATGTGCTTGTTGTTCAAGGCGTGAGCATGGGCTCTACGGGTGGCTGGACCACTTGGGAGGCACAAACCATTAAGGTGCCGTTCGAAAAGGGCTACAGCGAACTCAAGTTTGTGAGCACCTCGAAAGACGGCATGGCAAACATCGATTACGTTGGCTGGATGAGCGCTGACCTGTACGCCGGCGAAAAGGATATCGGTGGATCGACCGTGATCGGGGACCGCGCCGTGCAAGCTGTTCCGGCAAATGCTGCCGCCCGCTACTATGTAGACTTTGGTAGCCGCGACAACGCCGCCGGCGTTTACCTGAAAAAAGCAAACGGCAAGATTTTCCGCATAAACGGAGCGAGGTGACGAACGTCTTAGTGTGAATGTCTTCCTGGCTTGCCAATATCCACTTGCAGATTCGCTGCATAGTGGATATGGTCCTCGGGACGGGGAAGCCGGGATCTCCTCTAGCAGCCTACAAGAAAAGAATCTTGGAAAGCCGTAAAAGGAGGTGCCACCTTGGTGGCCATGCGCACTAAGCACTTCCCCAAAGAGGATAACTCTACTATGGCAACAAGTTGCCAAGTATCGTATAAAAGTGTTAAGTGCTGTCCGCCCGGGTCAAGCCCGGCATGACAGTGGGAGAGGAACGAAGAAAAGGAATTTTATGAATACGAATACTTGTAAATTTCTTCTGGTAACGACGCTTGCTTTTGCGGTAAGTGCCTCCGCAGTCGAGAAAAAGAAAATCGATTTCGTGGTCGGTGTCGATGGCGACTTTAAGGCGGCTGTTGCGGCAGCGGGCAAGTCGGGAGCATCTGCCAGCAACCGCTTCGTCATTTTTGTTCCCGATGGCGAATACGATATCACCAAGCTTACGGGCGACAGCCACGGAAAATCGACTGTGAGCGCGTCGTACCTCTCGATTATCGGGCAGAGCCTTGAAAAGACAATCATCGCGAACAAGACCGATACCGAGGGCATCAGCCTTACGGCGACAATATACTTCCCGAAGAACAACGAAATGTACATGCAGGATATCACCCTGCAGAACAAGGGCACCTATAACTCTGGCAATGCGGCGCGTCAGGTGGCGTTGCAGCAGAACGAAGGCGACAAGTTTATCTACAAGAACGTGCGCCTTTTAAGCGGCCAAGATACCTATTACACCAAGAAAGGCCGCACTTACTGGGAAGGTGGCGAAATTGACGGAACGGTCGACTTTATTTGCGGTGGCGGCGATGTGTTCTTCGAGGGCACCAAACTCGTGATGACGCGCAACGGCGGGTACATTACCGCATCGCAAAATCCGGGAGACTGGGGCTACGTCTTCAACAACGCGACCATTACCGTGAGCAACAACAGTTTCAACGGTACATTCTATCTCGGGCGTTCCTGGGGGCACGCGAAGACGGTCTTCCTGAACACGAAAATGATTGCGCAGCCCAAGGGCGAAGGCTGGGGCCCCGACATGAATTCGGCTCCGCAGGTCTTTGGCGAATACAACAGCAAGGACGGTAACGGCAATGCGGTGAACACGAGCCAGCGCAAGACCTATTTCAACGGCGGCAAGGACGGTTCGACGGCGACTACGCTCAAGACGGTGTGGAACGCAAGCGATGCTGCCAAGTACACGCTCCAGAACGTACTCAAGGGTAGCGACAACTGGGATCCGACCAAGTTGACGGCGCAGGTTTCCGCCCCGAAAATCACGCAGGAAGGCGCCGAAATCGTATGGGCCGACGACAATAATGCCCGCTGCTGGGTGGTGTTCGTAAACGGCAAGTACAAGGCGAATGTAGTCGCTCCGAGTTTTTCGCTCGAGGGTGTTGTCACGGGTTCCAAGATTACAGTGCGTGCTGCAAACAGCATGGGTGGCCTCGGCGCGTACTCCAACGAAGTCGCAACAGTCGACGCGAATGTGACTTACTACAAAGTAACGCTTGGCGATGCGATCGGCGGCAAGGTGACGACAAACCTTTCGGGCGACAAGGTGGCCGAGGGCAAGACGGCGACCTTTACCGCAGTCCCGAATGCGGGCTGGGAATTCGCAAGCTGGAGCGGCAAGAGCGCGAGCCAGATTGATGCGGGCAAGGCTGCGGTTGAAATCGTCGCGACGGGCGATATCGAACTCATTCCGAGTTTTACCGCCAAGGGAACGACCGTGTTCCAGGCGGAAGACGGTATCATTACGAACGCCGCAGCCGAAAGCAACAATGCGGGCTTTAACGGAAGTGCCTTCGTGAATTTTGCAGCCGGCGACTTGAGCATGATTCAAGTGCCCGTATACGCTGAAGTCGCGGGCGAGTACGAAGTTATGGTGCGCTACGCCAACGGTAGCGACAATGCACGTAGCCTGGCGGCCGCGGCCCCGGGCGTGTGCACCGTCGGCATTGACGGCTGCAAGAGTGCCGAGTCGCTGTCCTTTGCGGCAACCACGAATTGGACGACCTGGGAAACGCTTTCGTTCAAGGCGAAACTCGCCGAGGGCGCAGGCTACATGACGTTTGCGACCATAGGCGGTAGCGATGGCCCGAACCTGGACCAGGTGGAACTCAAGCTGCTCAAGGCCGATGCGACGACTGCAATTCGCGGGCTTGCAACGCCGAGCCAGTCGCTCACTCCGACAACTCGCGTGCGCCTGTTTACCTTGACGGGACAACTGATTCGCGAATCCGTGGGGCCAAGCGTAAGCACCGAAAATCTGGCGCCGGGCATGTACTTGCTGCAGCGCGGCAACGGCTCCCTACTCCGCCAGCAAATCATCCGCGTGAAATAGTTTGCAGAAAAAGACGATGTATAATGTGTGATGTGTAATGAGTAATTTCACATCTCACATCTCACATCTCACCCCCCACACCCCACGCCTCACACCCCACACCCCACACCCCACACTCCACACTGTCTACTTTTACTATATTGCTCCCAGTATGTTAGGTATTGAGCAGAAAAAAGGAAACGACGACAACCTGTGCGGGCGTATGATTGCCTACGCCAAGATTTTGCCGAACCCCGACGAACGCGATAGCGGCACACCGTTCGATGACATGATCAAGAACGGGCTCTTGGCGCTCGAAGGCGATTTCCGCATGTTCTCGCCGCGCGTACCTAGCAAGAAGGCGATTGACCGTGCTGTCGATGACAAGCTGAACGACATGCTGGAATCGATGCAGGCCGATGGCGTGGAACTCCCGCCCGATATGGATGTAGAGCAGATGCGCGAACGCCTGCATGAACTTTCGAGCATGGAAGTCATCCCGATTCCGGCAAAGATCGGCAACTTCACCCGCGAAGAGGACATTCTCGCCGAAGACGCCGACATTTATTACATCGGAGAATTCATTGGCGCGGGGCAGGCTCACTTTTGCCTCACGACGCTCCCGATTTATTACCAGGCAAGGTTCCGCGAACAGGCCCGCAAAAAAGAGATGGACTTTTTGAACGAGGCGCTCACGCAGATCGAATCGGGCGAATTCATGGATACCGAAGACCTGCAGAACGATACTGAGGAATTGTTCCCGAAGGGGCTCACGTTGAATACCTTCGTGGGCGACTTGGGCAAGCTTTTGAACGTGCGCGTGATTCCGTTTTTGCTTGCGCTTGAAACCGATGCGCAATACGACGAACAAATCAAGTTGTTCTACGACTTTATGAAGGGCTACCCGGCGCAGGCCGACATCAAGCTGATTGACTTGGCCATTCGCGACTTGCGCAATCAGAAGGATTCTGCGCTGGCCCGCCGCATTCTGGAACTGGGTTGCAAAAAAATCGATGCCATCTACAACGAAGATACACAGAAGGCAAACGAAATCGCAGAAGAAATTGTCAAGTTCGCTAAAGAAAAAAATAGCGGGGAGCTGCCGTAATGAATTGGCTCAATAAAATTTCGTGTGGTGTGGCGCTGGCCGCTGCCTTGTTTACGCAGCCTTTTGCACAGGTGAACTTGGTGGTTCACAAAGAAGTCTTGCCGAACGGGCTCACGGTGCTTTTGCACCCGAACAAGCAGGCTCCTACGGTGAGCTGTCGCCTGTTCTATGTGACGGGTTCCGTGCACGAGGTTCCGGGCAAGTCAGGCCTGGCACACATTCTGGAACATGAACTCTTTAAGGGCACCAAGAAGGTGGGCATTACCGACAGCATTGCCGACGCCAAGTTCATGGCGGTGCAAGATAGCCTGCAGGCTCTCATCCGTCCGGCAATTTTGGCGGGCGATACCGCGAAGGTGAAAAAGCTCACCGCCGAACATGATTCCGTGGTGAACGAACACCGCAAGATTTTTGTGAAGGACGAACTCTGGAGCGCTTACCAGGCCGCAGGCGGCACGGGCTTGAACGCTTTCACCAGCGACCTCATGACCGCCTACATCGTGACGCTCCCGAAGAATAAAATTGAACTGTTCATGTGGCTGGAAGCCGACCGCATGCAGAACGCCGTGCTCCGCGAATTCTATTCCGAACGCATGGTTGTGCGCGAAGAACGCCGCATGCGCTACGATGATAAACCTACGGGCCGCTACTACGAAACGCTGAATTCCATGATTTACGAGGCGTTCCCGTACCGCGTGCCAACAATCGGCTGGCCAAGTGACATCATGAACTTGACGCGCGAAATGGCCGACGAACATTACCGCAAGTATTACAAGCCGCGCAACGCGATTCTCGTGCTGGCGGGTGACATCGATACCACCGCCACCATGGAAATGGTCAAGAAGTACTTTGGCCCGATTCCTACAGGCGAGGCGTTCCCGCCGCTGACGATTCGTGACCCCGAGCAGGCCGGCGAAAAGCGCCTGACCGTAAAGCGCCCGGATGCCCCGAACCTGTATACGCTCGTGTTCACGACGCCTGCCGTGGGCGACCAGATTCTGTACCCACTGGACATTGCCGAGGGCGTTTTGAATGGCCGTTCCGGCAGACTCTACAAGCGCTTGATTCAAGAAGAAAAGCTCGCCGTGAGCGTGAAGGCGTCTAATTCGCCCAACAAGTACGTGTCTGAATTCGGTGTGACGGTGAACTTGCGCCCGGATGCCGACCCCGCGAAGGTCGAAAAAATCGTGTGGGAAGAACTGGAACGCCTTAAGACCGAAACGGTGAGCGAACGCGATTTCCAGAAGGTGAAGAACCACGCCTACGCCGGCCTGGTTCGTAGCCTGACCGATATGGAAAACGTGGCCACGATGCTTGCCTGGTACGAAATGTACGGCGACTACCGCATTTTCCTCAACTGGGCGGACGAACTCAATAAGGTCTCTGCCGCCGACGTACAAGCGGCCGCGCAGAAAACCTTCGTCCGCGAAAAGAGCGTCGCCGGCTTCCTGCTAAAGAAGTAGCCCCGATTGTCTTCCCGGATGCTTCCTAATTGTCTTCCCGCACGTAGATGCGGGATCTCCCTTTACGGCTTTCCAAAGCGCTTGCAGTAAAAATGCAAGCGTTTTTTCAAACAACTAGAGGAGATGCCGGGTCAAGCCCGGCATGACATGTGCAATATCCGGGAAGACAGTATGGATTACACTTTCTTAGGATCGTACGGGTCGATGTGCACAAGCGCATCGACTACATTTTCGCCCGCCTCGATAATACGGCGCTCTACTTCTTCGGCCAGGTCGTGGGCGGCCAAGAGTGTCATGTCGGCGGGAACGACCACATGCAAATCCACGTGCAAATCGCTGCCCACGTAACGCGTGCGGAACCCGTGAATGCTAATCACGTTCGGGCAGGCGAGTGCGACTTCGCGCAACTTTTGGGCCACCTCGGCGCTCGCGCCTTCGTCGGCCACGCGGTGGATTCCCGGCCATGCAATTTCAAAGCCCGAATGCAAAATGAAAACGGAAACGATAATCGCGCCTACGGAGTCTGCAAACCAGAGTGTGGGGCAAAGAATCCCGAACAAGACCGCGATCAAAACAGGAATAGAACTGTAGGCGTCGCTCCTATGGTGCCAAGCGTTTGCTTCGACGGCCTCGCTGCGTATGGCGCGACCTTTCGCTCGCGTGTAGCGGAAAAGCGCCTCTTTCACGACAATCGAAACCGCCGCCATAATCGCCGCAATCCATTCGGGGTGCGACTGCTCGCCGTTCTTGAGTGCCACGACGGCATTGTAACCGAGGCCGAGACCCACGGCGCAAACTGCAAGCCCGATTCCGACTGAAATCAAGGTCTCGAATCGCCGGTGTCCATACGGGTGTTTCGCGTCGGGTGGCGAATTCCAGAAGCGGGCCCCTACGATAATCGCTATGTCCGTGATAAAATCAGATGCACTGTGAATGGCGTCGGCGATAAGTGCCTGTGATCCGCCAAAATAACCCGCAAAAAACTTGCCTACTGACAAGACCACGTTCCAGCCGAGCCCCACCCACGTAACGCGGCGGACCTCTGCGCTGTCATCTTTTTTTGCAATACGAGTCATAGGTAGTAGGAAGTAGACGGTAGGAAGTAGACAGTTGTTAGCGATTAATGCTGCATAATATAAAAAAATGGGGATAAACTCTTGCGAATAGGCAACCTTTTGTCGTGTGTGCGCATCTAAATACCCGAAAACGTCGGTAATACTTTTTATTTTTGGGTCTGTTGTATGAAACGATTGCTCAAATTCATCATAAAATTTATCGTGGTGCTTGCCGTATTGGCGGGTATCGGGTTTGGGGTGAAAACCTTTTTCTTTGACGCGAAGACTGAAAATGCTGCAGGTCCGCTCGTGAGCGTGAAGGTTACGCAGACTACGATTTCGACCACCATTTCGGCGACCGGTACATTGGAACCTGTCGACCAGGTGGAAGTGGGTACGCAGGTGTCGGGTGACATCGCAAAAATCAACGTAGACTTCAATTCCAAAGTCAAAAAGGGCCAGGTCATTGCCGAACTGGACAAGTCCAAGCTCAAGGCCACGCTCACGCAGGCCGAAATCGCCTACAAGTCGGCCGAAAACGATTTCAAGTTCAAGGAATCGACCTACAACCGCGTCAAGAAACTTTCCGAGAGCAATTCCGCGAGCGCCGTGGAACTTGAAACCGCCGAATACAACATGAATTCGGCAAAGCTCGCCGTAGAACGCAGCCAAAATGAAGTCAACCAGGCCCGCCTCAACTTGAGCTACGCGACCATCAAGAGCCCCATCGACGGCGTGGTTTTAAAGCGTGCGGTAGAAGTCGGCCAGACGGTGGCCGCCTCCATGAGCACTCCTACTTTGTTTGTAATCGCAAAGGACTTGAGCCAAATGAAGGTGATGGCCGATGTGGACGAAGCCGATATCGGTCAGGTCAAGCAAGGCCAGAAGGTAACCTTTACGGTCGATGCCTTCCAGAACGATACATTTAACGGAACGGTGCAAGAGGTTCGCCTGAATCCGACGACCACGAGCAACGTGGTGACTTACACCGTGGTGATTACCGCCGAGAACCCGGACCAGAAATTGCTCCCGGGCATGACGGCGACCTGCACCATCGTGACCCAAGAAATCACCGACGCCATCGCGATCCCGGTGAAGGCCCTCAAGTTTACGCCCGCCGACGGTACCCCGATGGCAGAACCGCCCAAGGGCATGCGCCCACCGCACGGCGAATCCGGCGACTCCACCTCCGGCGATTTCACCAAGGGTAATTTCCCGAAAGGCGATTTCAAGAAGGGTAACTTCCCGCCTCCTGGCAGTTTCCCCAAATCCTTCAAAAAACGCCCCGACGGCAAAAAGCCGAGCGGCAACCTCGTATGGGTAAACATCGACGGCAAGGCCGCCCCTCGCCCCGTCAAGACCGGCATCAGCGACGGCGTGAACATCCAAATTCTCAAAGGGCTTTCCGTGGGCGACTCCGTGGTCGTAAGCCAAGAAACCCTCGGCAGCACTAAGGAAAAGTCCGCTGCTAGCAGCCCGTTCATGCCCGGTCCCCCCGGCAAAAAGAAGAAAAAGTAAACGCAAACTTTAACCGGGATACTCGTCAAATATTGACTTGTATCCCTGTTTTTACTAAATTTGGGCTACTTTGAGATTAGATATCGCACAAAAACTTACTGATTCCGAAGACCGCCGGGTGGTCTGGTGCCGTACCGATGCCCCCGAAATCTTCGACGAACTGCACCTCAAGGGCGATCTGGTAGCCGAGGTGCTGGTAAGCCCCGAAGGCGAAAGCAAGTGTCTTGTGACCGGATCTATCTCCGGAGTGCAAACTCTGACCTGCTCCCGTACCTTGGAACCGTTCGACCGCCCCTTTTCGACCGAAATCGTGGCAGAAATAACGCGCACCGGGGTTTCGCAACAGGAACTCGATGAAGACGATGTAGACGTCTTTGCCTACCGAATTCCCCAGGGGCAGAACTTCGTGGACCTTTCCGAGTGCGTCCGACAGCTGGTTATTCTACAAGAACCGCAAGCGCCCGTGAAAAATCCTGACGAAGATTTTATCTTTGTAACAAACAAACCCGCCGACGAGGAGCCTCAAACCGACCCTCGTTGGGACAAACTCAAGGCTCTTAAGAGCAAAATGGAAAATAGGAGTTAAAAATGGCAGTACCTAAAAGAAAAACCTCGACCGCCCGTCGTGACAAGCGCCGCACCCACTGGAAGATGGAAGTGCCCGCTATGGCTACCTGCGATCATTGCGGTTCCGTGAAGCGCCCGCACCGTGTGTGCCCGGTTTGCGGCTACTACAATGGTGTCGAAGTGATTAACATGAAGGATGCCGAAGCCTAATTTGGCGTTGCAATTGAATTTGCAAGGAGATGTGCATGGTTAAAGTTGCTCTTGATGCTCTCGGTGGCGATTTCGCCCCGGACGTAGTGATTGAAGGTGCGGTTAACGCCGTCAACAAGAATGCCAACCTTCACGTGGTTCTGTGCGGACCGGAGGCCGAGGTCAAGGCTAAGCTCCAAAAGCTTGGCTATGCTGGCAACGGTATTTCCGTGGTCGATGCACCGGACCCTGTGGCCATGGACGAACACCCCGTACAGGTTCTCAAGACGAAGCCCCATTCTGGCTTGGTGACTTGCGTTGCCTTGCAGAAGAAGGGCATGGTAGATGCCTCCGTGAGTGCCGGTAACTCCGGCGCCATGATGGCTAGCTGCCTCATGCTCTTGGGCCGTACTACAGACAAATTCAGCCGTCCGCCTATCGGTTGCGTGATTCCGACTGCTGACCGCCCGATCATCTTGGTCGATGCCGGTGCTAACGTCGATGAACGCGCTGCTACTCTGGTGGATTTCGCCATTGCCGGTTCCGCCTTCGCCGAAACCTACTTCGGTTACGAAAACCCGAAGGTTGGTTTGTTGAATATGGGCGAAGAAGAACACAAGGGCCCGGCCGTGCTCCAGGAAGCTCACCAGCTTCTGAAGTCCGCTCCGGTAAACTTTATCGGTAACATCGAAGGCGAAACCCTTATCGAAGGTGTCGCCGACGTAGTCGTGACTTCTGGCTTTACGGGTAACGTGGTTCTGAAGATGCTCGAAGGCTTCTACGAACTGCACAAGAAGATGTTCGGTGTTATCGATACCCCGAACGGCCGCCGCTTCGACGAAATGTGGGACTACCGCATGACGGGTGGTGCTCTTCTCCTTGGCCTGAATGGTACGGGCATTATCGCTCACGGTCGTTCCGATGCTCTCGCCATCGAAAAGGCTGTCGAAGTGGCTGCCAAGTACGCCGAAAAGGGTGTGTCCAAGAATGTGAACGAACGCCTGCTCGCAATCAAGGACGATTCCTCCGAAGCAAAGTAACGCTAATTTGTGCGAAAATTTTGAACAGAGCCTGCCTCGCGCGGGCTCTGTTTTTTTTATGGGGCTGCTCGACCCCACTCCCAATCGCTTGCAGACAGAATGTCTTCCCGCACGTAGATGCGGGATCTCCTCTTGTAGCATGAAAAAAGAACACATGCAGTAAGAAATACAAGTGCTCTGGAAAGCCGTAAAAGGAGATCCCGGGTCAGAGCCCGGGAAGACAGCGGGCGGCGTGCAGGAAGACAAGAATTGCTCAAGTCCTCAGCAGACTTTTGTTATATTACGTATTACAGAGAACAAAAGAGAGGAGAAACACATGCGTTTAGCATCCATTATTCCGTTTATAGCGGTGGGCGCGTTTGCCGCCGACACCCCGTTCGACCTGATTCGTCCGGTTTACCCGATGGAATGGAGTACGGCCGCCGTTGAAGAAGGCGGAACGGTCTACGATTTTGCCAATTTCAAGGTAAACGAAGAAGATACTTTTGTCGGTACGCCAAAGTCCGGCTCCAAGCCCGCAGATTTCAAGGCCAACGCCTACATCGCAGACACCTTGAACCAGGCCTACCTCGATGCCTTGATTTTGCAGCCCAGTGACATCCGCGTGAACCAGGCCGGTTACCTGACGGATGATCCCGAAAAGCAGTTCTACTATGTTTCGGATAAATGCGAAGAGGCTACCTATTCCGTTGTGGACTTGGATGGCGAAGAAGTCGCTAAAGGTGGCAAATTCACGGCAAATGGCACATCTGACCAAGTCATCAGAGTGGTGAATGCTTTTGTTAATTCGTTGCTTAAGCGTTATACGGTGGAAAAGACGACTCCCGGAGCCAAGGTGTGTGTAGGCAAGCTTGCCGAGTTGGCGGCCCTCCCCACGGACAAACGCCTTCGCATCAAGGTGGGCAAACAATATTCTTCGACCTTTATTGTGAGCGACAAGGTCTATTCCATGGTGCGCGACGCGAACCTCAAGTTCTTTGGCGTCCAGCGCAGTGGCGATTCGGAGTCCTGGTTCCACGGACCGAGCCATGTGCACGACACCATTACCGGCGGTTGGTATGATGCTGGCGATTTCTTGAAGGAGGCGCCGACCATGGGTTATGCCTTTATGATGCTTTCGGTGCTTTCGACAGTTCACCCGGAACGCGACGAAGACCATTACGCCTTCAACCACAACGAAATCGTAAAGACGGACGGCATTCCGGACATGCTGCGCGAAGCGCGCCATGGTGCAGAATTTTACCTGCGTTCTTATGAGTACGCCAAGGGCGAAATCAAGGATATGATCGTAAACATTGGTGATGAAACTGATCATATTTATTGGACTCGTGCGGATAGTATGGAATCGATTGACCCGGTGCCTCCAAGACCGGTTATACATGGCATTGGCCCAGGCATGTCTGCTCAGGTTGCGGCTGGCCTTGCCCTATTGAGCGTGAGTTATGCAACGTATGATAAACCTTTCGCAGATAGTTGCCTTAAAGTGGCTGAAAAACTGTATGCCTATGCCAAGGAACACTTTGGTGAAGAGGAAGTTTGTTACCAAGCTTTTTATTCCTGCAGCAATCCATCGAAATATGTTGATGTTCTTGCGATGGCGGCCATTGCGCTTCATTATGCGACTTACGAAAAATCAAAGAAGATGGATTACCTGAATGATGCTGCCGAAGACAAAAAAATATCCGACAATTCTCAAAATCATAAATATGAGTCGGGTTTTGCGGGTGGCTGGCTTGGTAGACCTTCTGGTTTTTCTTCGGCGGGTTGGACTTCAACTTACGATGAACGCTATGCGATTACGTCGTACGCCTTTTACAAGTTGCTTTTGGCAGATAAGGAAACAGCTGCTAAATATGGAATTCAGGATTCCTTACGCATTGACTATACGAGCAGATTAAAGGATGCTCTTGCAAAAAATGTGTATAATGATGCTGGGAGTGATGGTGATAATTCTGTGACTCTACATTTTGGACCGGTTGATCATCGTCAAGTTGAAAATTTTTATTACGCTACGCCATGGTATGTAAAGCCGTTTTTTAATTACGCCCCTGTTCGTTATGAATCTGGTTTGATATTAAATATGCTTGCGTATGCAGAAGTTGCAAAATCTGATGAGATTCGTCAGCTTGCCATAAACAAGATGAATTACATTCTGGGTGCTAACCAATGGGATATGTCTTTTATGGTGGGTGTGGGCGACAAGAACGATGCGCATGCCCACAACCGTACGGCAAACCCGGAAGGTTGGAATAGGTTTGATAAGGAGAATATGGCGGAACGTCCTGTGGGTTATAGCAACAGACCGCCGGTCGGCGCTCTCTTGGGTGGGGCGATGAGCGATACTCTGCTTTCTGACTGGAATAAGTATGGTTCAATAGAAACGGCCATAGACGTTAATGCCACCTTCCTTGCGGCAAACGTGCTTCTTTCTTCGGCTGCTACCGCTGCCGACACGTCTAAGAAAGATACGACCAAAAAGGATGCCATTGTCAATGTACCTGAAATCGGTGTCGCTGGCCTTGAAATCGTGAACCGCGGCATGACTCTGGATGTGAACTACACGCTCCCCACCGAGCAGAACGTGAAAATCACGCTGGTGTCGGTGAAGGGCAAAGTCCAGAGGCTGTATGCTCCGGGCCGCCAGACCGCCGGCAGCCACGCCTTGCAGTGGAATACGGAAACAATCCCCGCCGGCGCCTACATCGTGAATTACACCGCCGGCAGCTTCCACCAGCACAAACTGGTGAAGATTACCCGGTAACCTGGTTTATTACAAAAAAGCGTCAAAAATCTTTCATTTACAATTTCTTGTATACAGGGGCAGGCGGTCCGATGACACCGGCCCTTATTTTCTAAATTGTAGCGCGAAACAAAAAATGCGGTCTAGCCGCAGAGGTATATATATAATGTCTAAGACGATTCTTCTTTTCCCCGGCCAGGGTGCTCAGTATGTGGGCATGGGCCAGACGCTCGCTTCTACTTTTGAACCGGCCAAGAAGCTCATGCAACAGGCCGATGAAATTCTCGGTTTCTCGCTTTCCAAGCTCATGGCCGAAGGTCCGGAAGACGTGCTCAAGAGCACCGACAATACCCAGCCGGCTCTGTTTACCGTGTCTGCCATGGTGATGGAACTGCTCAAGTCCGAAGGCTTTGCCTTTGATTACGTGGCCGGTCACTCCCTCGGTGAATACTCTGCCATTTACGCCGCCGGCGGTTTCAGCTTTGAAGAAGGCCTGCGCCTGGTGCGTACCCGTGGCGAACTCATGGCCAGTGCCGGTTCCAAGAATCCGGGTGCCATGGCTGCTATCATGGGTCAGGACGAAGCCAAGATTCTCGAACTCTGCGAAGCCGTGAAGGATGTCGGTACCGTGGTTCCGGCAAACATCAACTGCCCGGGCCAGATTGTGGTGTCCGGTGCGGTCGCCGGCGTGAACAAGCTCGTCGAAAACTGCGCTGCCGCCGGTATCAAGGCCATTCCGCTCGCCGTGTCTGGCGCCTTCCACAGCCCGCTGATGCAGTTTGCTCAGGCTGGCCTTGCCGAAGCCATTGCAAAGACCAAGTTTAACGATGTCAAAAAGCCCGTGATTGCTAACGTGATTGCCGAACCGGTCACGAAGGGTGCCGAACTTGCCGAACTTTTGGTGAAGCAACTGGTATCTCCGGTCCGTTGGAACGACTGCATGAACAAGGCTATGTCCCTGGGCGTGACGCAGGGTGTCGAAGTGGGTTCCGGCAAGGTGCTCATGGGCCTGATGCGCAAGATTAGCCGCGACGTGAAGGTTACTCCGGTCGAAACCATCGAGGCTTTCCAGGCATTGAAGGGGTAATGAGCAGTGAGCGATGAGGTCGCTTCGCTCTGAGCTAAAGTAAGGCGCCGGAGGCGCGATTATAAAAAGCACAAAGGGGCGTAGCCCCGACCTCATACCTCAAAGTGCGAAGCACGACCTCAAAGCTATTAACTACTAACCACAGGTAACTACTATGGGTAAACTTACTGGTAAAAAGGCAATCGTGACCGGCGCTTCCCGCGGTATCGGTCTTGCCATTGCAACCAAGCTCGCCAGCGAAGGCGCTGACGTCGCCATCCTTTCCACCTCGGTCAAGGAAGATTTGGCCGCCAAACTTTCCGCCGAACTTGGGGTGCAGGTCAAGAGCTATGCTTGCAACGTGGCCGACTCCGAAACGGTGCAGAACGTGTTCAAGCAGATCATTGCTGACATGGGCACGGTCGACATCCTGGTGAACAACGCCGGTATTACCCGCGATGGCCTGCTGATGCGCATGAAGGACGAAGACTTCGACGCCGTGATCGCCACGAACCTGCGTTCCGTGTTCCTTTGCACCCGCGCTGTGGCCCGCACCATGATGGGCAAGCGTACCGGCCGTATCGTGAACATTTCCAGCATCAACGCCCTGCACGGCCAGGCCGGTCAGGCCAACTATGCCGCTGCCAAGGCTGGCATTATCGGTATGACCCGTTCTAACGCCATGGAATTCGCTTCTCGCGGTATTACCGTGAACGCCATTGCCCCGGGCTTTATCGGCACCGACATGACTGCCGCCATGGACGACGCTACCAAGGAAAAGTATGCTGCCCAGATTCCGCTCGGACGTATCGGAAAACCCGAAGATGTGGCCAATGCAGTCGCATTTTTGGCGTCCGACGACGCCTGCTACATCACCGGCCAGATTCTTGGCGTCGATGGTGGGTTGAACGCCTAGGCATTTTTTACTAAATTTGAACTCAAACAATCAATCCAAATGGAGATTACAATGAACGAAGAAATTTTCAAGAAGGTCACCGCTGTTATCGTTGACAAGCTCGGCGTTAAGGCTGAAGATGTGAAGCCGGAATCCGAATTCGGTAACGACCTCGGTGCCGACTCTCTCGACCGCGTGGAACTCGTGATGGCCCTCGAAGACGAATTCGAAGTCGAAATCCTTGATTCTGACGCCGAAAAGTTCCAGAAGGTTGCTGACGTGGTCGCCTTCATCGAAGCGAAGAAGGCTTAATTTATTAGCCTCTCTCGATAAGAAACTAGACTGGGTGGCCCGGAACGGGTTGCCCCTTCTTTATTTAGTTCGGAGTTCGGATTTCAGACTTCTGAATTACAATCAGCTAAGTGATTCATAATTCCGAAATCCGAATTCTGAATTACTTCTAACTTCCAACTTCCTACTCCCTACTATTTAATGTCTGATACAAACCTTCTCCACAAAGTTCTAAAACTCTGGTTTCGCCAGAAGTCCGATGGCGGGCTTGAGGCGAAGCTCGGGTACCGGTTCAAGGACCCCGAACTGTTGGCGCATGCGCTGGTGCACCGCTCGTTCTTGACGGGCACGGACATGCCCTACGAGAGCAACAACGAACGCCTGGAATTTTTGGGCGATTCGGTGCTGAACATGCTCACCACCGAATTCCTTTACAAGACTTACCCCGACGACCCCGAGGGCGAACTTTCCAAGCGCAAGAGCGCCATCGTTTCGGGACATGCCTGCGCGCAGTCTTCCAAGGAATGGAGCCTGAGCGAATACGTGAAGGTGGGCAAGGCCGAAGAAAAGCTCGGCGGCCGCGGCAAAGAAAGCATTCTGGCCGATGCCTACGAAGCGGTTCTTGGCGCGGTCTACTTGGATGGCGGCCTCGACGAGGTCCGCGTGATTCTGAACAAGTTCCACTTTCCGCGGGTGCAAGAGATTATCTCTGCCGAAGACTTCATCAACCACAAGAGCGAACTCCTGGAATACCTGCAGGGCAAGCTCCGCACGGTTCCGGAATACGTGGTGGTCGATGAATCGGGCCCGGAACACCAGAAGCTGTTCACGGTCGAAGTCCATGTGGACGGCCGCGTGTACGGTCGCGGACAGGGCGGCAACAAGAAGAAGGCCGAACAGGAGGCCTCTCGCGTTACGCTCGAAATGCTTTTAGCTGAGGCTGCCAAGGCCGAATCGGAAAAAGGCCCGGAAGAACCGAAGCCTAAGAAACAAAAGCAGCGCCACGTCGGCCTGCCGTAATCTTGTCTTTTGCTTTGTCATCCCGGCTTACGACTTAAAATCAAGCACTTGCTTACTGCTGTCTTCCCGCACGTAGATGCGGGACCTCCTCTTGTTTTTAGCAAAAAAAAGAACGCTTGCAATCTGAATTGCAAGCGCATGGGAAAGCCGTAAAGGGAGGTCCCGGCTCAAGGCCGGGAAGACAGAGGGCGAGGCCGGGATGACATTTTAGCGTAAAAAGTCGCTGGGTTTGACGCCGTAGAACACGACGTCGTCAATCCAGAATTCCGTGCTGTCGTAGGCGGCGATCGAAATCGTCGTCACCGACTTGCTGATGACTTCCCAGCCGAGGTTCCCGTACTTGTCGTCGCGCGGCTTGAAGTTTTCGGGCTTTATAACTCGGCGCGTCCACTCGTCGCTAGTCTTGAGCGTGTCGTAGGCGAGTGTCTTGCCTTCGGTGTTTGATTCGCCCAAGGTTTCCAGGATAATCGAGATGACGCCTGTGCCGCGAGCGTAGTAAACGATAGAATCGGTCGCGGACAAGTCGCAGGGCGATTCTTCCTTGCAAATCCAGATTCCGTAGAACGACCAGGAACCAGGCTTTACTGCCGAAGTTTCCCAATAAATAGCGTTCCCTTCGCGGTCTGCGCCCGCTTCGACAATGAATTCCGAGAGGTCTTTGCGGGTTTCGGGAATGATTTCGACTTCGGGAGTCGTCTTGACGCTTGTGTCGGTAGAAGACATGTAGCCCGTTTCGCTGATGCCGAGTTCCTTGATTGTGAATTGGGCGCTTGCCGATTCAAAATCCAGCACCTTGACCGAGTCGGGCTCGAAGGTGTGCACGTTTGCAGAAACATTCTCGCCGGCGTCGATTTTCGCGGACTGTTCGATAATGCTGTCGCCAACGATCACGCGCATGTCGTATTCGTACGGCGGCAGCGAATCCATTTCGTAAAAGCCTTCGCTGTCGGTTTTAACCAGACGGTCGGTGCCGTACACTTGCACCCAGGCGTAGTCGACGCTGTCGGGCAAGTAAACCTTGCCGCGCAGGCTGCCCGTTTTTTCGAGGGCGTACTGTACGGAATCGCCTTCTTGAATGTCTTCGGCAGAAATCTTGGTGAACAGGCCTTCGCCGGCGTCCACAATTTCAATCGTCGCGACGTCGACAGCGAGGCTGTCAATACGGATTTGCCCCAAGGAATCGGTTTTGAATTCCTCGAAGAATTCGGATTTCGCGGAATCCCCGTTGCCGCTATTTTCAGAAACGCTTTGAACAAAGTCCACGGAGCGCATGCGGGCGACAACGCCCACCGCCGGTTTAGAATCTTCACGGACAATCTGAATCAAGAAGGCGTTTTCGGTTTCAACGGTACTAATGCCCGCGACTTCTTTGTCGGAGCAAGCCCAAAAGGCCAGGGGCGCTAAACACGCGAGTAGCAAAAACAGTCGTTTCATGTTTTACCCCTCTTTCTTGGTTCGTGGATCGTTAGAAATGTCGGCCACCGGGTAAAGCGCAAATACAAACTGCATAGCGCGGTTAGGCTTGTTGACCTCGGCCACTCTGCGTTGTACCTGGCGCCTGAACTCCAGAGTCATTTCGTTCAAGTCGGCAAAGCAGTCCTCATCGACTCCCACCAGCAGCGAAGAAATGTTGCGCTTGGCAGGTTCCACTGCAATCAGGGAGTTCTGCGCGAGCGCCAAAAGTTGATTCTGGTAGCTGCGGATGGCGGCGGTCTTTGTGGCTGACCCTGCCGATGTAAAGTTAGCAGTTGTTGCGGCGTAGCGTTCCGAGGCAAGCGGCGTAATGAGCTTTAAATCCTTCAAAACGGTTATGGCTTCGCGGACTTGGTCTTCAGAAACCGTCGGCGATATCTGTTTGACCAGGTGCGAAACTTCGGCATGCCCGCCGTTCATTTCAATCAGGGCGCGCACCACGGGAATCCACCACTTGCTTAGGAACAGGTATTCGCTTGCACTCAGCTTGCGCAAGTCCACATCTTGCAAGGCGAGCGCCATCTTGTAAAGCTTGTCCTTTTTGGCGGGGGACTTGGTCTTGGAGGCGGCAACGAGGATTTCGAAAAGTTCGCCCTTGCGGCCCTTCAAGTCGAGCAAGTCTTTTGCCAAGGGAATGCTGCGGTTCGGCAGGTGCAGTTCCTTGTTCAGCACGCGGAAAACCTGACTCGTGTCGAGCCCGAGCTTTTGGCCCATCATTTTATAGGAATACAGCGGCATATCCAGCTTGCGCTGGGTGTAGTAATTCTTGAGCAAGTCCCTGTAATCGCTTATTTCGTCAATGTTGAGCATAGGCCAGTTCCCTAAACAGTGATCCATTCAATAAAATAACCTTTTCTCGGGCCGAAAAGCAAAAAAAGAGCGAATCATTTTTGACAAAAATGCAATAGAAGAATCTCCAAAGGCGTGATTTTGGCCCGTTTTAGAGGTAATTTGATATTGGTTGGTAAAAAAGAGGGATGTTGGGATGAAATACAATTCATTTTTGACAGTGCTGGCGCTTGTGGCGCCCACCATGGTCTTGGCCAAAGAAGGCCCCTGTGACATTTACGCAAAGGCAAACACCCCGTGCGTGGCGGCGCATAGTTTGACGCGCGCGCTTTTCGGGGAGTATAATGGCAACCTGTACCAGGTTCGTCGAGCCGATGGAGCCACTAAAGATATTCCGCTCGAAGAAAAGGGCGGGTATGTCAATTCCTCGGTGCAAGACGAATTCTGCAAAGGTTCCAGGTGTACCATCTCGATCATTTACGACCAGTCGGAATACAAGAACGACCTGAAAAAATCGCCCGTGGTATACTGGCTTAAAGAAGGCGGTAAAGAGGCGATTGCGGACAAGGCTCCCATTTACATTAACGGGCGCAAGGCTTATGGCTTTTATCGCGACGCCTGGTCTGCCACCGGTTACCGCAATAACAATACCAAAGGTGTAGCCACCGGCGACGAAGAAGAATCCATGTACATGGTCGTTGACGGCAGACATTACAACGACTTGTGCTGTTTCAACTACGGAAATGCAGAAACAACCGGTAACGATGACGGCCCTGGAACCATGGAATGCATCTACTTCGGAAGCGACAAGGACTGGGGCGGTCCAGGACAAGGAAACGGTCCGTGGGTTGCCGCCGACTTGGAAGACGGCGTATTCAAGGGAAACGATGCTGGTTGGCAATGGGGCAAGACCCATACAACACCGTGGCCAGACGCACTTTCTATTGAAGCAGACTATGTGACCGCCATGCTCAAAGGACCGAATGACGGAACGTTCAAGCTCAAGGGCGGCAGCGCTCAAAAAGGAACCCTCAACACCATGTGGGACGGACCGCGCAAAAGAGGCTACAGCCCACGCAAGCTGCAAGGCGCCATCGTGCTCGGCAATGGCGGTGACGGCAGCGACGGCGGTGCAGGAACGTTCTTCGAAGGTGTGATGACCATCGGAAACCCGCCCGATTCCGTTGACGATTTGGTACAGGCAAACATCGTTGCCGCCGGTTACGGAAGCAAAATTGACATTTTCAAAAAAGTCGAAATTGAACCGTTCAAAGATACACTTACCATCCCCGGAAAAATCGAAGTCGAGAACTATGATAAAGGCGGCAACGGCCGCGGATTCCTGGACAGCGATATCGAGAACGAAAACAGCCTCTACCGCGATGACAACGCAGGCCTCGACAGCGCAGAAGGCGCCATCATTTACGGCTGGGGTTATGCCGATGACTGGTTACGTTACACGGTAAAAGCGTCCAAGAACGACTCGCTCACGCTCACGGCGCGCGTCGCCTCCCCAAGCGATAGCACATTCTTCTCCGTACTCGTTGACGAGAAAAAAGTCGTCACCGTGATGGTCCCGAATACCGGCGACTGGAAGACGTTTGAAACGGTTGTGGTTTCCGTGCCCGCAATTGCAGAAGGTGCGCATGTGCTAAAAATAAAGATTGACAAGCCGTACTTCAATCTCGACTGGATTGAATTTACAATCGCAAAATCCACCACCCAAATGCCGAGATTCAAAAGCAACTTCACTTCAACACCACAAACGGCTACCGTATATGACGTTCTCGGAAATCGCGTTATCACTTTCCGTGCAGATGAAAAGACGATATATAGAGCATGGGATAAAGTTCGTATGAATCTTCCCAACGGAATTTATGTCATCAAAACGAACAATAAAATTGTCCGAGCAGTAAAGACAAAATAAGACACCTCCACACACCCCAAAAACACCCCGCAGGCTCTAGCTTGCGGGGCGTTTCTATTGAAAGGGTGGATATCTGACTAAATGAGACCTTCGAAGAAGTTGTTACCCCAATGAGACTCCGTATTTGGCTATCGCATTAAAGAACTTACGACGCCAAATACTCCGCGCTTCTACGGCTCGTTAATACGAGCCGCATCCGCTTGGCGCAAGGGCAACATCTTTTAAATCAATCCTTCGAAGAAGTTGTTGCCCTTGTCATCCACAAGGATGAAGGCGGGGAAGTCCTTGATGGTGATCTTGCGGATGGCTTCCATGCCGAGTTCCGGGAAGGCCACGATGTCGTTGCTGAGGATGTTCTGTTCAGCGAGGATGGCTGCCGGACCGCCGATAGAGCCGAGGAAGAATCCACCGTACTTCTTGCAAGCGTCGGTGACGTCCTGGCTGCGGTTGCCCTTCGCGACCATGATCATCGAGGCACCCTTGCTCTGGAAGCGCATCACGTACGGGTCCATGCGGTTAGCCGTCGTCGGGCCGAAGCTACCGGTGGGCATGCCTGCCGGAGTCTTGGCCGGGCCGGCGTAGTAAATCGGGTGGTCAGAAACAACCTTCAATACAGTCTTTTCTTCGTCGGTGAGTTCTTCGCCGCGTTCCTGCTTGTCGAAGATTTCGGCAATCTTCGCGTGGGCCATGTCGCGAGCCACAATCATCGTGCCCTTGAGGCTCAGGCGCGTCTTCACCGGATACTTGGTGAGGTCGGCAAGCACTTCCTTCATCGGGCGGTCAAGGTCGATTTCCACTGCCGGAGCGAGGTTCACGGCGTTGCCAGCCGGGATGTAGTTTTCCGGATGGTGTTCCATCTTTTCGAGCCAGAGGCCGTTTTCGTCAATCTTGGCCTTGATGTTACGGTCAGCAGAGCAGCTCACGCCGATAGAAACCGGGCAGCTTGCTGCATGACGCGGAGCGCGAATCACGCGGACGTCGTGCACCAGGTACTTGCCACCGAACTGGGCGCCAATGCCCGTCTTCTGGCAAATGTGGAGCACCTTTTCTTCCATTTCGAGGTCACGGAAAATACGGCCGCCTTCGGAACCGCTGGTCGGAATATCGTCGAGGTAGCCGCAGCTAGCGAGCTTCACCATGTGGGTGTTCATTTCGGCAGAGGTACCGCCAATCACAATAGCGAGGTGGTATGGAGGGCATGCGGCTGTACCGAGAGTCTTCACCTTTTCGGCGAGGAACTTTTCCAAGGACTTGGGGTTGAGGAGCGCCTTGGTCATGGGCCAGTAGTAAGTCTTGTTGGCAGAGCCACCGCCCTTGGCCACAAAGAGGAACTTCATTTCAGCGCCTTCTTCGGCGTGGATGTCGATCTGAGCCGGGAGGTTGCAACCCGTGTTCTTTTCTTCGTACATGGTGAGCGGTGCAATCTGGCTGTAGCGAAGGTTCTTGGTGGTGTAGGCGTTGTAGACGCCTTCCGAAATGGCTTCGGCATCGTCAAAACCAGTCCAGACCTGCTGGCCCTTGTGGGCAACGCAAATAGCAGTACCGGTGTCCTGGCAGAACGGCAGGATGCCCTTGGCGGCAACGCAGGCGTTCTTGAGCATAGTGAGGGCGACAAACTTGTCGTTATCCGAAGCTTCCGGATCTTGGAGAATCTTGGCGACCTTGGCCGTGTGGGCCGGGCGCAGGCAGAATTCCACTTCTTCGAAAGCTGCCTGGGCGATCTTGGTCAAGGCTTCCTTGGAAACCTTGAGAATCTTCTTGCCTTCGAATTCGGCGACGGTCACGCCGTCTTTGCCGAGGTTTACGTATTCGGTAGTATCTTCACCGTGCTGCACGGTCGCTTCGTACTTGAATGCCATAGTTAATTAGGGGTTAAGGTTAGAATCAAGGGTTAGTGAAAGGTGTGTAATGTGGAATGACTAATTACACATCACACATTTCACATTGTTTTTTATGCGTGTAATTTAAAATTTCTTGCCCCCTCCGTCCTAAAAAGGCGGTCTGAATGGAGCTTTTTTGCCTGCGGCAGTGTGCGAAAAATCGCAAAAAGGCGATAAAAGGTACAAAATGGGCGACAATTTGAACTTTTTTTATAAAAAAGTTGGCGGATGACCGAAATATGTACTATTTTTTACAGCGTAAAAGTTTAAACTGAAGAGGATACTATGAAGATCAAGACTCTCATGTTGGCAACTATGCTTGCCTCTGCTGTTGTTTTCGCCGCTCCGGCTGCCAAGAAGGACGCCGCCCCGGCTGCTAAGGCCGCTCCTGCCGCCGAAGCCCCCGCTGCTGCTAAGGCTGAAGCCGCACCTGCCGCTGCTCCGGCTGCCGCTCCTGCCAAGGCCGAAGCTGCCAAGCCCGCTGAAGCCGCTAAGACTGAAGCCAAGGCCGAAGCAAAGCCTGCTGAAGCTCCGAAGGCCGAAGCCGCCAAGGCTGAACCGGCCCCTGCCGCTGCCCCGGCTGCTGCCGCTGCTCCGGCTGATACCGCCAAGGCTGCCGAAGCTGCTGCTCCTGCTGCTGATTCTGCTGCAGCCGCTGCCCCGGCTGACTCTGCTGCCGCTCCGGCCGAAGCCGTAGCCGCCGCCGACACCGCCAAGGCCGATAGCGCCGAAGTGCTCGAAGCCAAGGCTGAAGAAGCCCCGGTCGACAGCGCCGCTCTCGCCAAGGCCGAAGAAGAAAAGAAGGCTGCCGAAGCTGAAGCTAAGGCCAAGGCCGAAGAACAGGCTGCTCTCGAAAACAGCACTGCCGGTTCTGCCAAGACCTCTATCATGGAAAACCCGTGGGAATTCCTGATCGTGTCTGCCGCCTTCGTTGCTTCTGTGCTCGTGATTATCTTCACCGGCAAGGACTAATCTAGCGGTTTAAAATCCACAGATTTTTAAAGGTCGATGCCCACAGGCACCGGCCTTTTTTGTTGCCAGCATGTCATGCCTGCTTTTTTTTGTCATGCCGGACTAGGTCCGGCATCTCCTTTTCCACCGCTCGCCTGTAAACAATTTTAAACCTTGTTCTATATATTTCTTACTAAAATCTTTTATACGAAACTGCGTGTCCCAAATCATTGAAAATTGCCGTTTTTGAGAGCAAAAAGCGAACATTTTATGATTTTCACGCAACCGCTTTTTGACTAATAAATCTATTTTTAAAATGTGTATTTGGGCGTTTGCTTACGGGTGCTGACCGCATCCGCCATTTGGTTGTATACAAAGGAGGCTATTGTGCCTAAAACGAAGTGTCTTGTGTCTGCGATGCTTATCGCGATGTCTGCCGTGACCGCCATGGCGGCAACTCAGGAACAACCTACTCCTTACGACTTGATCCGTCCGATTTTCCCACTTACATGGGATAGCACTGTATTTGACAAGTTTGACACGACGGTTACGATAAAGCACAACATGGTGCCCAAGAACCGCACCCCGGCCTCTTACATGCCGAATGTCCTTATTCCCGATACTTTGAACCAGGCCTACCTGGATGCCATGAACACGCATATCTCCCCGATTCGTGTGAACCAGGCCGGTTATTTGGAAAAGGACCCTGAAAAGCAATTTTTCTATGTGGGTAACGCTTCTACTTTCGAAGTGGTGGATATCGATGGTAAATCCTTGGACCCGAAGGTGACGGGTACATTCCAGCCCAGCACTAAGACGACTTCTTCTACTTGGCGTATCGTGGCCGGTACCAATGCTGCAACAAACGATAAACTGCGCTACGAAGTTAATATTACAGGTCCTTCGGGAACCATTCAAATTGGACATATTCCGCCAGGGGTTCCCACCAAGACCCGTCTTCGCATTAAAGTCGGGAATGAACTTTCTAGTACGTTCATTGTAAGTGATGAAGTTTATTCCATGGTCCGCGATGCTGCTCTTAAGTTCTACGGGATCAACCGTAGCGGTAATAGCGAATCCTGGTTCCATCCAGCAAGCCATACTTTGGACGGCATGGGCGAAGTTGTTGGCCTTGTTGCTACTGGTCCAGACGGCCAGGGTAGTGGTGAATTTCGAACTATTTCGGGCGTTAATCAGGCTCTGGCGGGAACGTTGGCCGGCGGTTACTATGACTGCGGCGACCACCTGAAGGAATCCCAGACGCAGATGTTTGCCATGGCGGTGGCCGCTGTGATGACAGCTACAAATCCGGATGCCGACGATGACGTTTATGCCTTTAACCAAGGTGAAACGGTGAATACCGACGGTATTCCGGACATGTTACGCGAAGTAAAACATGCTGCTGATTGGGTCCTTAAAGCCTATGTGCGTGCCAAGGGCGTGATTGATGATATGGCCCTTTCGGTGGGTGATTTTGGTTCGGACCACGGTTGGTGGGGCCGTCCGGAAACCCAGGACAAGTTGCCTTTGGATTCGAGCAAGGGTGATCCGGCTCTTCGCAGAGGTGGTCCTTTAAGTAGAAACGTTCGCTTGGGTGAAATTGGATCTACCGTTGCCGGTGAAACGGCTGCAGGTCTCGCTATTTTGGCTAAGAATTATGCCGAATACGATAAACCCTTTGCCGATAGCTGCTTGATGGTTGCTAAAAAGATGTATGAATTTGGTAAAAATATTGCTACTGGTAAAACAGAAGGGTATACGCACAACAAGACCCCTATTTTTAACACTCCGGCATATAACGGTTCTACCATTTATCATGACGATATGGCTCTTGGTGCAGTAGCTTTGCTCTACGCCACCAAGGATACGACCTACCTTTACGATATCGCTGAAAACCCCGCATTGCGCGGAGGTCAAGGCAAACAAGACTTTGCCTATGGTAATCCTTATGGATTCTTCCGTGGTGGGTGGTTCACCTTCAAACAGGCCAGTTTCTTTAAAGATGGTGCCAATACGGACTGGGCGAGTACCTTCACGTTTGCCTTGTATGCGTTCTATAAATTGATCCTTAAAGATGAAGCGACTGCAGCTTCTTACGGCATTAGCAACGATAGACGTTTGGAATATGTAGAAGATTTGGCTTATACTATGGCTACCAACGTGTCTGCGGTTTCTTACACTGATGGCGCGACAGAATCCATCGTTTTGCCGAAGGGTGGTGGATGGTCTTCGGATGGTTCTGTGAAATACGAACCCATCTGGTACACAATGAAAACCCAGCAACAGTGGATTTACAACCGTTACCAGTTGGGTAACACGATTGACGTTTTTACTTACGCTGATGTGACGAAGGACTTGGAAGGCGTGGCGCTTCCTCAAAATGGTATTCAAAACTGGAAGTCTGACGAAATGTATCAGTTGGGCATTAACCAGTTGAACTACATGCTAGGCATGAACCCTTGGGATATTTCGTTTATTTATGGTATTGGTGACAAAAACGATGCTCACCCGCACCACCGTGCCGCTAACCCCGAAGGTAAGAATATGCCGGGGGCAGCCTATAAGTACAGGCCGCCTGTAGGTGCTTTGTTGGGTGGCGTTAGAGCAGACCAAGCATGGGATCCCCTAGGCCAAGGAGGTGCTAGTGGAACGAGTTGGGAAGGTTATAAAATTTCTGAAGCTTGTCTTGATGCTTCTGCTATACTCATTGGAAGTACGATGTTGGTTGCTCAGGAATCTGATAGAACTGTAGCTCCTGATGTTAACGTGGAAATCCGCCACGTGAGTGCGGACTCAGCCATTGTGGTGGTCAAACTTTCAAAACGTGGAACTTCGACCATTTACTACGGCACTAGCGAAACTTCAATGACCGAGACAGCTGTTCCTGATAGCGATGCGGCGGGAGTGCGTCATGAAATTATCTTGCGTGATCTGCAGCCGGGAACGGGGTACTACTTCTACGTTGTGGGCGCAAATGCTTACAATCCGGACAACAAGACCACCAAGTACATGGTTGATTCCACGCAGACCCCGTTTAGCTTTACCACGCTCAATACGGTGGAAAGCGCCCAGATTACGAACGTGACCGTATGTAACCTGTTTGGCGACAGTGCCGAAATCATGTGGTACACCCCGAACGGTGAATACGAATCCAAGATTTACTGGGATACGGTTCCGCATACGAACCCCTCTGATTATGCTTTTAACAGTGGCGCAGGCAATGCCGATGTATCCGGCATTCCGACCAAGTTCCACTATGTAAGAATCGGTGGCCTTAAGGAACAGACGACTTACTACTACATGGTCGAAAGTAACGGTCAGCGCACCAATGTAAACGATAAGACGGGTGATATGCTCAAGTTCACCACGCCGGTAATGTGGTACGACTTTAGCGTCCGTGCCTACCAGTATATGGACAACGGGCTCGATGCCTTGGATCTCAATATTTACAATAACGAATCAAGGCCTTTCGATAGTCTTGAATTGCGTTTGTACTTTACGGCTACGCCCGAAGAAGTTGAAAATTGCGCCTTCCTTGTGGATACGGACATTTTGCAGGCTTACGACGAATCCGGCTTTAACCATCCGCTCCTCGACAAGAACGGAAATGACGTCGGTAATACGGTCCGCATGCTTATGAGAGATGCCCAGCCGGTACCGCTGCCCGATACCTACGATCCGGCAACGGGCAAGAAGTCTTACTACTTCCCGGTACCTCTCGGTCCTACAGAAATGAAGTCCGCTTCTAGAATCCGATTGGATTTCGATTTCTCTTATGGCCTTACAAATGATGGGGTGCATTGTGAAACGCTCCGCCAACGCCAGAAGAAAAAGTTGGATGTAAGCACTGGCGACTGGTCTTGGGCACCGCATAAATTCCTAGTGGATGGTGCTGATTATGTGGGTATGCCGGTCGAAAGCAAGGACTATGGCGATTTCGATACGGATATTCCTATCAACCAGTTCATTACAGTTTACCGTAAGAATGAATTTATTTGGGGTTATAGCCCGTCCCATCAGGAAATGACCACCAAGCGTGCCCATTACGAAATGGATGTCCATTTCGATGCTCCGTTCAATGTGTCTGACGGTTCCTACGTGCAGATTGACCAAACCAGCAGTACCGTGTACGTGAGGGGCTATGCCCAGGTTTCGGAACAGGGCTATATTACCCGCATCTGGGCGAACGGCCAGGAAATCAAGACGTATATCCAGAGACATGGTGACGAAATCTTCTTGATCGATGCCGAAAACAATGTTGACATTGCACACTACAATGTAACGAGTGGCAACGGCGCTATTGACTCGACGGGCCTTTGGACCTTGAATATTCCTGTGAAGATGAAGATCGGTAGCAACAAGATTGACTTGACGATTTTCGCAGGTGCGAACCCGGAATGCGAAGAATGTGCCGAAAACGGCGGTTGCGCTTTCATTAACCGCACCTATTACGTGCAGTTCACTCGCGGTAACATGACGCAGTCCTCGCTCACTATCAAGGATGAATCGGGCAACCCGGTGACATCGCCGGCCGACCCGTCCAAGACTCGCTTCTATGTTTACCTGAACGACAAGGACAAGGCCGGTTCTTCTGCTCCGGTCGAAGTCTTGATTGTGAACAACAAGAAGAACGATACCCTGAAGGTGAAGATGGTGGAAGACGCCTCTAATCCGGGTAGCTTCAAGAGCGCATTTGCCATTACGGCAACTTCTGTTGCGCCGGAAGCCAGAAACGGCAACCAGATTTCGTTCTTTGCGGGCGACACCATCCAGGTGATTTATGTGGACCCGGACGACGAAGAAGACGTCTCGAAGCAGAGTTTCTATGCCGAAGCCAGGTACCCCGAACCCACGAAGGTGCTGGCCCAGGATACCGACTGCGACAACGTGGCCGACAAACTCTTGGTAGAGTTCAGCAACACGCTCATTAGCGATTACAGCTTCGATAGCGTTCGCGTGTATCTGCCTGGCATGGCCGACACGGTGACCTTGAAGGTTGACGCCTCCAAGGCGCTCAACAAGTCCGAGGTGCAGGTTGACCTGCCGGCAACGCTTGGCATTGCCGAAAATGCGGCTCCTGCTGGAAAGGCGACGGTTTACCTGAAGGCAGAAGGTGCAACCAACGCGACCAAGGTGGCGATTGGCGACGGCATTATGCCGCAGCTGTTGAGCGTGACGATTCTCGAAAACGAAGGTCACGAATATCCGGAAGATACCTTGATGGTCGCCTTTACCGAACCGGTGATCTTGGCGTCTGAAACGGAATGGCCCTTGGAAGTTGTGGGCGCTACGGGTGCTGTCTTTAGCGTGGTGGGCAGAGCTACCACCAGTAACGATGGCAAGAGCTGGATGTATGCCCTTTCTGGAAACACGAACGGCCAGTTTATCAAGGAAGGCGTGACTGTCACCGTGAAGCCGAATTCCGTGGCCGACAATGCCTACAACTTGCTTGACCCGTCTTTGGCCTGTAAGACGGTCAAGGTGGTCGAAACGCCGAGACCGGTGCCTGTGACGCTTGCCGAAATGCGCGACAACGAAGGCGACGGCTACGCCGACGAGCTCTACATGAAGTTTGCCAAGAAGCTCCGCGACAAGGACATGCTCGACAGCTTTGTGGTAGAATGGGGCTTGAAGGGCGAAATCAGGAACCTGAAGCCGGAATGGGAACATACGTTCGAATTCGGCGAACGCTGGGAAAAGATTTCGTCTGTGGATTCTTCGGGCGCAACGCCTGTCGTAAAGATTGATTCTGTGCTCAAGAAAGATACGGTGTCTGTCATTACGATTAAGTTCAATACCGTGAATGGATTTGCCCGCGGCGCAACCACAGGCCCGTACGGCACCTACGGCCGCGTGACTCCGCGCCTTGGCCCCGAAGGCGGATTCTTCGACAAGTTCTATCCGGTTGTCGACAAGTGCCCGCCGATTATTATGACGGCGGTGTGGCAGGGCTTTGACGTGGACGACGATTCTTACGGTTCTCGCGACTACGTAACCTTGACTCTGTCTGAACCGCTCGATACCGTTGCCGGCCACCCGTATGTGGTGGAACGTAGCCGCGACGGTTCTGCGGGTGTGTTCTTCAACCCGAGCCGCAACCCGAATCTCTCGGTAACCTACCTGACCAATTCGACAACGGTAAAGCTGGGTTACAGGCACAAGTATGACGAAGCCATTTGGATTGCCGACTCCGTGCGCCTGATTTCGGATATCGAGACGAGTTACTTCAAGGATATGGCGGGCCAGTATCCGGGCTATGCGACACCTTGGGTGCCTGTGACCGGTACGGTGTCTAACATCAAGTTCACCATTACGGCGGTCGATGGCGTGACCAAGTCCAGGAGTCCCGATTCCATTTACTACGGTGGAATCCCGCTGGATCCGAACGTGAACTTCCGCTTGACGACGCTTAACAAGAACGAAGAAACGATTGTGATTGCCGAAGGCGACAGCAAGCTGCATGACGTGTTTGGCGCTCCGATTAGGGGTTACCGCAATGCAGGTCCGACGTTCATGATCGAAATTGCCTTGCCCGATGTGCTCGACAAGACCGAACTCGGCGAAGCCAAGCGCGACTACAAGGTCAATCTCGAAATGGATATCTTCAGCAACCTCGGCCACTACGTGAACAAGGCGACGTATTCGTTCATGTCTTCTGCCATGCAGGAATACATTTCGGCGGCCAGTACCATGACCTTGTACCTGGAATGGTGCGCCCCCGAAGATTACCCTGTAAGTTCGACGGGCAAGAAGATCGGTACTGGGCCTTACATTGCGAAGTTCAATACCGAGGCGAAGAGCGATTACCTGCCGGCGAAGGCTGACGATGGTGACCGCACCGAAGCTCTGAAGGACTCCGATACGTTTACCAGAACATTCGGTTTCAGAAGGGCTAAAAAGTAAAGTGTAGGGGGAATGTGCCTGGGGAGGCGCATTCTCTTTTTTTTAATGTTTTGGGAGGAAGAGTAAGATTATGAAAAAAGTGTTAAAGGCTGTATTACTGTTGATGTTCTTTGCCGTGGACTTTGCCGTGGCAGATGCGCTTCCTGATCTGGACCGTACCGACAAGGTGCATAGCCGAAAATATCTGGACTCGATAAATGTCTACCATCGTAGACCGATTCGTGTGAACCAGAGTGGCTTTAGGCCGCAGGACTACAAGTATGCCTACGTGGCTGACCCTTCGGATACCAAGTTCAAGGTGATTGACGCCAATAGCGGTGCCGAAGCCTGGAGCGGTTCGTTGAGCTTGATTAGCAATAATGTGGTAAAGCCCAATATGTACGTGAATGGTGCGTTCAACTCCATTACGTCTTATTACCATTATGGTAAGCTAGACAGCAGTACTACGACAGAAAAACTTTACCGTGCAGACTTTACGGGACTTTCTCCAAGTACGCCAGGTGAATATTTTGTGGTGGTGGGTAAAGATACTTCGGCCACGTTCCATATTCACCCTGCCATATTCAACGCTCTCCTTGAAAAATCGCTGATGTTCTTTGGTATTCAGCGTTGCGGTAATACCAATTCCCACTTTCATGCGCCGTGTCACTTGAAAGACGGTTCTGAAATTGGACGAGACTTGACGGGTGGCTGGCATGACTGCGGTGACCATTTTAAGGTGGCCGAAACAGTGGGCTATGCCACTTATGTGCTTTCGATGGTGTACCTCACGTATCAGGACAAGGCCGAAGACCGCTTTGGTCATTCTTACGGCGATACCATACCGGACGGTTACCCGGATGTTTTGTGGGAAGCCAAAGTCGGTGCAGACTACATTTTAAAACTTTATAACGCATCGGTTGAAGACGGCCTGATTGCAAAGGGTGACATGTACCATACGGTGGGTATGAGCGATGAAGACCATCGCTATTGGGATTTGCCTGAGCGTCAGGATAAACAGCCGCGTGAGCAGGGTGGTCCTGACCGCTTTGTGATTAAGGATATTGGTACGAATGTGGCCGGTATTTACGCTGCTGCTTTGGCGAACGTGGCAGAGGGCTTCAAACCTTATGATCCTGTGTATTCTGACTCTTTGTTGCAAGCGGCCAAAACAATTTATGCTAAAATCGTCAAGCCGACGTTTAAACCTTATAATGATATTGGTTGCGCTAGAATGGGTAAAGCAACCATGTATAAGCATGGTGAAACTTTTAATGGTGATGGCTACTATTCCGGTAAGGGCCTTTGCGAAGACGACGCCGCCGCCGCTGCCGCATCGCTCTGGCTGGCCACAGGTGATACGATATATGGCTATGACTTGTATAAAAACAAAGAACTGAATGACAACTACGATATTGCCAAATACGATCTTGCGTTTTTTGAAGGTGGCTATATGGGCACGCCGCCTGGTTTCAACAACTCTTGGGCAACGGACTACCAGAATATTTTCGCCTATGTGTTGTTTACTGTTCAGAAACTGATTTTGAACGATCCTGATTACGAAACAAAATTTCATTTGAGCAAAGAAGAAAGAGATGCCTTGTCTAAGCGAGTTATGGCCTCAATGCGTAAGCAGATTGAAACCAATTCGAGTGGAGATTCTGTTGCTGCCGTTGGTCCTGCAATCGATGGAGAACCTCGTGAAACTCCGGCTCGGCTTAATATAACGCGCCCTTATAATCTTGTTTGGCCCGGCTTTGACTGGGGCTTTAACCGTTATAACATGGGCTCTGCAAATGCGGTATTCTTGCTGTATGAATTGACTGGTGATGAACGTTATTTGAAAGTCGCTCTTGATAACATGTACTATAACTTGGGCGCGAACCCTTGGGATATTTCGTTCTTGATGGGTACTGGTGACAAGAATGAAAACCACCCCCATAACCGAGCTTCGAACCCCGATGGCTATAATGCGGGTGGCATACCCTATGAATACAGGTGCCCAATTGGTGCTTTGATGGGTGGCCGTGATCCGAACATGACTTTGCTTGATGACTGGAATGAATATACCGCAACCGAAACCTGCATTGACTTCTCGGCGCAGTTCCTGTTCCCGGCGCAGAGCTTGGCGCAGACACTCCCGATCGATGCCGAAGGCCCCTTGTTCAGTAACATTCAAGGTACCCCGATTACCGAGACGTCTGCTATTGTAAGCTGGGATGCCAACGAAGTTGCCTTGGTAACGGTATTCTACAATACGACTCCGGATTTGGCCGGCGCAAAGTCGGTGGGCCAGACCAAGGCCACCAAGGGTGGCGAAGTCACGCTTGAAGGCCTTGAAATGGGCCAGACCTACTACTTCTTCTTGGAAGGCATGGATACCAAGCGTAACATGACGACGGACGATAACCATGGCCAGTGGTACCAGTTTACCATGACAAATGTGAAGCCTAATATTAGTGGCGTGACGATTTGCCAGGTGGATAACCGCAGCGCCAAGATTTACTGGTGGACCGATATCCGTTCTAATGGTGTGGTGAATTATGGCACCTCTATGTCGGCGTTGAACGAAACGCAGGCTTCTAGCGATGGGGCGGTGTTGTTCCACGAGGTGACACTCACAAACCTCCAAGCGGGAACCACTTATTACTTTACGGTGTCTTCGGGCATGAGCACTGACAACAACGGTGGCGCGGGTTACAGCTTTACCACCGAAAGCGAAGCGACTTATGCGGATCTTGCCATTTTCATTAAACCCAGTAGCTATCAAGCAGATTGCTCCAATTGGCAGGACTGCTATGAATTCTGGGTGACGCTGACGAATAACGATACCTTGGATTTCCATGATTTCGAAGTAAGACTTTATTTGGGCGATAATCCTAATGTCAAAGTCATTGAATGGGCTAACATGAGCCAGAACTGGAAGGGCAATGGCCAGATGACCTCGATTAAGCAGGGTGGACTTATCTATGGAACCCCGCAATTGGAAGGCTCTAGCTACTATTTCCCCATAACGATCAAGGATACACTTACCGTTTCCGGTCGTATGATTTTCCAGCTTAAGTTCGAATCGGGAACATTTAAGGATTTTGAAAATGGGTGGTCGATTAGGCCGCATACAGCCGATGACGATCCTGAGAGATTTGAAGGAATCGATCTCAAGCAAGGGCCGTATTTTAAGCTGAGTGAAACGAGTGACATTGAGGTGAACGACAAGGGCGATACGGTTATTGCTTTTACCCGTGACCCCTATGTGACGGTCTATTACCATGGCAAGCATATCTTTGGTTATGGCCCGGATTATACGCCAGAAAATGGTCCGCAGGTACACCGTACGGTGACGCTTGAATTCGAAAAACCGTTCAAGACTCCGTTCTATTCTGTAGAAAAAGAAGACTACAAGACAAGTTATGAAGGCTATAGCAAGGTAACCCCCACCGGAATTCTTGATGATCTGGAAATGAACGGTAGACCGCAGAATTTTGTATACGACAACGGAATACGAACCGATTCCTATGTCTTTGCTAAGGATACGACCCTTGCTTATGGCAATAACTATATGGAATGGGTGAGTTGGCACAATCACGTGGCGGGTAAGCCTGGCTATACGGGTAAAAATCAGTATGACTGCGCTTGCGCGGTGGTGCGTAGCAACGTAGAAATCGATACCATTACGACTCCGCTCGAAAAACGCTATCTCAGCTTCGACAAGAATTCTTACAAGACTTATCAGACGTCTGCGGGCGGTACACCCAAGATGGTCGAAGTCCGTGTGCAATTGCTCGATTCCTTGGCCCAGCTTTTGGATACGGTGAACGTTACGCTCACTTTGGGCACTACCAGCGGAAACGTTCTCTTCTGGAGTTCTGCAACTTCGACGATTCCTATTACGAGCATCCAGTTGGTGAATGGCGAAGCGACGTTCTACGTAAGCTCCGAACAGGTGATGGTGACGACCTTGTTCGCGAAGGTCGGTAACTCGACCCAGTTCGATTACGAGCCTGCAATGGCTGACTTGATTATCGAGGAACTGCCGCCTTGGCCGATTATCGATGTCGCGAAGATGGTCGACATGGATTGCGACAACAAGCCGGATGCCATAAAGATTACGATTTCGAACGAATACCAGGAAAACCAGTCGTTCAACTCGGTGCAGTTCGTTTATAACGGCGACACGCTCAAGACGACCGATGTCATTAGCCAGAACGGCAAGGAAATTGTGGTGAAGGCCAACATCAAGGATACCGCCATCAACACGAACCCGAGCGGCTCCATTACGCTGTATTCTAACGTGGGCGGCAAGGTCGAAAGCCATACGGACTTCTACCAGG
Organism: Fibrobacter sp. UWB1; assembly: GCF_002210325.1. NCBI lineage: Bacteria > Pseudomonadati > Fibrobacterota > Fibrobacteria > Fibrobacterales > Fibrobacteraceae > Fibrobacter > Fibrobacter sp. UWB1. Next base: position 45,715 of record NZ_MWQL01000001.1, read on the forward strand.
ACGGCATTGCGCCGACGTTGTTGGCTGTCTCGGTGTTGGAACGCCTAGATACCGCGACGAGCGACCGCGTTTACATGCAGTTTAGCGAACCGATTTCTAGCCCGGGCACCGATTGGCCTACACAGTTGTTCGCGACGAACGGTTCTACAGCGGTCAATGCGCCTACGGTCAAGTTCACGCAGATTTATAACGAATCGATGAACGTTTGGGAATTTGTAATCGGTTTTGACGCCAGCGGTAATTCCATTGTGACCGAAGGCATGTTCGCGCAGCTCCTGTCGAATGCATCCATTAAGGACAAGAGCGGTAACGAAGTGTCGGCCACTTGCGGCCAGCCCAAGCTCCCGATTACCTTGAAGCTGATTCCGGTGCCCATGACGTATGCCTCTATTTCGGATGCCGACGAAGACGGCGTTGCCGAACGCGTTTACATTGAATACGCCCGCGCCATTGACCAGAAGCATTATCCGGACAGTATTTCGGTAATCTTTGGCCGTACCGCTCCCGAAACCCTTTGGGTGGCGGGCACGGTTCCGACTTACGCTGCCGACGGCATGACTTCTGTTCTTGACTTGCCCAAGCCCTTTACCTATGGCATTACCAGCGGTACTTACGAGGGCGCTTCGAAGGGCGTGAATATTACGGGCGCAGGCCTTGTCGCCCAGCACTTGGGCAAGGGCGCTTCTTACGAGACGAATTCCGTGCTCGGCGAAGACCTGGCCGGCCCCGTGATCGTGACGGCGACGATTGACATGTCCAAGTCCGATAAATTCGACATGCTCGACATGGTGCTGAGCGAACCGGTGGCTGTCGTGGATTCTTCGCTGGTGTATTACCGCGAAAAGATTGCCGATGTCGACACCGCCATTTACAAGCGCTCGGTGCAGACGCTCACCATTGCGGCCACCAAGACGAGCATGGCTGCCATTTACGACAAGGATAGCCGCCTCGCTGTAACCGACGGTGACTTTGTCCGCCTGCATCCAAAGGAATTCAGTGCCCTGCGCGATGCGCACGGCAACATGCCGGCAACCAATTCCCCGTGGATTCCAATCTTGAGCAGCGGCAATCCGCAGGTCAAGTTCGTGGTGACCATGCAAGACGTGGTGTCCCGTTCGGGCGGCGAATTGCGTTCGCAGGTGCCGTCGCAAGACAACATGCGCATGTACGTGCTGAACCCCGCTACCCACAAGCTCGACTTGATCCAGAACGGTCAGGTGGTTGCAGCGGGTATCGATTCCGCAAGCGTGCAGGGGGCGGTCTGGAAAATCGAAATGACTGTTCCGAGAGGTTCTTCGGGCAACGAAGAGCCCGCCTGGGATTCCTTGCGGGTCAAGTACAACATGCCGATTTATACCAACCTGGGTAGCTACGTGAACCGCTTGGCTGGCAGGTACAGCGTGCCGTCTGGCGTGTACCTGTCTTCGTCCGGCAAGATCGTGTTCTACGTGGAATGGGCAAATACGGCCGTCGGATTGCAGTCTGAACAGGGTAGGGCTGTTGCCACGGGCGCGTATATTTATAAATTGGATATGGAAACGCAGTTCGTCCCGAATGAAAATTCCACGAACGCAGAAAAATTCAGCGGTAAGAACTCTTACGATAAAACATCCACATTTGGTATTAAACGGGTAAAGTAAAATGGCAGAGAGCCTGTATTCCGATTCTTCATACCTTTTGGTGCTTTCGGTACTAGCCCTTCTTGTATCGTTTTACTACCCGGTACTGCTTGAACACAAGATGACGGCACGTCGCTTGCCGAAACCCTTGCGCATGATGGTGATTTCGAACATCGCCTGGAATGCGTGCAGTATTTTGGGGATTCTCTTTTTCAGCGGTACCATCACGCCCGAAATGTCGAACTATTACATAGGTCGCCAGCTTATCTTTGGCTTGCAGGCGCTTTGCTGGGTTCGCGTGGGAGTTGCCCTTTACGACATGGGCGAACTGGTGCTGTTCAGCCACCGCACTCCGTACAAGACGATTTCGGGTTCTGTGGGAATCATGATTGTCATTGCCCTCACGTTCCTGTTCGTGGTCAGTCCCGAGACCATTTCGGGATTTGACTTTTTCGGAATCTTGCCGTTTGCGTACATGCCGATATTCAAGACGTTCACCGTTGTGTATTTGCTGTTCTTCTTGCCGGCATGCCTGCTGATTATTTACCAGCTCATGCGCAGTTCGCTACGCTCGCTAGATCCGACGGTGTTGCATACCGGCGCCTACATGGCGGGTAGCCTGAGCGTGTGCCTTGTGGTGGCGGTGCTGTTCGACTTCGTGATTCCGCTGATCAAGGGCTATGGCGCCTGGAATGGCGGTTTCCAGTTCTTTGTGTGGCACCAGTTCCTTACATTGTTCATTGCGGTTCTTTGCGGCCAATACTATACCTCGGCCAGGTTCCGCGATATGGGTGCCTACTGGTTCTTGCAGAAACTGATCAACAAGATCGAAGACGGTATCATCTATTATGACGAAGCCGGAAAAATCAAGGCGGTAAATCACGGCGCAACCAAGTTGCTCGGCCAGTCTTCTATTAGTTTGTGTGGAAGGTCCATCAAGAACGTGCTCCCGCCGAACCTCGACTTTTTCAGGGAGACGGTGTATAGCGATGTGCGCATGAACATCAATGGCGAAACCCATGTGATGAAGATTTATTTCTTCAAGTGCCGTCAGACGTTGATGACGATTGTGAATGTCGCATTTTTCATGGACCAGTCCAAGACGCTTTTGCTGCAGCAGAACCTGAAAACCTTGAACGAGCAGTACGTGGAATACACGCATGACCTGGTGCGCTATCAGGACCGCTTGAACAAGGAAGCGTCTATCAAGGTCGAAAAGGAAAACGTGCTGAACACGCTGATTAACGCCTTGCCGTTTAGAGTGTGGTACAAGAGCGAACTCGGCGTTTACCAGAAGCAGAACCGCTTGGACTTGGAAAAACGCGGCTCGCGCGAAGGTGCCCGCGACAACGACGAAGATATTTCGGTCTACGAAAAGGAAGCCCGCGAAAAGGGCGAAGTCAAGATGTACACCTCGTTCGAGGACAAGGACGGCGCCGAGATTTCGCAGGACGAAGCGAACCGCCTTACGGGTATGGGCGAACTGGTGCAGACCTTCGACAACATGTATATCCCGATTCTGCAGGCGGGCAAGGCTCCTTACAAGACGCTTTGCCTCAAGGTCGACATGACCGAACAGCGCAGGCTCGAATACGAACGGAACATGTTGCGCGAACAGAAGTTCATTCATTCCCGCCTCGAAGAACTGGGTACCATTTGCGGCGCGTTCGCGCACGACTACAACAACATTTTGGGCTCGCAGCTCGGCTTCCTGGAAATTGCTCAGGAAGTGATTGAAGACAAGCAGTCCCAGGTGTACACGTTTATTTCGGAAGCGAAGAAGGCCGCCCAGCGCGGCAAGGATTCGCTCAACGAACTGCTGAACGCCATTCGCGGCAATGCAAACGCGGCAACGCCTGCGATCGTGTTCTCGCCTTACATGATTATCGAAGATGTGGTCCGCAAGATTTCTTTGACCTTGCCGCCTAACGTGAAGGTGCATAGCGAAGAACTCGACAAGAGCCTCAAGATCCGTGGCATTGTGGCCTCTCTCGATCGCATTATCAGTAACCTCGCCAACAACGCCCTGTTCGCCATGAAAGAAACGGGCGGCGGTTCGCTGACCTTCAAACTTTATCCTGAAACCCTCGAATCCCAGCTGGTAACGCCCTACGCTCCGCCGGTACCTGCGGGCAGTTATGCCAAGTTCGAAATCTCCGATACGGGTACGGGCATGGATTCGGGAACGCTTGAACGTATCTTTGCACCGTTTTTCACGACAAAGGCCCCCGGCGAAGGCCTGGGACTTGGTCTATCTTCTGCCTTAAGGCTGTTAAAAGAGGGAAATGCCTACTTTACGGTGCAGACAATTTTGGGCAAAGGAACTACATTTTATCTATATTGGCCTATGGAAACTGAAACGAAGGAGGGCTAGTGCCTACGATCCTGATTATTGATGACGACGAGCAGTTTAATTTGATGCTCAAGTCCGCTCTTGAAATCAAGGGCTACAATGTGGAAACGGCTAAGAACGGTAAGGAAGCCAAGGCTCTTTACCAGAATAAGACCTATGACGTGATCATTACCGACATCATTATGCCGGATGTCGATGGTTACGAAGTGATTTTGGACCTGCGCCGCTTGAACATGAGTGACCGCACTATCGCCGTGAGCGGTGGTGGCCGTACCTCTGCCGAAGACTATCTGATGACTGCCCAGCACTTTGATGCCGCGGCAACCTTCAACAAGCCTGTGGACTTGCAAGCCCTTCGCGCGAAGGTCGAAGAAATCATCAAGAGCCATTCGTAGTAGGTCGCGATGAATATCCTGATCGCGGATTTGGATCAGAAATTTGTCGGCGATATCCAGCACTCTTGGTCGGTTGCGGGGACAACCTTGTTCACCTGCACCCGCGAAAGTGACCTCATGCCCATCGTCAAGAAGAATTCGATAGACCTTGCGTTTATCGAAGTTCCTTTCTTAATGCAAGACAACATGGACATGGTGAGCTTTTTAAAGGAACGCCACCCTGGAATCGAAATCTTTGTGTTGTGCGATGACCGCAACTGGCAGGGGGCCGCCTCTGCAATTACCCGCGGCGCAAACACCTTCCTCAAAAAGCCGATTTCGATATCTCAACTTGAATCGACGGCTCAAAAAGTTCGTGCCCAGCAACTGAACAAGTCCAACAACCAGCTCATGGAATCCCAGGTGCTGGACGGCCTTTTGGGGAATACCCCCGAAATGCGCAAGATTCTAAAGACCGTCTACAAGGTCGCTCCCACCAACAGCACCGTGCTCATTACCGGCGAATCCGGCTCGGGCAAGGAATTCCTCGCTAACGTGATTCACCGCTACAGCAAACGTGCGGGCGAACCGTTTGTGGCGGTAAACTGTGGCGCCATTCCCGAAAACCTGGTCGAAAGCGAACTCTTCGGAAGTAAGAAGGGTGCGTACACGGGGTCTACCGCCGACAAGAAGGGCCTGTTCGAATCCGCAAACGGCGGAACGCTCTTTCTGGACGAAGTCGGCGAACTCTCGGCGGCGACCCAGGTCAAGCTTTTACGTTTTTTACAGAGCCACGAAATCAGGCGTGTGGGCGATACCCAGCCGCAGTACCTGGACGTGCGCGTGCTTGCTGCAACGAACCGCGACCTGCAAGAGGCCATGCAAGAAGGCCGCTTCCGCGAAGACCTTTACTACCGCCTGAATACATTCCATTTGCTTTTGCCCCCGCTCCGCGAACGCAAGCCCGCGCTCCCGAACCTGATCAAGTATTTCATCTTGAAGAACAAGGACGCCCAGGGCAAGGACATTGTGGACCTTGAACCGGCGGCCCTGTATGCGCTGACTAAGTATTCGTACCCGGGCAACATTCGCGAACTCGAAAACATTATCGAGCATGCGACCGTACTTGCCGAAGGCGGGGTGATTCGCCTGGAAGACTTGCCCGAAGAGGTGCAGGCCTGCGCCCGCGAACAGACGATGGCGATTCCGCACATCAAGGGCGACCACAATGCCGACTCCCAGGTGATTGAAGCCGAACCGATCGACTTGCCGGGAATCTCGTTTGAAAGCAGCGCGAAACCGGAAAAGAAACCTGCCGCCGAAACCGAAGACGATGGCGAACTCTTGTCGCTCGAAGAAATGGAACGCAGGCATATTCTGCGCGCCCTGAGCGTGTGTGGCGGCAATCGCACCGAAGTCTGCAAGCGCTTGGGCATTAGCCGTGCGACCCTGTGGCGTAAATTGAAAGAACTTAAGATTATGATGGATGGCGACGATGCCTGATTTTGAAAATCAACAGAATTCTTACGAAGGCCGCCAGGTCCCGATGGACCTGGATGCTGAACGTTGCCTGCTTGGAAGTATTTTGCGCGATCCTGACGTGATGGGCGAAGCCATCATGATTATCAAGGACGAAAGCTTTTTCTACCTGGAAAAGCATCAGTTGATTTGGACTGCCCTGTGTACGCTCAACCGCAACGTGACGCCGATTGACTTGGTGACGCTTGCAGCCGAGCTCGAGACCATGAACAAGCTTACGCTGGTGGGCGGTCGCGAATACCTGTTCGAACTGATGGAATCGGTGGCCTCTTCGGCCAACGCCAGCTGGCATATCGAGCTCTTGCGCAAGAAGGCGACGCTCCGCAAGCTGATCAAATCTTCGTCTGCGGTTATCAAGAATGCCATGGACCCGGCGGCGGTGCCCGACGAGGTCTTGCAAGATGCCGAACGCGATATCTTCGCCATTGCCGACGACCAGATTCGCGATTCCTTGAAGCCGATCCAGAATTTTGTGACGCCTCTTTTGGAACGCCTGAACAACCGCAAGGACGGCATTACGGGCATTCGCACGGGCATTACCGAACTTGACGAACTCACCAACGGCCTGCAAAAGTCCGACTTGATTATTCTCGCGGCACGCCCGGGTGTAGGTAAGACGTCTTTCGCTTTGACGATTGCGGCGAATGCGGCCATCAACTTCCAGCAGAATGTGGCCTTCTTCAGCCTCGAAATGGATGGCGTGCAGCTGGCCCAGCGTCTGCTTTGCTCGCAGGCACAAATCGACCAGAGCAAGCTCCGTAACGGCTACCTCAACAGCGACGAAAAGAAGAAACTGATTGCCGCCGTGACGCCGATTCAAAAGGCACCGCTCTATGTGGACGATAACGCTGACCTCGGCATCATGGAACTCATGAGCAAGGCCCGCCAGCTCAAACGCAAAGGCAAGCTCGATCTTTTGATTATCGACTACCTGCAGCTCATGAAGACGGGTAAAGAAGAAAACCGTGCCGTCGCTATCGGTGCCATTTCCCGCGGCCTCAAGATTCTTGCAAAGGAAATGCAGATTCCGGTTATCGCGCTCGCACAGCTCAGCCGTAAAGTCGAAGAAAAGGGCCGCGAACGCCCGCAGCTTTCTGACCTTCGAGAATCGGGTTCTATCGAACAGGATGCCGACATGGTGTGGTTCGTGGAACGCAAGTTCGTGCAGACCCACCGCGAAGAAGACAAGCATACCGCAGAACTGATTGTGGCCAAGCACCGTAACGGTTCGGTCAAGGATATTCCCATGACCTTCATTCCGGAATACACCACGTTCTACGATGCCGCCCCCGAAGGCGAAGGCGGTGGCGAAGCCTATGCCTACGACGACGCAAGCGACATGGGCCCGACGGATTTCGGAAGTTACTAAGGGGTTCTAGATGCAGATTCTGATAGCTCCATTTCTCTGGATTGGCGAGGTTATCGTAACCGGTATTTCGGCTATTGGCGAAGTGGTCTGCATTTTTTTGAACACGCTCAAGCAGTTGCGTTTTATTCACAAGAATCCGGTGCTCATCGTAAAGCAGATGATTTCGATTGGCGTGTCGTCGCTTCCGCTTTTGTTCGTGACGTCTATTTTTACGGGCATGGTGGCCACGGTGCAGGCAGAATTCGAATTCCATAACCTGGTGGCCGACAAGTTCGTGGGTACGGCTGCCTGTAAAATGATCCTGATCGAGCTTGGCCCCCTGCTGACGGCGATTGTGCTTTCGGGCCGCGTGGGTTCTGCCGTCGCTGCAGAACTGGGCTCCATGAAAGAAAAAGAGGAACTGGCCGCCTACACGGTGCTGGGCCTTGACCCGTACCGCTATTTGGCGATGCCGCGCTTTGTGGCCTTCTTTACCATGGTGCCTTGCCTTACCGTTATTTCGAATGCGCTGGGTATTATCGGTGGCTGGATTGTTTGCGTGCTCGGCCTCGACATTACCACCTATACTTACGTGACTGGTATGCAGTACTTGTTTGACCCCATGGATTTGTGGTCGGGTACGCTCAAGTCCTTTGTCTTTGGAACCTTGATTTTCTTGCTGGGTTACTACCATGGCATTAATGCCAAGCCGGGTGCCCGCGGTGTCGGAATTGCGACCATGAGCGTGGTGGTTTCAAGCTGCCTCATGATTTTGATTGCAGACTTTGTTTTGGACGCTATCCTATTCTTCTAAGGTGTCACTATGCCAAACGTAAAAATAGACCCGAACGATATCGCTATCCGTCTTAAGGGATTAAAGAAGTCCTTTGGTCCGCAGGACGTTCTTTGCGACGTGAACCTGGATATTCGCCGTGGCGAGACGATGGTGATTATCGGAAAGTCCGGTGGCGGAAAGTCCGTGATTCTAAAACACATGATTGGGCTTTTGCAACCCGATGGTGGCGAAGTGACTGTGGACGGCGTGACTATCAGTACGCCCAAGTTCTTCGACACGCACACGATTCGCCGCAAGATGGGTATGCTGTTCCAGATGGGCGCCCTTTTTGACTCCATGGACACGGGCGAAAATATTGCGTTTGCCTTGCGCGAACATCACCCTGAAATGAGCGAAGCCGAAATCCAGGACGTGGTGACCGAAAAGCTCAAGATGATCAACTTGGTGCCGGAATTTAGAACCAAGATGCCGTCTGAACTTTCGGGCGGTATGCGCAAGCGTGTGGCCCTTGCCCGCGCCATCGCCTTGAACCCGGAAATCCTTTTGTACGACGAACCCACTACGGGTTTGGACCCCATTACCAGCGACGTGATCAACGACTTGATTCTCGATATGCAGAGCAAGCTTGGCGTGACCTCGGTGGTGGTGACTCACGACATGGTGAGTGCTTTCAAGGTGGCCGACCGAATTGCCATGCTGTATAATGGTCGTATTATCGAAGTGGGCACAGTTGACGAAATCAAGAACACCAGTAATCCTTACGTACACCAGTTTATTACGGGCCAGCGCAGGATTTCGGTGGACGAAGAATAGAATAAATTATCGTCATTGCGAGGAGCCGTAGGCGACGAAGCAATCTTTGTAAACATGACTTTACGTTTGTCAAGTGGTCATGGCGAATGTATGCAAAAAATATGTGCTTTTCTGCACGAAATTTAGCACGCCTATAGCGTTTTGATTTTTAAAAATGTATTTTTCCGACAAAGAGGTTTTATTATGAATAAGAAACTATTCGTAGGTATTTCTATGGTGACTGCGGTCAGTGCAGGCTTCTGGGCCTGTGGTGAAGGCACCATCAATGAAATGACCGAAATGGATAATGTTATTTCGATGCAGTATCCCTTGGATCCGGCGACTGGCGCCGCTAGCCCGGAACTTCAGAACCTGAGGGACAACGCCAAGAACACTTGTAAAGAAGACATGGGTTGCTACACCCAGTATCAGGGTTACCTCGAAGGTACGGAACCGGTAGATGTTCCCGAATCCTCTTCCTCCGAAGAAAATCAGGGCCCAATCACGAACCCCACGATGTCGTCCTCTTCTCGTGGCGATTTCAACATCGTGACCAAGCCGTCTTCTTCTTCCATGCAGATTATCGATAACCCTGAGCCGACGTCCTCTGCTGGTGGAGAAATCATTGTCCCGGTAACCGGTCTCGGTTCTTGCGCTCCGGCCTCTACGCCTATCAGCAAGAGTGGTAAGGTCAAGTGGAAGTTCACTGCAAACACGAACAATCCGACTTACAGGCCCGCTGATTTCGCCAAGGCCCAGTTTGCCTGGACTTTCGAGGGCGGTACTCCGGCTACGGGTACTGGTGCTACGACTGGCGACATTACATATAGCGCATCCGGTGCTGTAGGTGCTTCTTTGACCGTGACCATGGGTGATGGCGCTTCTGAAACGATTCAGTGCTCTAAGCTCCAGGTGAACGGCGACCCGATTACGGGTTGTAAGTGTACCTCTCCGGAAGCAAAGGTTGACTACTTGACGCAGCCGGATGTATCTTGGACTGTGGAAGGTTGTACCTCTGCATCTGACATTATCTCCTATACATGGGATGGTGTTGAAGGTGGCGCAATCTTTACCAAGACTTTTGATGCTGCTCAGAATGGCTATACTCCGAAGCTCGTGGTTGGCAATGCCGACAATACCGCAATTGAAGTGTCTTGTACAACCGTGAAGACGACGAAGGGTTCTGAGTTCACGTTTGAAAAACCAGATACCAAGATTGCTCTTCCGGCAGGTGAGTCAAGTGTAGAATTTGATCTCCCGGCTACATGGCACAATGGTACGGAGGGAACTTGTACCTTCAGATGTGATGGTGCCAACCAGCCCATCACGATTACCATTGGCACTCAATCATCAAAGCCTGATTACTCGGCAACGTTGCAGATTCCCATTGCAAAAACAATTAACAAGACTGCAATGACTGTGACGCTTGATGTTGCTGCTAATTGCCAGGTCGGCTACTAATTGACAGAAACTGAATAATAGAAAGCTCCCTTCGGGGAGCTTTTTTGTTGCCTACGTTTTATGCCTACGAAAAAAGAGACGTCCTAAAAGGACGCCTCTTTTTCTTTCCGGTTAGATCCTGTCTCAGCCCATAGCCAACTTCCTGCTTCCAACTTCCTGCTTCCAACTTCCTACTTCCAACTTCCAACTTCCTACTTCCAACTTCCTACTTCCAACTTCCTACTTCTTCTTGATAGCATTCCAGACCATGTAGCCGATGAACAGGGCGCCAAAGGCAAGGAGCGCGATTGCAAGCTCGGAGTTGTACTTCTCAATAATATCCTTCTGGCCGTGGGCGAGGTAGCCAAGACCTGCCAAGACGCAGTTCCAGATGGTGGCTCCCAAGAAGGTGTAAACCGTAAAGGGCAACAGCTTCATGTTGGCAATGCCGGCCGGAATCGAAATCAGCTGACGGATCACGGTAATCAGGCGGCCCACGAAGGTAGAGATGGCGCCGTGTTCGCGGAAATAGTTCTCGGCCTTTTCAAGTTTCTGCGTGTCGAGCAGCAAAAAATGCCCCAGGCGGCTGTCGGCAAACTTGTAGATAATCGGACGGCCCAGGAACTTGGCCAAGAAATAGTTGATGTAGGCGCCCACGAGTGCGCCGATGCTTGCGGCAACTACGATCAGGGCTATGTTCAGGCCGGACTCGGGCTGCAGGGCCTTGTAGGCGGCCGGCGGCACTACCAGTTCCGACGGGAACGGAATGAAAGAACTTTCGATGGCCATCAGGAGCGCGATGGACCAGTAATTCAGGTGTGCGTTGTACCAATCGATAATTTGCGTGTAGAGTCCGGCGGACTTGGCGGCTGGGGCCGCCTGCGCGACAGAATCGGCGGCTGCGTCGGGGGCGGCAAATACCACAGTTGCAAACAAAGTAATAATTGCGAGGGCTAGGAGTTTTTTATTCATAGGGGCAAATATAGAATTTGGGAAAGGGGCCGGGGTGACATAGGAGGGGAATGTCGATAAACAAAAAAGTCCAGACGCTGTCTGGACTTTTAAAAATCAGTTAAAAGAGATTATCTCTTTTTCTTCTTGGCGGCGCGGGCCTTCTTGGCTTCGAGCTGCTTCTGTCTAGCCTTCTTCTTGGCTTCCATCTTGGCGGCTCTCTTGCTTGCGGCTGCGCTGTTGTTGTGCTGAACGGCAGGCTGTTCTTCTTCGACAGCTTCTTCGGCGTCCGGTTCTTCGGCCGGCTGTTCCGGTTCGCTGTAGCTTTCGCCAGTCTGGTATTCAATGATAGACTGTTCTTCGGCTGCCGGAGCGGCGCCACCGTTCTTGGCCTGCTGCAATGCTGCCTTGGCTTCTTCGACGTACTTGCCGTTCGGGAAACGCTTCAGGTAGATTTCGTAGTCCTTGAGACGGTTGCCGGCCTTCACCAGTTCAAAGATTCCGGCTTCGGCTTCGTCGCGGAATGCACCGTTCGGATTGTCGTTCAGGTACGTGAGGTAAGCCTTGAAGGTGTTCTGGGCCTGGATGGCGCGGAACTTGTCGTATTCGCTGAGAGAGCGGAGCTTGGCTTCGACTTCGGCTCTACGCGGAGAGTCGGGGTAGTACAGCAAGAACATTTCGAGCATTTCGGGATCGTTGCTTGCCATGACCTGGTCGAAACGAGAATCTTCTTGCTTGGCCTGGTATTCCTTGATCTGCACCTTGCCGCTGTCGAGCGTGGAGTAGAGTTTTTCCTTGGTGGCGAGGTCTGCCGGGTGGCAGAAGGCGAGGAAGCTTTCAAGCACGTCGGCGAACTGCGTACGGGTGTAGGCTTCGCTCATGTCGGGGAGTTCACCGTTTTCGTCGAGGTAGAAGCGGTAGTCGCGTTCAATGGCCATGCAGTCCCAATCGCTAAGCGTGTCCTTGACTTCGCTGTACTTGCGCAGCACGTCGTCGCGGTCATGCAGGTTGTAGCGCATACGGCGGTCACGGCGGCTTTCACGACCGAAGTCAAGTGAAATTTCCAAGCCTACGCGAACGGGCCACTTGTATTCGATCTTGTCGAACTTGAGGTCGGAGTACGGCGAGGGGCTCGGGTTGTTGTCCTTGTCGCGAGCCTTGACATTTTCGTACGGGAGGAATTCCTTGCGGACATTGATGCCGATCTTGAAGTCGACATCCTGGAAGAGTTCGCCAATGCGGTATTCCAAGGCGCTGGACACAAAGCCCGTCTTGAGCATTTCGGTATGGGACTTGGTGTTGCCGGCATAGTCGTCGTAGAAAGAGAAGAACTGGAAGCCGAAGCCGCCGAGCACGCGCAGGTCGAAGTCGCCACCCAGGTTAAAGGTGAAACCGGCAAGCACGGACGGAGCGTAAGCGAGGAACCAGAGTTCTTCGTCGTTGTGCGGGCTCTTCTTGTTTACTTTACCGGTTTCTTCGTCCTTGAAGGTGTACTTCGGGCTGTCTTCAATCGTTCCAAGCTGAATGGAATTGACTTCGGCACCGAGCCAAAGGGTGAACGGAATGTCCGCTTTCCAAAACGGAGTAATCAGCGGCGACCACAGGAAACCGACCGAGGCCGGAATCGTGAGAAGCTTGGTGTCGATACCATCGTCGAGCAAGGTCTTGTTTTTGTCGGCCTTGAAGTTCAGGAATGCAGGTTCACCCTGCAGGTACAGCTGGTGACGCCAGTTGATTCTTTCAAAATCGGCGGCCTGAGAAGCCGCAGCTAATAAAGTCAGTGCAAGTAACAGTTTACGCATCAGTCTAAATTTAATTTTTACTTTGGGATTGAGTGACAGAAAAAATAAATATTAAGCTTTTTTTAATGATTTTTCGCTCTTTTTAGAAGGTTAAAACGAATCCGACGCCCAATAGGACGATTCCGGTACCTAGCAAGGCGCCTCCGACAGTCATTTTCTTGTCGCCCTTGTCGACCAAATCCCTGTTCTCGGCGGCCCTGGCCTGGAAGTTTTCGCCACCGGCGGCGGGGCGGTCCAGTTCCTGCTTTATCTTGTCAGCATCTTCGTAATCGATGTTTGCAAGGTAAATAAAGAGCGTGCCCAAAAGGATCGGGGCAACGGACGAACCCATCAGCGTGCGTCCGATAAAGTCCTTCTTGCGTTCATGCTGCCATTCCTGCTGCGCCACGAGTTCCTGCTTGTCAGAAATCGGTGTGAGGTTGATTTCGACATTGGTCAGTTCGGTGGGCGGGGTGAACACGGTCAGTACGGTATCGCGGTAGCCGATTTTGCGGATCTGGAAGGTCGAAAGTCCGGGTTCGTAAATGGAGTACTTGTTCGGCGTAGAACCGATAGGTTTCGTTTTCTTGGTTACAGGTGTTGTGCCGCCAAAGATCGATGCGCCTTCGGGAATGGTGTGAATCAGAAGCTCGGGTTTTACGCGCTTGAGCTTCAGCGAAATCTTTGCGGTGTCGCCCGGAATCGGCTTGATGGCGGCCTTTGCGCCCCACATCTGGCGGTCTACACTCCAGTAGGCGTAGACTTCGGTTTTGCTGGAATCGTCAATAATGAATGTGCAGGGGCTCTTGCAAATGTCGTCGTTCCCGCGAGTCATGATGTTTGCACCTTCGGGGTTGGTTTCGACATGCAGGTAGCTCTTGTTGTTTGCCGCATGCTGCACGGGGACGTTTTGAATAGGGACCTTTTCGCCTTGGAGCTGGAGCACGAATCCGCGGAGCTTGTCTTTAGAAAGGGCATCGCTCAGGGACTTGATTGCAGACAAGCTTGTTTGGGCGACGTAGTCGGTCTTGGCTGAATCGCTAAACTGGAAATGCGACATCTGGACCATGACCGAGTCCGGGGTTCTCGCCGAGGTAATCCGTCCGATATAGGCTGACGCCGCTCCGTGCTTTTTCAAGAAATCCTTGATGCAGACAGCGTCATTGCAGAAGTCGAATTCCTGGCGGTTGACAAAGATGGCTGGCGTTCCGGATTCCTTGAGCAAGCGGATGATCAAGTTCTCCAGTTGTTCGGCAAGTGCCGATTCGGAATTGCGGCGTTCGAACGAAACAAAGATATGCTGGCCTTCGACCGGAGTCTCGATAGAATGCTCGACAGTGAGAGAATCTGCTTGCGTGGAATCTTGAAGGGTTGAATCCAGGGCGACCGTATCTTGAATGGTGGAATCCTGGATGGCGGGCTCCTGTGCGGCGGAATCTGGGGCGCTTGCCTCCGCGGGGGCGGCCTGGGGCTGATTCAAGAGGTCGTTGCCTTGGTCGTCGACAATGCTCTTGAAGCGGTCCTTGTGAATGCGGATGACAGTGAACTTGCCCTGGATGGTTCCGCCGAGGCTCACGGTGTCGTTCTTGACACCCAGGAATTGGGCGTCCTGCTTGGCGCCGGTCACGAGTTCTACGTGGCTTGGGATTCCTTCTTCGGCCCAAATGACGCTCACCCAAAAGAGTGCAAATGTCAGTAGAATCTTTTTCATAAAGCCCTAGAATGAAAAAATGAATCCAATAGAAAGTAATGAGACACCTGTGATAAACGAGGCGTAGGTAAAGCCCTTCGCGGTCCTTGCCTTGCGCTGGTAACTCCTGAATTCGTCGCGGGCGTCTTGGTTGCGGTCTGATTCGATAGAAGAGTTCTTGATAGCCTTTTTGCTGTCGTCGGCCTTGCTGATTTCGTAATAGGTAATGGCTCCAGACAAAAGGCCCAAGGCAAAGGGAACGAGCGAAAGCTTCATGAGGTCCTTGCCTAGCACTCTGCGCTTGCGCTTGGATATGTCGGACTGCTGGGCTTGCAGAAATCCTTCGTCGAGAATCGGCTGCTGCGAAACGATAATGAACGAGGTGTCCTTGGCAGAAAGTCTCACTCGAATCGTGGTGTCCGTAAATCCCGGGTTGAACAAGGATATCAGAACGTCGGAGGCGAGCGAATCGTTTACGTCGATGAATGCCGGCGACACGTAAGCCGGCTCCCTGGAATGGTCGGGGCTCACTTCGTCGATGTAAATGTCGGCGTTGCTCGGAATGGTCGAAACATGCAGGACCTTGGATTCTGCAAAGGCGTAGCCCATCAAGGAACAGAGGAGTATCATGAGTATCTTGTTCATTTAGTACTCCCTGTTCGGGAACGGTCCCGTAATCACGCGGTAGCTGGACATGTTCTCGATGTACCAGTGGACATCGGAGACCTTGTTGCGGGCGTTGTCTTCGCCCAGGAATTCAATTTTGCACCTGCCGAAACAGCGGGTGTGGAACGACAGCACCGGATTGGAATAGGTGGGCTGAATCGTGTCGAAATCCACAATGACCGAAAGCCTAGATTCGTTGATGCCGGAGCCGTCGTCAAAAAGCAGGAATTCGACATCTTCGGCGGCGCCGATGGTGTCGTGGTAAGAGGAAATTTGCGGCGCGACGTTGTCCTTGAGTACAATGGTGTCAGTCGTGAGTACGGTGTAGGCGGGCACGTCTACGATAAGGCTTTCGCTCGCGTATTCCCTGCGGTAAGTTTCTTTCACTAGAACCTTGAGCCCAAGCTGCGGCTTGACCTTGGCGACCAGCGTGTTCGAAATCCGGTCGCCCGTGAGTGTTTCGAGCGTGTCGCCGTTGTTGGCGATCAAGTAGGCGACCGTCTGCAAAATGGAATTGTCGCGGTAGCGGTCGTAAACCAGCGGAATCTTGATGGTCGAAGTCTCGTTCAGAATCTTTGTCGAGAAATGGAAAATCTCGGTGGAGTCGCGGTACTGGCGTCCGCTTACGCTGGTAACCAGCATCTTGGTGCCCCAATACAGCGTGAAGGAACTGTCGTTCAGGTCAATAGCTTTCTGGGCGACGGAGTCGAAATCTTCGACGAGAGAACCCATCAAGGTCCCTTCGGAATAGCAGTCGATGGCTCCGAGTGGAGAAATCCAAACGGAATCCGGATCATAAGACAGGTAAACTTCGCAGCGGGAAGTTTCCCACGGGTCGATTCCCGAAACCGTCCAGCGGAGCGGTAAGGACTGGTCGTCGGTAGGTTCGGCCTGGTTGTAGCCATTGTACGGGAAATCCAGGGAAATGGAGTTGGGCGTGTTCACGTAAATCTTGAAGGTGGAACGCAAGGTGTCGCCGTAGGTGTCGGTGGTTTCGAGTGAACCGTCCATGACTCCGGGCTCATTGAAGGTGTAACGGAAGGAATTCAGGTTGAAGGTGCTTTCGCCGATTTTCCAGAGGATCCCGTTGTAATAGGGTTGCAATGTTTCGTCGGTGTAAATGAGCCCGCCTATGGAATAGCCGGCGTAGAACCGGAGCGTTTGCCCCTGCTCCACGAAAACATCTTCCAGGGGGGCGAAACGGTTGGCAATTTCCGTGTTGTATCCGTCGGGGCCGGCAAAGGCGAATTGCCTGAGGACGTTGGAATCCTTGTCGACGAGGTGCTCGTCTCCGCAAGCGACCAACGCAAAGACTGCGGCCAAAAGCCAAATGTTCAAGAGCTTATTCACTGAATACCTCCGGGAATGTCGCATTGGGGCGGAGGTAGAATGTCCTTTTACTCCTGTTGTAGCTGGCGTCAAAGACGACGACTGTTATCGGCTTGTAAGACCAGCTCTGCATCGCGGCTTCCTTGGTAAACGGGACATAGAGCGTGTCGTTAGAAAGCTTGAAATCGTAGAGGTAGTCGTTTTCGTAGAAGATGTGGATTTTCGATGTCGGAATGTCGCCGCCGAGGTCTTCGATGAAGAATCGCAGCGTGTCGATAATGTTGATTGTGTCGCGGTTCCTGAAGGTTGAAATTCGCGGCGGAATATCGTCGTTCAGGACAATGGTGTCGAGTTCCAGAACCTGGTTTGCGCCCAAGTGGAACGGAATGGATTGTGCCGTAAAGTCGCTTTTCTGGTTGACCGAGACGACGATGCGGTAGTCGCCCTCCGATAAGGGTTTGATGGCAAAATCGACGTCGTGCAGCTTGGAGGTAGTCAGGGTCTTGATCGTGTCATGGGCTTGATCGAGAAGGCTAACCTTGAATTCGAAGGTCCCGAACTCGGTGCTTGTGGTGATTGTCCCAGAAATTGCGTTTTCGCCGTTAAGCCCGTTGGTGTAGAACGACGACAAAAGGACTTCGTTGGATTTTTGGTCGAATTCGTTGTAGGCGGTCACGGTCCAGGTGTATTTCTGCAAGGGCGAAAGTCCCTTGAGATACGTAAAGTAAGCCTGATTCAGAATAGTGTCTACAAGGACGTTCTTCTCGTTGTCCATCAAGATAAAATGCGAATAGATATCCCAAAGGGAATCCGGGTCGTAAAGGTTCCAGGCGAAATTGACTGCGGTGTCGGCGGCGATGTTCTGGGTCTTGTTTGCCGGAATGAAATGCTCTGTGTCTATGGACGGGGGCGAGGCGACGGTTATAGAAAGCGTGTCGCTCAAGGTGTCGCCGAAAAAGTCGACAAAGACGAAGGCTACCTTGTGTTCGCCGGGCGTTTCGATGCTTTTCTTGAAACTGTATTCGCTTGCAAAGGAATTGCCGTCGATGGTCCAGTAGTACTGCTTGTTGCGAATGGACTTAGATGGGTAAACCGTCGTCAAGAAGATGAGCGAGTCGCCCGGCTGGACCGTGTCGGATTTTGCCTTTACGGCATCGACGTCGAAAGACTTGGAAATGGTTGCGGATACTTTTATGTCCTGAACGGGCTGCCCGTTGAACAGGTAGTCGTCAGAGTCGGTACAGGCGACAAACGAGAGAATCAGTAAACCCATGGCGGCAAGACGCTTCATTTTGCCTCCGGGGTGCCAAAGACGAAAAATTCCTGCTTGTCGGTAGAATCCTTGTCGCCCAAGGAATCTGTGACCAGAATGCGGAAGGTGTGGCGGCCTTCGCTAAAACCGGACTGCATGACTTGTTGCAGTTCTCCCACCTTGTATTGGACGCCATCAATTTCCAGGACGTTTTCTAGCCCTTTACTGCCGTCGCGGTCAAAGGATTGCCAAGAAAACAGGAACGGTGTGTGGCTGTTGCCGTAAAGCGTATCGCCATTGGCCGGAATCGTTTCGGCTAGAATCTGCGGCGGGTTGTTGACGTTTACGGAGAAGGTGGTTTCGAGCGCGTTGCCCTCGTTGTCTTTAATGAGAAGCCGGTCGGGAATGAAATTACGCGACAAGAAACTGGATGCCATGTAAGTGGTGCTGATGGTGTAGGTCGCGCCGCTGTCCAGGATTTCGTCGCCGTTGTACCAGTAGTACTTGATTCTATTCTTGTACTTGCTGGGGGTGACTTCGGCAATCAGTTCGGCTTGCTCGTTGGAGTTGATTTTGATGGGCTCTTCGATTGCTTCGTCGAATTGCCTTGCGAAGACGCTCACTTTCGAAATTTTTTGGGTGTCGTTTGGAGCGTGAGGAACATCCAGGCATGCAGAAAAAAGGGCTCCAGCCGCAAGTGCAAGGCTGATGGCCAAAAGACACTGATTGTTCTTACTCAATAAACTCACCTTGTTAAAGATAACTATATTCGTAAACATGAGTACCGAAAACTTTGAATATAAAACCGCAATGGAGCGTTTGGAGAATATCCTGGAGCGAATAGACAACTCCGAGATGGAAATCGACGAATTGGCCGGAGCGGTACAGGAAGCGACGGATTTGTTGCGCAAATGCCGCCAGATTTTGCTCGCGACCGAAAAGAACGTGCAAGAAGCCCTTTCGGGGCTCGACGGCGAGACTGAAACCGGAGCGTAAGGATGGCAGATGTTCCTGCAATGGAAGTTTCGGGGCTTACAGTAAAGTTCCCGATTCGCGGCGGAGTGCTCGGCAAGGTCCAGAAGTACTTTACGGCGGTCGAAAACGTGTCGTTTTCGGTGCAGGCCGGGCAAATTCTTTCGATTGTGGGGGAGTCGGGCTGCGGAAAGTCGACTCTGGTGAAGTCGCTGGTGGGGCTTGTTCCCATGGACAGTGGCGAATTCAAGCTTTTTGGCGAAAAAGTGGTAAAGGGCCGGACTGCTTCCGGAAAACGGGTCTCGGACTTGGTACAGATGATTTTCCAGGACCCGTTCAGCAGCCTGAATCCGCGCCAGACGGTGTCTGAAATTCTGACGGCGCCGCTGGTTGCACGCGGAGTGAAGGTACTTGACGCCG
The DNA here is from genome assembly GCF_002210325.1 of Fibrobacter sp. UWB1. Classification (NCBI taxonomy): domain Bacteria; kingdom Pseudomonadati; phylum Fibrobacterota; class Fibrobacteria; order Fibrobacterales; family Fibrobacteraceae; genus Fibrobacter; species Fibrobacter sp. UWB1. The sequence continues at coordinate 65,037 of NZ_MWQL01000001.1, forward strand.
AGGCGCGTGCAAGAGAACTTTTGGAGCGCGTGTCGTTACCGAAAGAGGCTCTCCAAAAGTTCCCCCACGAATTCTCGGGGGGCCAGCGGCAGCGCCTCTGCATTGCCCGCAGCCTGATGGTCAAGCCCAAGATTCTTTTGTGCGACGAAGTCACCAGCGCTCTGGATGTATCGGTGCAGGCGCAGATTCTGCATTTGCTCGACGACTTGCGGGGCGAATTCGGGCTTTCGATTGTGTTTATCAGTCACGACATGCAGGTTGTCCGCGCTCTGAGCGACGAGGTCTTGGTCATGTACTTTGGGCACGTGGTCGAGCGCGGTGCGACCGATTCTGTGCTCACTGATCCACAACATGAATACACGAAAAAACTGCTGGCGAGCGTCCCGACCATTCGCCGCGACAGGTAATTTCTATCTTTGCGTGCGAAAAAGAGGTTTTATGTCCGCGAATCCGATTATCGTAGTAGATTACAATGCCGGCAACCTGACTTCGGTGATGAATGCGCTTGCGCACATTGGTGCCGACGCAAAATCGAGCCGCGATGCCGATGAAATTGCGAAGGCGACCCGCCTGATTTTCCCGGGCGTGGGTGCCGCGGCCTCTGCCATGGAAACTCTGACCCGCACGGGTATCGGGGAGGCCATCAAGGCTGTCGTCAAGGCCGGAAATCCGGTACTCGGTATATGCATTGGCTGTCAGATTATTCTCGAAGAAAGCGAAGAAGACGGCGGCGTCAAGACTTTGGGCCTTATTCCCGGCAAGGCAGTGCGATTCAAGGACGAACCGGGCCTCAAGATTCCGCACATGGGCTGGAACCAGGTGGACTTTACGCGTGAACACCCGATTATGAAGGGTATCAAGAGCGGAAGCGATTTCTATTACGTGCATTCGTACCATCCGGTGGTGAGCGCCGAATACGCTTTCGCCGAAACGACTTACGGTTCGCAAACCTTCCAGGGAATGGTGGGCAAGGACAACTTGATTGCAACCCAGTTCCACCAGGAAAAGAGCGGAGACGTGGGCCTTGCCATGCTCAAGAATTTCTGCGATTGGAAAGTCTAGTATTACTATATTGTCCCCGTAATTGGAGAAAAATATGAAAAGATCCATCGTTATCACCGGCGGCGCAGGCTTTATCGGAAGCCACGTAGTGCGCCTTTTCGTGAACAAGTACCCGGAATACAAGATTATCAATCTTGACAAGCTGACATACGCTGGCAACCTTGCAAACCTCAAGGACGTCGAAGACAAGCCGAACTACAAGTTCGTGAAGATGGACATTTGCGACTTTGACGCTTTCTACAAGCTCATGCAAGACGAGCATGTCGACGGCATCATTCATTTGGCTGCAGAAAGCCACGTGGACCGCTCCATCAAGGATCCGTTCACTTTTGCCAAGACAAACGTGATGGGGACTCTCGCACTTCTCCAGGCTGCCAAGCTCTACTGGGAATCCTTGCCCGAAAAGTACGAAGGCAAGCGCTTCTATCATATTTCGACCGACGAAGTTTATGGCGCCCTCAAGATGAACCACCCCGAAGGCATTACGCCTCCGTTCACGACTACGGCGTCCAGTTCGGAACACCACCTGGCCTATGGCGATGACTTCTTCTACGAAACCACGAAGTACACGCCGCACAGCCCGTATTCCGCTTCGAAGGCCGGTTCCGACCACTTTGTCCGCGCGTTCCACGACACCTACGGCATGCCGACGATTGTCACGAACTGCAGCAATAACTACGGTCCGTACCAGTTCCCCGAAAAGTTGATTCCGCTCTTCATCAACAACATCCGCCACAAGAAACCGCTTCCGGTTTACGGCAAGGGCGAAAACGTTCGCGACTGGCTCTTCGTAGAAGACCACGCCCGCGCTATTGACGTGATTTTCCACAACGGGAAGATTGCCGAAACTTACAATATCGGTGGCTTCAACGAATGGAAGAACATCGACATCATCAAGGTCGTCATCAAGACCGTCGATAAGCTGCTCGGCCGCGCGGAAGGCGAGGACATGAACCTCATCACTTACGTCACAGACCGCCTGGGCCACGACGCCCGCTACGCGATCGATTCCACCAAGCTCCAGAAGGAACTCGGCTGGGAACCGTCCCTGCAGTTTGAGGAAGGCATCGAGAAGACGGTGCGCTGGTACCTCGACAACCAGGAATGGCTCGACAACATCACCAGCGGCGACTACGAAAAGTATTACGAAAGTATGTACAAGGGAAAGTAGAACTTAGAATTTAGAACTTAGAACTTAGATTTATTTGTTCGTCTAAGAGCGAAGCGGTCTAAGTTCTGCCAACTACCAACTAAATATGTCCAAATTCAACTTTATCAAAACCTCTATCGAGGGCGTGACGATTGTAGAGCCGACGGTCTTTGGCGACCATCGCGGCTACTTTATGGAAACCTACAACAAGGCGGAATTCGACGCTGCCGGCTTAAACATGGTTTTCGTACAAGATAACGAATCCAGAAGCAAGAAGGGCGTGCTTCGCGGGCTCCACTTCCAGAAAAAGAATCCGCAGGGCAAACTTGTCCGCGTGATCGAAGGCGAAGTCTTTGACGTGGCGGTGGACCTGCGCAAGGGAAGCCCCACGTTCGGCAAGTGGGAAGGTGTCGTGCTTTCTGCCGAAAACAAGAAGCAGTTCTACATTCCCGAAGGCTTTGCACACGGTTTCGTGGTTCTTAGCGAAACGGCGACGTTCGTGTACAAGTGCACCCGCCTTTACGATCCGAAGGACGAAGGTGGCCTGATGTGGAATGATCCCGAAATCGGCATCAAGTGGCCGGTAGGCAATGGTTTCGAGCCGCTGCTTTCTGAAAAGGATACCAAGAATCCGGCGCTCAAGAATCTGGGATTCGCTTTCGAATTGTAGTCCCGCTCTGCAAACGATATTTTGTGCTTAAAGAGTCGTCTTTGGACGGCTCTTTTTATTTTATTCTTGTCCCGGTTGTAATACTTTTTTAATTTTTAGATGATGAAACACATTCTCGTTGTATGTACCGGTAATATTTGCCGTAGCCCCACGGGTGAATATTGCCTAAAGAAAGAATTGGGGCCTGATTTTGAAGTGATGAGTGCTGGGCTTGGCGCCTTGGTGGACCATCCGGCGCACGAGCTCAGCCAAAAAATTGCTCTTGAACATGGTATCGATATGAGCGCACACCGCGCTCGCCAGATTAATCTGGATATTTTGAAGTGGGCCGATCTCATCCTGGTGATGGAAAACGGCCACAAGATGGATTTGTTGCACCGTTATCCGTGGCTTGAAGGCAAGGTTTTCCGTTACGGCGAACCGCAGCGGGTGGATGTCCCCGACCCGTACCGCCGTCCCGAAAACGCTTTCGTGCTGGCGTGGAATTTTATCTCTAAACTGACCCCGTACTGGGTAGAAAAAATCAAACAAAGCGAAGGCCAGGCTTAAGCTGGCCAAAAGGGTTAATTTATGAAGAAAATGAGTTTGGGTCTTGGCCTTATTGTCGCCGCCTTCTTGAGTGGTTGCGCTCTCGGACCTCAGATGCAAATGTCTGTACCAGGAGATTCTGCCGAATACAATGGCATGATGGTACATATTCACGACATTGGCGCCGGCGATTTCGGCACCGCTGTGGCTGCCTCCGGCTCTGACAGTGCCAGTGCTAGTGATTTTGGTGACTTGAAGGAATTGATGGTGGATTCCCTGCCGGAACTGGAATACCGCATTGGACCTCTGGACATGGTTCAGGTCGTGGTGTGGGAACACCCGGAACTGACTTCCCCGATGGGTCAGTACCAGCCGGCCGGCCAGAAGGTGACTACCGATGGTAAGCTTTTCTACCCCTATGCCGGTGAACTCCAGGCTGCAGGTCTTACCGCCCAGGAACTCCGCGCCGAAATTACCAAGCGCCTTTCTGACAAGATTTTGAACGATCCGCAGGTGGATGTCCGCGTGACGGGCTACCATAGCCGCAAGATGTCCGTGTCTGGCGCCGTTTCCAAGCCGGGCTATGTTTCGTTCGATGAACATCCGATGACTCTCCCCGATGCAATTGCCGGCGTTGGCGGTTTCTCCAAGGAAGCTGACCCGTCCGTGATGCAGCTCCGTCGCGGCGACAAGGTCTATACCATTAACTATCTCGATGCCTTCAAGGCCAACCTGCCGCTTGAACGCATTGTGGTGCAGCCCGATGACCAGATCTTTGTGCCGTCGCTTTCTGAAACCCAGAAAGACCAGAAGGCCTACGTGATGGGTGAAGTCGGCAGACCCGGTATCGTGAATATCTATAACGGCAAACTGACTCTGGCCGAAGCCTTGGCTACCGCCGGTGGCCTGCAGGCTCTGAACGCTACCGCCCGCGGAATTTACGTTATCCGTAATACCTCTGACAAGCAAATCGATGTGTTCCAGCTGAATGCAAAGAACGCAATGGCCTTGGCTATGGCCGATCGCTTCCAGTTGAATGCCCGCGATGTCGTCTACGTCGACGCTTCCGAACTCGCAACTTGGAACCGTCTCGTCAGCTTGATCTTCCCGTCTGTTAACATGGTTTACTATGGCGCTTTGGCTGCTCATGAAGTTCATGTGGTCAAGGATGACTATACTCCTGATAACAAGAAATAAGGTTCGATAGACTATGATTAACTTGATTCTTTGTGGTGGTTCGGGCACACGCCTTTGGCCCGTGAGCCGTTCCCTGATGCCCAAGCAGTTCGCCCCGCTTTTTGACGGACAGTCCCTGTTCCGCAAGACCGTGGTCACGAACTCCGCTGTTTGCGAATCGCAGTTTATTGTTTCTAACGCCGACCAGTTCTTCTTGGCCAAGGACCAACTTGAAACGGAAGGCATGACGGGTAGCAAGTTCCTGTTGGAACCCGTGGGCCGTAACACCGCCCCGGCAATCGCCCTTGCCTGCCTTACCATGAATCCCGAAACGGTCGTTCTCGTGTCTCCGTCTGACCACGTGATCCGCAAGAAAGACGAATACAAGAAGGTGCTTCTCCGCGCCGAAGAACTGGCGAAGGCCGGTAACTTGGTGACGTTCGGCATTACGCCCACCAGCCCCGAGACAGGCTACGGCTATATCGAAGCCGATGGAGAAGACGTAAAGCGCTTTGTGGAAAAGCCCGACCGCGCTACTGCCGAAAAGTACCTGCTGGCAGGGAATTTCTACTGGAACAGCGGTATCTTCTGCTTTACGGCAAAGACATTCCTCGCCGAACTGGGCAAATATTCCCCGGAAATGCTCACCGCTGCGAAAAAGGCCCTTGCCAATGCGACAGTCGAAGACGGTGAACCCATCCGCATTGACCGCGACGACATGATGGCTATCCCGTCGAATTCCATCGACTATGCCGTCATGGAAAAGTCTAATAAGGTGAAGGTGGTTCCCAGCGATATCGGCTGGAGCGACCTCGGCAGCTTCGACAGCCTTTATGGCGAATACCAGCACGACGCAAACGGCAACAACGTGAACCCGCGCCACATTGCCGTGGATTCCAAGAATTCCCTTGTGATGGGCTGTCAACGAACCATTGCCACTATCGACCTGGACAAAATGCTCATCGTGGATACCCCGGACGCATTGCTCGTCGCTCCGCTGTCGAGTAGCCAGAAGGTCAAGAAGGTGGTGGAAGAACTCAAGGAACGCGGTTCCGACCTCATTAACGTGCCGCAGACCGTGAGCCGCCCGTGGGGTACGTACTCCGTACTGGAATCTACCGAACGCTACAAGATGAAGCGTATCGTGGTGAAGCCGGGCAAGCGTCTCAGCCTGCAGAAACACTTGCACCGCTCGGAACACTGGGTGGTCGTAAGTGGTACCGCTACGGTGACCGTGGGCAAGAATGTCTTCTACGTGCGTCCGAACGAATCCACCTATATCCCAGTGGGTGAAGTTCACCGCCTGCAGAACGAAGGCAAGCTCCCGCTGGTTATCGTTGAAGTTCAGGTGGGCGAATACACCGGCGAAGACGATATCATCCGCGTCGAAGACGACTTCCACAGAAACTAAAACAGATTCGGAATTCAGAATTCGGATTTCGGAGTTGAGCAATAATTACATGCCGGACAAAGTTCCGGCATTTTTTTTAACCGTCACAGCCCACTGTCAACTTCTAACTTCCTGCTGTCTACTTGTACTTTCGCTTCGCTCAAGTACCAAATGCTAGCCTCGGTCATGTCCAAGCAAGCTTGATCGCGACACTCGACTTACGCATTTGTCTTACTTCCTACTACTTACTATATTTCTAGCATGAGCGAAAATCTTGTACATACGGTTCGTGCGGGAACCATTGAAATGGAATATGCCCGTATTGGTTCGGGCCCCAAACCCCTGATTGTAATCCCAGGGCTTTCGATCAAGAGCGTCATGAAATCGGCTGCCTCGTTAGAGGGACCGTACAAGATTTTTAGGGAAAAGTACACGCTCTACTTTTTTGATCGCAAAAAAGACGCCAAGCCCGGTTATTCGTTGCCCGAAATGGCCGACGACCAGGTGGCGGCCCTCAAGGCTTTAGGCATTGAAAAGGCCGATATCTACGGCGTGTCGCAGGGCGGCATGATTGCGCAGTATATGGCGGTCCGCAATCCCGAAGTCGTGAACAAGCTCGTGCTCGGGTCCTCGACATCGAAGGCGGAGCCGCGACAGATTACGACAATCCAGAATTGGGCGCGCCTTGCGCGGTCCCGCGAAACATCGACTCTTGTAAACGCCTTTATCGACGATTGCTTTAGCGAAAAGTTCACAGCCCGTTATCGCAGGGCTTTGCTTGCCTTGTACAAGGAAATCTCGGACGAAGAACTGGACCGCTTTGCCGTTTTTGCAGACGCCTGCGATTACGTGGATACTTACGATGACCTCGGCAAAATCAAGTGTCCGGTGCTTGTGCTGGGGGCCGGCAAAGACCTTGTGACTACGCCTGAAGCGTCTGTCAAATTGGCCGAAAAGCTGAAGGCCGAAGGCGTTCCTTGCGAATTCTACATGTACGAAGATTGCGGCCATGCAGTCTTCGATGAACGGCCCGATTACAAACAGCGCATTTTCGATTTCCTGGAAAAGGAATAACAGTATTTATGGAAACTGTGAACACCGCCTCCAAGCCGCGCTACGCCTTTGTCGATTTGGCCAAGGGCATTTGCATTATGCTGGTGGTGTGGCATCATGTGGTGAGCACGTGGGGGCTTGAAACATACCCGCTAAAAGAGGCCGTGTCTTCGTTCAGAATGCCATTGTACTTCTTTTTGTCGGGGCTCTTCTTTAAGGAATATGCGGGATTTTTTGATTTCTGCAAGCGCAAAATCAACAAGTTGCTGATTCCGTTTGCTTTCTTTTTTGTGACCCTGTCGTGCTTGTTGCCCTTTATACTGTATTGTTTTCACTTGCGTGCGAATCCCGGTGCCGCTGTATGGTTTTCTTTTGTGTGGAAACAGTCCTTCCCGAATATCCCGATTTGGTTTTTGCTGAGCCTATTCTGGACGAACCTGATGTTTTACGGGCTGTACTTGGCCGCTAAAAAAGTTGTAGCCAGAAACTTCCCGCAGTATGCGACGGTATCTTTAGTGGTGCTTTCGGTTGTGCTTGGCCTGATCGGTTTTTTCTTGGGCCGCTACAATATCAAGCTTCCTCTGTTCTGGGCGTCTTCGATGACGGCTATTCCGTATTTTTGCGCTGGGCATGTGGCGTTTCGTTATACCAAGATTCTTGCCCCCAATCGCATGGATCGCTGGAATATGCCCTTTGCGCTTTTGGGCTTTGGCCTGGTTGTTGCGCTTGCGTGGAATGCCCCTCCTGATTCGGTGAGTTACGTGAGCAACCGCTATTGGTTCCCGATTTGGAGTGTTTACCTGTGCGGCATTATCGGAACGCTTGCGGTGCTGTTCTTTTCGAAGGCCGTTAAGAAGATTCCACTGGTGTCTTATTTTGGACGTTACTCCATCATGGTGCTTGTGACTCATGGATGGGTGCAGTGGGGTATCATTAAGATTTTGCAGGAAAACCATGTGCATTGGCCGAGGCCCGTGGCGCTTGCCTTTGTTTTTGTGGTGACCATGCTGCTGTATTTGGGCATCATACCGCTCATGAAGCGCTTCTTGCCCCATGTAACTGCACAGAAAGACGTATTTTAATGTTTAATGTGAAATTTGCAATGTGCGATGAATTATTAATCATTCCTCATTTCACATTGCACATTCCTCATCACACATTGTTTTCTAGCCTTTTGACGCACATTTTTGTATATTCTTCTGCGAAATGATTTGATTTTTGCGATTTTTCGGAGATTTTATGGATATTGGTGCGTTACATTTTCAGAATCCCGAAGCCTTCTGGCTTTTGCTTTTAGTCCCTGTTTTAGTCGGTTGGTATATCTATCGTGAACACCGCCGCAAGAGTACCATCAAATTCCCGGCCCTTTCGATTGCCAAACGCGCGGTTCCGAGCCGTCGCGTCAAATTCCGCCATATTGTACCGATTTTGCGCTTGGCCGCCCTCGTTTGCTTTGTGGTTGCACTTGCCCGTCCGCAGAACGCCATGGAAGTGGAATACACCTCTACCGACGGCGTTGACATCATGCTCGCGCTCGATGTTTCGGGTTCTATGGGTACGCTCGATATGCTTACCCGCATGGAGCAGGCGAAGCTCGGCGTGATGAATGCAGAACGCATCCTGAAATCCGGCGACTACTGGAAATATAGCCGCTTGGGTTATGCCCAGCAAGTGATTGCAGACTTTATCCAGAAACGCCACAGCGACCGAATCGGTTTGTCCGCTTTCGGAGCCCGTTCCGTTACTCAGTGCCCGCTGACGCTCGATTACGGATCCCTCCTTGAAATCCTGAAAGCGACCGATGACTTGGCCCGCGATTCCATTATGGGGAGTCGTACGGCCATTGGAGACGGCCTTATGAATTCCCTTGCGCGCTTGCAAAAGTCCGAGGCGAAATCCAAGGTGGTGGTACTCTTGACCGATGGCCGCGATAATGCCAGCGTGGTGCCGCCCATGCGTGCTGCCGACGTCGCGCAATCTCTCGGAGTCAAGGTCTATACCGTTGGCGTGGGCAAAAGAAACGGCAAGATTCTTGCCTTTCAGCAAAATCCGTGGACTGGCGATATCTCTTGGGGTGAACGCGATATTACGCCCGAAGAAGGTATCGACGAAGGCGTGTTAAAGTCTGTGGCCCAAAAGACAGGTGGCCGATTCTACCGCGCCGAAAACAAGGAAGAACTCGAAAAGATCTATTCCGAAATCGACGAACTCGAAAAGACCGAAATCGAAACGGTTGCATACGCCCGCTATGCCGAAAAGTTCTACCCGTGGCTATTGGCGGGTGCACTCTTGATTTTACTTGAATTGTTGCTTGCGAATACGCGCTTTGTGCGCATCCCGTAATGGAGGCTTTAGATGCGATTTGCTGAACCGATGTTCTTGTGGGGCCTTTTAACGCTCCCGTTGTTTGCGCTTCTTTTTGTGTATGCATACCACCGTCGCAAAAAGCTTGCCGCACGCTTTGTTTCGCTTTCGATGTTGCCTAAGCTTTCGACTTCGGTGTCGCCCTGGCGTAGGCTTGCGAAGGTGACCATTTTGTTGTTTGCGATAGCCTTCTTGTTTGTGGCTCTTGCGCGCCCGCAGTGGGGCCGTAAAATGGAACATATCGAACGCCGCGGCCTTGATCTTGTGTTGTTGCAGGACATTTCGCTTTCGATGCTTGCCGAAGACGTCAAGCCGAATCGCTTGACCCGCAGCCGTCATGAAATTTCGGCGTTCTTGGAATCGCTTTCGGGTGACCGTGTGGGGCTTGTGGCGTTCTCGGGCGAAGCCCAGGTGATGGTGCCTCTGACTCTTGATTACGGCACCGTACAGATGATGCTCAGGGAACTGACTCCGGGCTGGCTCATGCCGGGCACGAACCTCGAAAAGGCAATCCGCAAGGGCATGGATTTGTACCGCAATTCCGGAAGTGCGGGGCAATATTCCGTGATGATTTTGATGAGCGATGGCGAAGAGCTTGAAGCCGCTGCCGTAAACGCCGCCAAGGAAGCGGCCGAAATGGGAATCCGCATTTACACGATCGGTATCGGCTCTCGCGAAGGTGTGCCTATTCCGGTGCATTCTAAAAACGGTGAAGTCGCTTACAAAAAAGACATGCAAGGAAACATTGTGACGACCCGTTTGGAAGACGGAACTCTGCAAGAAATCGCAAGCGTTACCGGTGGGCTTTATTTCTATGCGAATCCGGGCGAATTCCAGTTGCAGAAGGTGCTGACTGAAATTGCAAGCCTCGAAAAAAAGGATCAGGCTACTGACCGCATGGAAAACTATCAGGACCGCTACCAGATTTTTCTGGCTCTTGCAGCCCTCTTGTTCTTGATCGAAGCTTTGGTGTCTGAAAGGGGTCGAAAGCGTCGTGTCGGAGCAGGCCGATTCAACTGAAAATCGTAAAAAAAAATTACTGTGATTTGCACGCTATTTGCACACAAGTTTTAGAATGAAAAAATCTTTTTAGGTGTTATTTTTGCCCTTTTTTGCTATTATTCTAACTGGTGTGGTAAAATAGGGTGAATTCGTCCCGAATCGCCTCATTTTTTAGGAACGTTTGGTTTTTGTTCATCCATTTTTACACAGAAATTCGCTATTTTGCGAGTGATTAAAGTAAATTTTGGCTGAAAAATAAAAAGTAAACCACGGAGTCCTTATGCTCGACCTATTAGCCGTCCAATCCGGCACCGCCAACGCCACTCTCATTACGTTGGCGTACACCTTGATTCTCACATTTATCCTTTCTTCGGTGATTGCCTGGACCTACGAAAAAACCTTCCTTGGTTTGTCGTATTCGAGAAACTTTGTGCAGGCCATTGTGCTTAGTGCCGTGGTCGCTGCTACTGTGATGCAGGCTATCGGTGATAACGTGGGTCGCGGTCTTGGCATGATGGGCGCTCTTTCCGTGGTTCGCTTTAGAACGTCTTTTAAGGATCCGCGTGACATTATGTTTGTGTTCGCATCGCTTGGCGCCGGTATCGGTTGCGGTGTGTACGCCTGGGGTGCTGCCGTGGGTGGCACGATTGCCTTTAGCGCGGTTGCTTTCCTCCTTTCCCGTACTGGTCTTGGTACCAAGCATTTCTTTGACGGTATGCTCCGTTTTGCGCTCCCCAACGAAGCCAAGGTCCGTGGTCAGATCGAAGACATCATGAGGTCTAGCCTCAAGACGTTCATCTTGATTACGATGCGTGAAGTTGACGGCGGTGCTCGCCTTGACGTCGCTTACCAGATTCGCCTGCGTGCCACTCATCCGGCTGCAGAAATCCTGAGCGAACTCTCTAAAATCGAAGGCATCTCGGACGTACAGTTCATGATGCAGGACGCCACGACGGAAATGTAAGGGAGACGGTATGAACAAGCTTAGCGATATGCTCGAAAATTTTTGGAACACGCACAAGTCTAATGCCGGTGTCGCTTATGTCTATGGCCACAAGCTTTCTATTGCCTGGGTTCTTTGCGTAATCATTGCCATTATTCTTGGGTTCATGTATCAGGGCAAGATTGCAACCTTCCAGGGTATTGCAGAAGCTGCAGAAACAACCATTAGCGTGCCGAGCCCGACCGAAGTGGTCAAGGTGCACGTGATGCCTGGTCAGTCCATTAATGCAGGCGATACCATCGTGGAACTCAACCGTCCGGACCTCACGCTCCGTATTGCCGAAGTGACTCGCGAACTCGATGCGAGCGAAGGCCGTAGCAACCTTTCTGCCGCCGACATCGACCAGAAGGTCGCTGCAGTCAAGGCCGACCTTGCCACGAAGACCCTTACGCTCAAGTCCGAAATCAACAGACTTGAAACCGAATACAAGAAGAACAAAGAAATTGCTGCAAAGCTCAAGAGCCTCAAGGGTTCCAACGCCAACAGCGACGGTAACGACGCTATGGCTATGCAAATCAAGAGCTTGAAGAACGAACTTGCCGTTGCTAACGCCAACGCCAACGAACAGATCAAGCTCCTGCGCAGCAGCAACCGTTTGCAGAAGGATGCTGGCAAGAGCGAAGTCGAAAACCTGCAGAAGGAACTCGAAGAACTCAAGAAGCAGCAAGAAGAGTTGACCCAGATTGCCAAGGAAAGCTGGGTTGTGGGTTCCGTGAATGTTCATGACGGCGAAAAAGTATCTAGCTTCGCCCCGATCGTCACCCTCACTCACAAGTCTCCGACGTTGGTTCGTGGCTACATCCACGAAAGAATGTACCAGCGTTTGGATGTTGGTGAATCGGTCAAGGTGAAAAGCCTCAGTGGAACGGGTAAGCCTATCAAGGGTAAGGTTGTTGGTCTTTCTAGCCGCATCGTGGAATTCCCCATGCGTATGTGGAAAATGCCCGAAATGCCGATTCACGGCCGCGAAGTTATTATCACAATCCCTGCTGAAAATTCGTTCTTGCTGGGCGAAATGGTGACCATCTCCGAATAGTTTGATTTATGAAAAAATCCGCTCTTGTATCTCTGTTTGTTGCAGCACCGTTGCTTGCCGCTCCCTTGACTTGGGAAACGCTTATCCAGTCTGCAGACCAGGATGTGCGTTATCAGGCTTCTCAAAAGCGTGCAAACATTGCGACCTCCCGCAATACCAAGTTGTGGGAAAAACTTGAACTCCGTTACAAGCTTGATGGTTTTAGTTTTGCCCAGCACGATTTTGAACTTCGCATGACGCCGAAGCCTTTTGGCGAAGGCTCTGCCGACCGTGCTCATTACGAAGCTCAGATGGCCTATGCGAATGCGAATTTGGCTGAAGACCGCGCCGTTCTTTTGTACGACCGCTACGAACGCGGAATTCATTACCTGATGCGCAAGCGTATCAACGCGCTTAATCAGGAACTCTACCAGATCAACGCTGACCGTATCGAAGTGCTGCACCTCAAGTCGGGTTCTCCCAACTTCAACCCGCAAGACTTGATGTCCGCTCTTGAAAAAGAAGCTTCGATTCGCGCGGCTCTCATCAACGATTCCAACTCGCTCCAGAATTCCGAAAGAAAACTCCGCGTGTGGATTCCTGAATTCGATAGCATTGAACTGGATTCCTCTTGGCTTCCGCCTATGGAAGATATCGAAGCTCAGTTGAAAGACGGCATCGAAGTAAGCGACAAGTTCCCGCAAGTTGCCATGGCCAAGGGCAAGATGGATTCCGAAAAAGCTCGCGCCAAGCAAGATGTAGCTAGCCGCCGCGACTACATTTCGCATATCGGTATCGGCTATTCGCTCAAGATTCCGTCTTTGATGAAAAAGTACAAGGATATGGGCTACGACGATTTGTGCAATACGAATAGCGAATATTACAGCGAAGACGATTGTACCAAGTGGAAGGATAAAGCCTATAACGAAGAAACCGCTCGCTTTGACAACACGTATTCTATCCAGAGACTTGTGGATGACAAGGACAATCGTCGCACTCGTGACAAGTTCTTTGCAAACATTGGCATTAAGCTTCCGTTCTTTGACAGCAACAAGGATGACGATCTGCGTAACCAGGTGGCAGACCTTGAAGCCGAAGGCGATTATATGGAAAAGTTCCGCGACGTGAGCGTGAAGGTGAATCGCCTTGTCGAACAGATCAACGGATTCCTTGCTCAATGGAAGGTCCAGAAGGATTTCGCAGACAAGGTAAAGGCCGGTAACATCTTCGAGCAGTTTGCGAAAGACGCCGGATCTGACCCGCTTCTGTTGCTGCGCGCCCGTGAATCCGCTGTCGAAAGCGAACTGAATGCAGCCAAGCTCGAAACCGACATTTACGACCTTTATCTTGAACTGTTGCAGTATGCAGGCCAGCTTTCCAAGGAAGGCGTGCAGAACCATTTAGTCGGGGGGCTCAAGTAGTATGGCCGAAGCCCGCGGATTTAGCCTTCTCGAAAGGTTCGAACTCAAGTACCACATTCCCGTGGAATGGGCGGACCGTATCGGCGCATTCCTTGCTCCGTACTGCGAAGAAGACTATTACTCTAAAATTACGCCGGGCGGATTCTACTGGATTACGAACCTCTACTTGGATTCGCCTTCTTGGACGTTCCTCGGCTGGAAAAAGAAACAGTTGCTGGATCGCTTCAATATGCGCATTCGCACCTATGGTGAACACCCGGCTCAAGACGGAACGTTCCACTTTGAATGCAAGCGCAAGATCAAGAACATTTGCTACAAGAGCCGCGGAACCATCAAGGGCATTAACCCGGGCGAAGTCTGGAACATGAAACCCGAAGATTGGCCGTGCAAGGGCGAAAAGGACCGCATGTACATCAAGGATTTCTTGTACAAGACGGAACTCTACAATGCGCACCCGCGCCTTTTGACCCAGTACAAGCGCCGCGCCTGGTTCGGACTTCGCGAAGAATATTCCCGCGTGACGATCGATACCGGCATGCGTTTCCGCGAAGAAAACGGTTTTGATTATACGGTCGATCCGCATTACATGCATTCGACGGGTCTTCCGAGATTTTTCCAGCCGGCATGCGATGCCGTGCTCGAACTCAAGTGCCCCTGCTCCCAGGTGCCGTACTGGATGTTCGACTTGATCAAGTTCTTGAACTTAAAACACGCTGCCTTCTCCAAATTCGGCAACGCCGCCGCAGAATGGAAACGTGTATACGAAAATCCGCGTCGCTTTAAGACTCCGTACTGGACGAAGCTTGCCGTAGGCGCTGGCGAAAATTATTAAAATAGAAGAAAGTTTTTGCGAGGATACCTCTATGGATATCAAAAAGATTCTTTTGGCTGGTTCGGCAGTGACCGCAATGGTTCTTGCCACCTCTTGTTCCAGTGACTCGTCTACGGAACCGGATCCTGCTGATCCGACCGTTTCTTCGTCTTCGGAAGGTGGTACGAATCCTGCCCCGACTTCGTCTGCGGGCGATACTCCTGCGACGGGTTCTTCGAGCAGCGTTAACGGTGACGTTCCCAAATCTTCGGCTACTGAAGTGGTTGATTCTTCGTACACCCAGATGGCGATTACCGAAATCATGTATAATGCTGACGATGGTTCCGCATTGGAATGGGTCGAAGTGACAATCCAGAGTGGTCCGGATATTAGCAGCATGTTGGCTTCGGGTATGCGTTTGGATGGTGCTCTTTCCTTTACGTTCCCGAATGAAGAACTCAAGAAGGGCGAATACATTGTCGTGACCAACGACAAGGATTTGTTCATGCAGACTTATCCCGAATTCAAGGGCCGTCTCTATGGTCCGTGGGATAATGATCCGAAGACTGGTGCTGTGGCCAAGCTTTCGAACGAAGGCGACGTGATTGACGTGAAGCTGACGGGTGAAGGCGACGTGAGCTGCTCTTACAGCATGGAACCGCCTTGGCCGTCTCTTGCTAACGGCAAGGGCCGTACGCTCGTGTACAAGGGCGGGAACGCTGCCCAGGCAACCTCCTGGGGCGCAAGCAAGATTATGAACGGTAATCCTGGTGTGGGCAACGATGAATGGCTCACGACTTCGAACATTCGTTTGAACGAAATTATGCCGTCTGGTACGGGTACCGATGCCTGGGTAGAACTTTACAATGCGGGCAGCGCCGATGTCGATGTGAGCGGCTGGATTTTTGAATCCAAGATCCGTAAGGAAAAGCTCTCCATTAAGGCCGGCACCGTTCCTGCAAAGGGTTACCTTGTCTTGAATGCCGCGACAGACTTTGTTGATAGCGAAGGTGCCGCCAAGGAACTGATCGTTAGCGATATCGGTGGTTCTTATTACCTGTATGGCGCCACCGAAGGTGATGAATCCAGTTTGCTCTTGCCGTCTAGTAAACTTTCGAGCGGTGTGGTGGACTTGAGTGATGGCTCTACGGCTCAGGGGGCGCTTGTCGAAGCGACTCCGGGGGCTGCAAACTCCAAGCTTTATATTGGTGGCTTGGTCATTAGCGAAATTCACTACCATCCGAACGAAGAAGACCCGAACGACGCTGAATTCCTGGAACTCAAGAATTTGTCTGAAACCGCCATTACGCCGTTTGAAAAGCTTTCAAACGGAAATAGAGGTTGGAAGGTCGAAGGTATTAACTTTGAATTTGCCTCAACTGACGTGATTCCGGCGGGTGGCATTGTAGTGCTGTTCCCTGATTCCTTGCAGACTGCTTTGGGTGCGGATAAACTACGCAAGCGTTTCTCAATTGACGAAGGCGTGTTAATTAGCTTCTATAGCGGTAAACTTTCTAACCGCGGTGAAACGATTGCGGTCAAGAAACCCTACTTCTATCAGAAAGATGCTTCGAACCCGCTTAATGACCAGTGGTACTATGACTGGTCCGATGCAACGCTCTATAGCGATAAGTGGAGCGGCAATGGCATTGACTACAAGCGTGCGGACGGTCACGGCTACAGTTTGCAACGTAAGGACTTTAGCACCATGGGCTACGAAGCGTCCGCCTGGATTGCCGCGGAACCCACTCCCGGTAAGTAAAGTTATATAATTGCTATTATAGCGTAGAAGCCACCTTTAAAGGGTGGCTTTTTTTGTAAAAAATATATATCTTTTAAGGTATGAAAAAGAGTTTGTTTTTGGGTATTGCTGCGAGTGCTGCCGTTTTTGCAGCACCCATTTCGCTATCGGACGCCATTGCGATGGCAAAGGCGAACAATTCGCAGATTAAGGCCGAAAAGGCCAAGGTCGAAATGGCCGAAAGTGGTCAGTCCGAGGCCCGTTCCCGTTTTATGCCCCAGCTTTCGCTGACGGCCAGCGTGACAAAGATAAACGACCCGATCTATATTGATTTGGGTCAAATCCAACAGGGGCTAAGTGGACTTGCAGACGGTCTTGCGACGGTTGGCCCTGCAGGGGTGTATTCCAAGGCTTATATCGATGCCTATAACAAGGCCCAGGCCGGTTACGAGCAGGCATATGCCGGTGCAAGGGCGCAAGGTCTGAGCGAAGCCGAGGCGAATGCCTTTGCCTTGGACAAGGTAGGTGGTTCTGCACAAGAAATCGCTCAACAGACGGCAGACAAGTATGCGGCTGACAGCAAGCAACAGCTTGATGCTGCAAAAGCGAAAATCGACGATGCCGATTTCCGCATGAAGGTGCAGGACGACGTGTTCTTTAATGCGCGCTTGACTGCTATTTGGCCGATTTTTACGGGCCTCAAGATTTATTCCGCCTACGATGCCGCCAAAGAAAACGTGAATGCCAAGAAGGCGGCCTTTGACATGGCGCAAAACACAATCCTCATGGATGTGGCTACCAAGTACTTTACGCTTCGCCTGGCCGAAGAATTGACGGTGCTTCGCGAAAGCACCAAGAAGAACTTGGAAGAACACTTGGCCCGCTCCAAGAAACTGGAAGAAGGTGGCCAGATTAGCAAGGCGGAACGCCTGCGCGCCGAAGTGGCTTTAGCTGAGGCTGAAAACGCGCTTGAAGATTCTTACCGCGACCAAACTCTTGCTCGCTTGGCTCTTGCAAGTCTGTTGCATACGGACACGAACATTACGGCAATCACTCCGGTGCTTGCTCCGGAGCAGACCTTGGCCATGGAAGAATTCAAGCAGCTTGCGATGGATAGACACCCGGGTCTGCGTCAGTTGCGCACCGAGCGCAAGCGCAGTCAAGATGCGGTAAGTGCTGCCCGCGCCGATTATTTCCCGACGGTCGCACTCTTTGCCTATAAGGAACTTTATACCCGCGACCTGACGCTCTTGGAGCCCGATTGGGCGGTGGGTGCCAAGATGCAGTGGGACTTGTTCAAGGGCGGCGAGACTCGCTCCAAGGTGAGCAACGCGAAGGCTCTCGACCGTTCGCTTTCGAGCATGGAAGAGCAGACCATGGATAACATTGGCCTGCTGGTTGAAAAACGCTGGCGTGAAATGGAGCATGCCAAGAGCCGCTTGGAAAGCCTGAAGAAGACTCGCGAATTGGCCGAAGAAGCGCACCGCAGCCAGACTTTGGCTTACGAAGCGGGCCTTGCCACGGGCTTGGATGTTGTGGATGCAGAACTTGCGCTTTCGCGCTTGCAGGTGGCTGACTTGAAGGCGCATTACGACGCGGTGGTCGCCTGGCTTGGACTTTTGGAAGCAAGTGGAGAAGTGGTGAATGCGGGCGAGATGCTCAAGAACGTAAAGCCTGTGGAAGAGACGAAGGTTGAAGAATCGAAGCCCGCTGAACCTGCTCCCGCTGCTGTCGAAACGGTTCCGCCCGCTGTAGAAACCGTTGCAAGCGACTCTACAAACGCTGCCGCGAGCCCCTCAACAAACGTCATTGCGAACCCCGAAGGGGTGAAGCAATCTACAGCAGCAGATTCTGCACCGGCAGATAGCGCCAAGGCGCCAGAAACGGCAACGCCTGCTACACCCGCAAACTGATTTTAGAAACGGAGAAAAAGAATGAACGTCATGAAAGTGATTGGAAAAACTTTGGTCGTCTTGGCGTTGATTGCCCTGATTGGCCTTGGTATCGTTACCTTGCAGAAGTTCGCGACTGAACCGCGCGATGCCTATTTGCAAGGCCAGATGGAAGCTCGCCGAGTACTTGTGGCGGGCAAGGTTCCCGGACGCGTTGAACAGCTGTTCTTCCGCGAAGGTGACATGGTCGAAAAGGACGCCATTGTGGCAATCATCAGTAGCCCAGAAATCGAGGCGAAAAAGATGCAGGCCCAAGGTGCTTTAGGTGCTGCTCGCGCCCAGGCAAACAAGGCTAAAAACGGCGCCCGCTCCGAAGACATTACGGCTCTTAAGGCCATGGCCGACCGGGCGCAAGATGCCGCGAACCTCGCGAAGAACACTTACGACCGTGTGCAAAAGCTTTATAACGAAGGCGTGCTCCCGCTCCAGAAACGCGACGAAGCCGAGACCCAGATGAAGGCGTCGCAGTCTGCTGCCGACGCCGCCAAGGCCCAGTACGAACAGGCGCTCGCCGGCGCCCGCAGCGAAGACAAGGCTGCTGCAAACGCACTCGTGATGCAGGCGAAGGGCGCCAACGCCGAGGTCGACGCCTATCTCGAAGAAACCAAAATCCGCGCCCCCATCGCAGGCGAAGTCTCCGTGAAACTGGTCGAAGAGGGCGAAGTCGTGGGCTCCGGCATGCCGGTGGTTGCCATTACCGACCTCGACGATTCCTGGGCGGTATTCCACTTGCGCGAAGACTTGCTCAAGAATGTGTCCAAGGGCAAGACTTTCAGCATGTTCATTCCGGCACTCGACAAGAACGTGGAAATGGAAGTCAGCTACATTGCGTCTGTAGGCGATTACGCCACCTGGCGCAGCTCCAAGGAAAGCGGCGGCTTTGACCTCAAGAGTTTCGAAGTGCGCCTGCGCCCGAAAACCAAGATTGAAAACCTGCGCCCCGGCATGAGCGTGCTTTTCCCGATGGAACAGGTTCAGTAAGGTCGTGCGCCTTGTTTATCGATTTCATTAGAGCGATTCGCAAAATCTATATCAGTCACAATATCGTGTTGTGGCTGGTGCTCCTGATTTTGCCGGTGGTGACATCGGTCTTTATGGTGAATTTCTTTTCGGCCGAAATCATTCAGCATGTGCCAATTGGCCTTTTAAAGCAGGACCGTTCGCAGCTGGCCGATAAAGTCGAAATGGCATTGCGTGCAGACCCCGTGCTCGAAGTCGCGGTGGAATGCCACGACCGTAGCGAATGCGAACATGCGGTGATTCGCGGTGACTTGCAGGCGTTTATCGTGCTCCCGTACGACATGGAACGCCGCGCGCTCCGGCTTGAAACGCCCGTGATTCCGGTGTATTCCAGCGGCCAGAATTATCTTACGAATACGTTTGCGGTCAAGGAAATCCGCTCGGTGATTTCGACGATTGGCGCCGACCTGTTTACCAAGCAGATGGATGACCCAATTCATGTAGAACTTAAGTCCGTGAGCAATAATAGCGGTAACTACCAGGGCTTTTTAGGGCTCGGGCTTGTGACGGCGCTTTTTCATTTGGCAGGAATTTTGGCGGCGGTGTACCTGTTCAGTTTTCCGTTCCGCGATCACCGCGTCCGCGAATTTTTGCAGGCTGCGGGTGGCTCGCGCGTGGTGCTTGGTGCCGCGACGGTGCTACCGCTCGTTTTAATCCAGTGGATTTCGATGGTGGCGGTGTATGCGTATGCTCGCCGTGCGCTTACCCCGATGACGTTCGATGAATTCGTGGTGGTGTCTGCAGGGCAGCTGGCGATGTTTCTCGCTTGCTCTGGAGCGGGGGCCGCCTTTGTGGGCATTACAGGCAACATGCGTATGTCTTCGAGCGTGGCGGGCGTTATCGCCGGCCCCGCATTTGCCTTTGCGGGTCAGACATTCCCCGTGATGGCGATGCCCTTGGTGGTGCGCGGTTTTGCTTTCCTGCTTCCGCTCACGCATGTTTTAAAGGTGCAGTCTACCATGCTCTTGGGCTCGGTCGGCAAGGCGCATGCCTGGGAATCGATCGTGGTACTTTTGTTCATGGCGTTGTTCTGGCACCTACTCGCCTCAAAATTGTTGTTCTTGCGTTGGAAAGTCGCCGAAGAAAAAGAGGCGGATTGGGAAGCTCGCGAAAAGTTGCACCTGAAGGATAAACTGAAAAATATTGCCGGCGCCGTCTATTCGGATTTGAGTATTCGCAAGGCGGTCGCATCTGAAATTGCCAAAAGAAAATTGCATAAAGGAGGCAAAAATGATTGACCTCTTTAAGCGACTTTTCAAGGTGGCTTTTGCCGAATGGAAGCTTTTTTACACCGACCCTGCGGCGGTGCTGTTGCTGGTGGTGGCGGGCGTGCTTTACGCATTCTATTACCCGACGCCTTACATGAAACAGACGGCTACAGATGTACCTGTGGCGGTGGTGGATCTTGACCATACGGTCATGTCGCGCGAACTCACGCAGATGTCTGCCGCAGCCCAGCAGATTGATGTGCGCTATGTGTTTTCGGATATCCGCGAAGCGGAACAGGCCATGGCCGAAGAAAAAATCTACGGGTTCATGGTAATTCCCAAAGACATGGAAAAGACGCTCCGTAACGGTGGCAAGACGAACGTGAACGTGTTCACGCACGGCGCCTACGTGATGCTCCACGGCAACATCGGAACGGCGTTTACTACATGCGCATTGACTGTTGGGGCAACTACCAAAGTCAAGCGGATTGCTTTAGGTAAAAAGGTTCCTGCAGCCAAGGCGATTGCTATGCGCGACCCGATTCCCATCAGCGTGCAGACCATGTACAACAACACGGGTAGCTATTCGAACTATGTGGTGCCGAGCGTGTTGGTGCTGATTTTGCAGCAGACGCTGGTGATTGGCATTTGCATTCTGGGCGGAGCTCGTGCTCACCGCAAGTTCCGCAAGTTGCAACGCGACAGCTCCGTCGAAAACGAACTGATGCCTTACCGTTACTTTGGCCGTTCGCTCGCGTACTTCTTGCATTACTGCAGCTTTATCCTGTTCTACCACTTTGTAGTGTACAACGTGTTCGATTTTCCGCGCCGTGGTGAAATTTTGCCGATGGTGGCTTTTGCAATCGTGTTCCTGTTCTCGGTTATCAACTTCGGGATGGTGCTTTCGCAGGTGTTCCTGCGCCGCGAAACGAGCATGCAACTGTTCCTGTACATGAGCATCCCGATTCTGTTCCTTTCGAATTTTAGCTGGCCTACCGAACTGATTCCGGCGTGGATGAAGGGTTTCTCTTGCTTGTTGCCCTCGACGTTTGCCATTCCGGCATGGCTTGCCATTGAGCAGCGCGGCGCCGATATTTACGATGCGGCATCGCTTCTGTTGCCGCTCGCTTTGCAGGCGGTGTTCTACCTGTTGCTCGGGCTCGTGCTTACCAACCTCCGCGACGGCAGTAAGCTCAAAACCGGCGACATGTAATTAATTCGGAGTTCTGATTTCGGAATAGACATAACCGCTTCCTACTTCCTACCGTCTACTTTTGTATATTATAACAGGAAAAATAAACCCTGTTTACTAAACACCGCACCGGAGGCGCCTATGATGTTCGATCCTTTATACATGATGATTCTCCTGGTGACGCTTGCCCTTTCGGGTAGCGTTTCTTGGATGGTCAAGTCCCGTTTTAACGCTGGCCAAAAAGTCGGCATTTCGAGCGGCCTTACCGGTGCCGATGTGGCGAAGGCAATTCTCATGGATGCGGGCATTACCGACGTGAAGGTGCTGCAGCATCACGGATTCTTGTCGGACCATTACAATCCGCTGAACAAGACTCTGAACTTGTCACCTGAAGTTTATAACGGTCGCAATGCGTCTGCCGCGGGCGTTGCCGCTCACGAAGTGGGCCACGCCATTCAGCATGCGCAGGGGTATTTCCCGCTGTGGCTGCGTTCGTTTATTGTGCCTGCCGCAAACCTTGGCTCGAATCTTGGCCCGTGGCTTGTGATTCTCGGCATCATCCTGATGAGTGCGGGCCGTGCGCTCGGCTATTCGCTCGCCGTGGCGGGTGTGCTGCTGTTCGGTATCGCGACACTCTTTACGCTCGTGACTGTGCCGGTAGAATTCGACGCTTCTTCCCGCGCCAAAAAGGTGCTTGCTCGCCTCGACATCGTGGCGCAGGGCCGCGAATACAATACGGTTTCGGGAGTGCTTTTTGCCGCAGGGCTTACCTACGTGGCTGCCGCCATCGGCTCCATTATGCAGTTGCTTTATTGGGCGTACCGCGCCGGACTTATCGGCGGTCGGCGAGACTAGTCTTCTATTGTCATCCCGGGCTTGACCCGGGATCTCCTAGTCATTAGTATGAACCTCTATAGACGAGAAATCGTCATCGTCGTCAGAATTGTCTGAATTTTCATTAGCTTGGGAGTCGTAGAACGCCTGGGCTTTTTTCATGAACGCTTCGAATTCTTCGTCCGTCATGTTGTCAGCGGGCTGCGGCTCTTCAGAGGAGATTTCTTCTGCAGGCTCGATCGAGGCGTCGACAGGTTCTTCGCTCACGTCATCGCGAGCCTCTGGCGAAGCAATCTCTTCCACCGGCGTTTCTTCAGCAACCGGCGCGCTTGTTTCTTCCGCAACCGTTTCAGTTGTCGTCGCGGCTGTGTCAGCAACAGGTTCTGCAGGTGCGTTCTCTGCCGGGGCCTGAGTCCCTTCAGTCGGAGCCTGCGCACCTTCTGTAGGCGCGGCATTTTCCGTCGCCTCGTCTTCCTTCATCATTTCGGCGAACGGGTTTTCCTGCACTTCGCTCAAGTCTTCGCGACCTTCGAGCATGGCGTTCAAATCGTCTTCGCTCACGTTCCGTCCGCGTTCTGTCCACAGCACGGCTTCGCGCATCACTGCGGCCAAGTCGCCCACGGTCTGTTCCTTGGAACGTGCAATCGCCTGGTTGCGAATCGCTTCTACAAGGCCCGGCTTCACGTCTGGATCCTTGCTGAAGAATACGGTCTCGTGCGCCATTTCTTCGGCGTAGTCGGCGTTATTCTTCTTGCGGTAAATCCAAATCGGTCCAAACAGTTCGCTCTGGCGGAACACGATTTCGTCCGTCTTGATCATCTCGAGCATGGCCATGAAGGTCACCGCCGCCACAATCGGGTGAGAATCGTTGTCGAGCAAATCTTCGAACAGGGCGCGGCCATTCACCGCAAGATAATTGTTAATCGCCTGCTGACGGTCCTGAATGGTCACGTAGTCGAGTTCGATGTGGTGAATCGTTTCCGAAATCTTGGTCTTCAGGCTCTTCTGGTAAGCGCGGAAAAGCTGCCAAATGTTTGCGTCAGCCAAAGTCTCTTCGTCGGTCTGCGTCTTTTCAAGGCGTCCGCGGGAATACGTACCGAAGTTTTCGCTTTCCATTTCTTGCAGCCCGCTCGCCACCTGCTTAAAGCGCTGGTATTCCAGCATTTCCTTCATGAGCTGTTCGCGGTCTTCGTTGTATTCCGCTTCCATCTCGGGGTCGCGCTGCTCGGCCGGCAAAAGTTCCTGCACCTTTAAAGCCATCAAGCGGCTCGCCATGTACAAGAAGTCGCCCGCCTTCGACAAGTCGGTTCCCTCGTACTCGTTCACCCACTTTAAGAACTGGTCCGCAATTTCGGCAATCGAAATCTGTTCGAGCGGAACTTCCTTCTTCTGAACAAGATACACCAGCAAGTCCATCGGGCCGTTAAACGCCCCAATGCGTACTTCGTATTCTTCCTGTTCTTCGACTTCGGTCATTTACGGTAAATGTAGTTAAAATCATTCGGCTTGAACGCGTTTTCAGAGCGCGAAGGCGAATTCCACTCGGCGATTTAATCTTTCAATTCTTCAATTTTGACGAGCATCTTTTCGGAGAAGTGTTCGAAAGCGTTGATGTAGCTGTCGTAAACTCGATTTAGCACAGCCTCAAACGCTTCTTCGTCATAGACATGTGTTGCGGAGTTTCGGTCTTTTAACATCTGCAACCAGGTTTGCTCATCATCAATGAAATTATACTTGAAACCAGCCTTGAGGATTTCGCGCGGAGAACCGTTCTCGGCTTCGTTAATGGCGTGGGCTCGCATAACTTCTTGTAAAGTTTT
The DNA here is from genome assembly GCF_002210325.1 of Fibrobacter sp. UWB1. Classification (NCBI taxonomy): domain Bacteria; kingdom Pseudomonadati; phylum Fibrobacterota; class Fibrobacteria; order Fibrobacterales; family Fibrobacteraceae; genus Fibrobacter; species Fibrobacter sp. UWB1. The sequence goes on from NZ_MWQL01000001.1 coordinate 89,449, forward strand.
CCATGACAACTCAAAAGCGAGACTAAATTGTCCGATAACACCAGTACGATAAATTTCATCGCTTTTTGCCATATCGCGATTGGAGTTTTTCAGCACGTCAAAACATGCAACAAAGTTGTCAAACTTTTGCATAAAGCAGGACTCCCTCGCGCTGGATGTTGTCTTTCAATTTTCTTGAAGCAACTCCGTCCATGTTAATTACATCGAACGAAAGCAAGGTGTCTGCTTTTTCTTCAAGCAGTTCCTCAAAACGGGCCAGATTGCCGCCGGACACCGCGAGGTCAATATCACTGCGTTCGCGGTTTGTACCTCGTGCCCTAGAACCAAATAGAATAACGCGGTCAAGGAAACATTCCTTGGCAAAGGTCTCTATCTGGTGTATTATGTTTATCGGCAAGTTCATTTGATGCTCCATTTACAATATACATTATTTACGGGAAGAATGGGCATGTTTATTGCAAGAAGGGGGCCGTATCCCCCTGGTTCGCACTACGTTGCTCTCCACCCCCTTGCCTAAGGGGTCTGCCCCCTAAAACCCCCAGCTTCAAAAATGCCCACGGCTCCAGAAATGTGCTCGTCTCACTCTTACACGACCGTTCGACTCGCGTCTCACTCTCGCTACAGTCCCAGCTTAACGCATGGGGCTTTAAGCTCACATGGCCTCGGCCTTCGGCCTCTAATGTTCGCTCAACGACACATTTTCTTCCGCCTTAGGGCATTCATTTCCGGTTGTCTTGCCGCACTTGATGCGGCACCTCCTTTCCCCGCCCGCGTCATGCCGATGGAAATCGGCATCAGCTTTTCATGTCCGAAAAAAACGCTCCGTCTCAGCCTGCTCCGCACGAGCCCAAAGACTGTTCGTCTTACGCCTCACTCTCGCAAATATGCTTGGTTAATACCAAGCATTTATTGCTCACGGAAATTACAGTCTTCGGCCTTTACTGTCCGCTTAGCGGCCAGTCATTCGCCGCCGCTTTCTTTAGGCATCCATCATCAGACGCGGCTCAAGAGCTTCGATTTTGTAGTTCTTGCGAGTGAAATTTTTCTTAATGTTCTTCTTAGACATAATAACCCTCAATGGCATCCCGTACGGAATGCCGATTTTTTTTGATTTTTTGTTTAAAATTTTACAGTTTGAAAGTGATGGTTATTCAACCATTACACAACGGACGGAAAAACCATGGGTTTTGTAAACATTACCGGAAGAATTTGCAGTTTCACCATTCGATTGATAGCCTGCAATCGACGCAATGCCTCCGTATTCAACACTTTCAATAGGATAATACCAATAAGCGCCTGTTTTCAAATCTTCAAATTCATGATTCCAATTATACCCAGCGCCAATCAAGCTATATCCGCTGTAGTTCAGTCCGCCAAAACTAGTGGCTCGCACGCCTTTTGCCCCGGCATCATTTCCGTCTGCATGAACAACGATGTAGAAATCGTCATAAGTCAGCAAGCGCCAGCCATCGGGGCAAATTCCCTGATGATTCGGCTTAATCGAATCAGCACAACTCTCCGTATTGCAACGACTCGGCAACTGCATCATTTCCGCCCACTGATAGAGTCCGCCATATTTATCACAGTTGGTAGTGTCATTATCGTAGCAATAGCGTTCAATTTTGGAATCGTCATCCTGTTCCTTTTTTCCATCAACCATTACGCCGATGTTCAAATTCTCAGCCATCACTGTAACAGAAGCCGGCTTATTATTCTTATCAACACCATTAATCGTCAAATAATAATAGGTCCGACCGTTACGAGTATCTGTAAACTGCTTATAGGCTCCAGTAAGAACACTATCAGAATACAAAGCTTTTCGGTGATTATACGGCACATACTCGCTACTACTCGATTCTCCCACCACACTGCTGCTAGAAGCCACAACACTCGAAGAAGACTGCTTTACGTCTTCGCTGCTGCTCGACTTGGCTTCCGAAGAAGAAGACGGCTTTACCGAGGAACTGGATTCCTTCGCCTTTTCTACTGAAGAACTGGACGTTTCGTCTTTTTTAGAAGACGAAGAGGCGACCTTACCTTCGCTAGAAGAGGACTTCGATTTTTCTACCGACGAAGAAGACTTACCCTTATCGGCACTCTTTTGCGAGCTAGAAGAATTTTTGGAAACCTCACCGCTACTAGAGCTGGTATCGTCGCAGTCATCGCTCTGTTCCTCGCACTGGCGAGGTTCTGGCGAAACAGAAGAAGAGGATTCATCGCCACATGCACCAAGCAGGGCTAGAAGAATGGACAGAGCCAATAACATGCGAAGCGAATGCCGCGGCAGGCTGCTTGCAGACTGACATGGCTGAGCTGATGCTGTTATGCGCTTGCGCAATACGTTAAAAATCTTCACAGAAGACCTCCAGTTGTAAAATCCCACCAAACTTTTTTGCGAAATATAATAAAGTAATCAACCGAATTTTTTTTTCAAACCTCTTGACAATCCGATTTCAGCAATTTATATTTAGTGCACGAGTGTGTAGTAAACTGATTTTTGCGCACGAAGCAAAATAATTAAAGCCCCGCCTTTTTTAGCTTGTAGGCGGATTGGAGTAAAAGATGAAGAGCTCGCTGGTAAGCGGTTGTGTTGACATTTGGTTGGACGAAATAGTCCCTTGCCTCAAGGATGTCGAAACCGGAGAAATCAAGGAAACGGTGGTATTCAAGATTGAAAGCCGCTCGTTTTTGAGAAAGTTCAAGGAAAAGGACGGATGGGGAATCAATTGGATTGATGTTCCCAATGATGTCGAGGTGTATGCACTTGCCTTGAAGGAAAATAATGAAATCCAAGGGTTAGTTGGTGTAAAGAATGATGAAAATGCTCAAGCGGCGTATTTGCATTGGGCTTGCACTGCTCCACACAATAATAAACACTTGTTTGGAAAACAGAAATTTAGTGGGGTTGGCGGTCATCTTTTTGCAATTGCAGCAGACCGCTCAATGTTATGGAGTTATAAAGGGTATGTTTATGGATTTGCCCTTAACAAGGATCTGCTAAATCACTATATTAAAGTTGTTGGAGCATCCTTTTTAGGTGTGTTGCATCCGTTTCATTTCATGCTTGACAAGGGCGCTGCGCAAAAACTTTTGGAGGTCTATACCTATGAATGGAATTAGAAAGCCTGCGGTAATTCTGGCGGACTCCATGGAAGAATATATGGCGACGCCGGATCCGTACAAGCCCACTCCGAAAAGTAAGTTGAATATTTTTAAGCTTGGTGAATATGCTGAGCGTGTCGGCAAGAAAATTGAGGAATTGACTGCCGAAGAAATATTGCAGTTTAAGATTTAACAAAATAGCCTCCTGTTAGGGAGGCTTGCTTATAACCTTGCGGCGTAGCCGCGATTATTCCAATAACCAGTGGGGCTTATTCCACGGTCACGCTCTTCGCTAAGTTGCGCGGCTGGTCCACGTCGTTTCCGCGGAGCACGGCGATGTGGTAGGCCAAGAGCTGGAGCGGCACGCAGGTCACAATCGGCATGAGCATCGGGATGGTCTTCGGGACTGTAATCAGGTGGTCTGCGATTTCGTCGAGCGGGTGGCAATCTGCGGTCGAGATGGCAATCACCTTGCCGCCACGGGCCTTGATTTCGCGGACGTTGCTAATCACCTTGTCGAACAGGGCGTCCTTCGGGGCAATCACCACGACCGGCATGTTTTCGTCAATCAAGGCAATGGGCCCGTGCTTCATTTCAGCGGCGGGGTAGCCTTCGGCGTGAATGTAGCTGATTTCCTTGAGCTTGAGTGCGCCTTCCATGGCCACCGGGTAGTTGAAGTGACGACCCAGGTACAAGAAGTTGTTTGCCTTCACGTACTTGTTGGCGATGCCAGCAATCTGGTCCGAAAGCTTGAGGGTCTGCTCCACGAGTTCCGGGAGTTCCTGCATAGCCTTCACGATGTCGGAGCCTGCTTCAAAGGAAAGTCTGCGCTGGCGGCCAAGCAAGAGCGCGATCATGGCAAGCACGGTCACCTGGCTGGTGAACGCCTTGGTGCTGGCTACACCGATTTCGGGGCCTGCGTGCAGGTAAACGCCGCCGTCGCTTGTGCGGGCGATGGTTGAACCCACGCCGTTACAGATGGCAAGAGCGGTGGCACCCTTCTGTTGGGCTTCTTTAAGGGCGGCGAGCGTATCGGCGGTTTCGCCGGACTGGCTAATGGCGAGCACCAGCGTGCCCGGCTTGATAATCGGGTTGCGGTAGCGGAATTCCGAGGCGTATTCCACTTCGACCGGGACGCCGGCCAAGTCTTCGATCATGTATTCGCCGACCATACCGGCGTAGTAGCTGGTACCGCAGGCGGTAATGATGATACGGTTGATGTTCCTCAGTTCCTTGATGTTGGTGTCGAGTCCTGCGAGCTTGGCGTTGCCTTCGGCGTAGAGCAGGCGTCCGCGCATGGTGTTGCGGAGCACTTCGGGCTGCTCGAAGATTTCCTTGAGCATAAAGTGCGCAAAGCCGCCCTTCGCAATGGCGTCGGCATCGAATTCCACGTCCTGCACTTCGTGCTGCACCGGCTGGCTGTTCGTATTCAACAGGTTGTAACCGTCTTCCTTGATTTCGACGATGTCATTGTCGTCGAGATAAACGACCTTCTGCGTGTGCATGATGATAGCGGAAACGTCAGAGGCCAAGTAGAATTCGTTCTGGCCGATACCCAAAATAAGCGGAGATCCGCGGCGGGCACCAATCATGGTGTCGGGTTCGTCCTTGCAAATGACGGCAAGGCCAAAAGTTCCTTCGATCTTGGAAATGGCCTTGAGGACGGCTTCCTTGAGGTTGCCCTTGTAGTAGCGGGCAATCAGGTGGGCGACGACTTCGGTGTCGGTTTCGGACTTGAATTCGATGCCTTCGGCCTGGAGTTTCTTCTTAAGAATGGCGTAGTTTTCGATAATGCCGTTGTGCACAATCGAAATCTTGCCGTCGAAGCTCTGGTGGGGGTGAGCGTTCTGTTCGGTCGGAGCACCATGGGTGGCCCAACGGGTGTGGGCAATGCCGACATGGCCGTGGAGATGCTTTGTCTTGAGCTTGTCTTCGAGGGCTGCAATCTTGCCGGAAGCACGGACCGTTTCAATATTTCCGTCTTCAATCAGGGCAACGCCCGAGCTATCGTAGCCGCGGTACTCCAACTTTTTAAGACCGCCAACCAAGATAGGTAGAGCTTCGTTCTGGCCGATATATCCGACAATTCCGCACATATACTAATAATCCTTCTTTTGTTAACGAAACGCAATATACCAATTTCTTTTGGTAAAAATGGGTTACATATGGTCTTTTGGCGTAAGATTTTGTTATTTTTCGTTTGTCAAACATAAAAGAGGATAAAATGAACAAAAAACTCATTATTGCTGCGGGTGCTCTCGCATTTGCTCTGACTGGCTGTGATCAACTTTGCCAGGGTCCCAAGACCAAGACTGCTTTGGTGACCGATAAGGATAAGTACAGCTACGCTCTCGGTGCCCATTTCGGTAACCAGGCTCGTTTCCAGTTGGTAACCCGCGATTCTATCGACCTCGACCTCGATCTCTTTATCCAGGCTTTCAAGGAACGTTACAACGAAGACTCCGCTCATTTCTTGATGAACGATTCCATCATCTTCCAGACTCTCACCGACCTTTCCCAGGCCCGTCAGGCAGAAAAGAACAAGAAGGATAGCCTCGCTGCCGAAGCCAACAAGGCTGCTGGCGAAGCATTCCTCGCCAAGAACAAGACTGCCGAAGGCGTCGTGATCACCGAATCTGGCCTCCAGTATAAGGTGATTACCGAAGGTACGGGCGCAACGCCTGCCGATGGCGACATTGTTAAGGTTCATTACACCGGTACGCTCCTCGACGGAACCAAGTTCGACAGTTCCATCGACCGTGGCGAACCGCTTGAATTCCCGATTGGCGCCGTAATTCCGGGCTGGACCGAAATGCTCAAGCTCATGAAGGTGGGTGGTAAGGTCACCGCTTGGATCCCGAGCGACCTCGCTTACGGTCCGCGTGGCCGTGGCCCGCAGATTCCGGGTAACAGCCTCCTCGTGTTCGAAATGGAATTGATCGATACTCACGCTGCCGACGCTCCGGCTGCCGCTCCTGCTGAACCGGCAAAGCCCGAAGTGAAGAAGGCTGAAGTGAAGAAGGCCGAAGCTAAGCCCGCTGCAAAGCCTGCTGCTGCCGCTCCTGCCGCCAAGCCTGCCGCTGAAGCCCCGAAGGCCGAGGCCAAGCCTGCTGCCGCTCCTGCCGCTGCAGCTCCGAAGGCCGAAGTCAAGCCCGCTGCCGCTCCTGCCGCCGCAGCCGCCAAGCCGGCTGCTGCCGCAGCCCCGAAGGCTGAAGCTAAGCCTGCTGAAGCTGCAAAGCCGGCTGCTCCTGCCGCCGCACCTGCTGCTGCCCCGGCTGCCGCACCTGCTGCAAAGTAATCGGTTCTGTCACCGTAATTTACGAAAGGTCCCCGCGATACTCGCGGGCCTTTTTGTATATGTAAAGACAAATCGGGGTGAAAAATAATGCGTGTACAGGTTAAAAAAGGGATAAATCTCTTTTTGGCCTGTACAAAAGTTCAATGTGAGCCAATATATTTTGGATTGTACAGGCTTTTTTCTCAACAATCATCGCTGTAGCCTGTACCATGGGTCAAAAAGTGCTGTTAATTTGTGTGTAATTTGCGAAATGTACAGGCTAAACAGGGTAGAAAGCCTGTTTCGGTCTGTACAGTGGCCTCTGGGATAATTCAAATTCCGCGTTTCTTATTCTATATTTGGCTCATTATCATTCTGAGGTTTTCGTGAAATTTATTCTGTCGATTGCGTTGTCTGCGTTTATGGCTTTTTCGCTACTTGGCTGTAACGAAGAAAAGAAAATTCAAGGTCTTAAGGATGAAGGCGATCGCCTACGCGCGCAAATCGATTCCCTCACGAATGAAATTGAGCAGGTGCAAATGCAACCAGGCAACTGGATTGTGCATAACGATACCGTCCGAGCTGGCGATGGCTTGTTCCAGGTGCTTGTCCGCATGCAGATTAACGAACGCGAACGCGGTAAGATTGTGCTTGCCCTCCAGGACAGTGCCGAACTTTCCAAGCTCCGCGTGGGCCAAGTCTTTTACGCCGCCATCGATTCTTCGGGTAGCGTCCAGCGATTCCGTTATGCCCCGAATCCGGCAAACATCCATATGCTTAGCCGTACCGAAAACGGTTACGTCTATAGCCTGATTCAAAAGCCGGTAAAGCGCCGTCAATCCATTTTCGAAGGCGCCCTTACCGAAGGCAGCACCTTGAACGGCACGCTTTTCAAGGTCGGCATTCCCGGCCGTATGGTAGGTATCGTGAGTGGTGTTCTCCAGTGCAAGGTGGCTTTCCCCTTGGCCCGTGCCGGCGACAAGTTCCGCATTCTGCTCGAAGAGACCTTCTACCAGGATTCTATCTGGATTGACGGCCGGGTCGTTTACGCCGAATTCGATGGCCGTATCGTGGGCCATCACGAGGCCTTCCGTTACGAAGACCCGGACCCGAAAAGTTCCTTTAATGCCCACTATACCGAAAAGGGCGAAGCTCTCGTGTTTGATGGCCTGCGTTACCCGCTTGACCGCCTGCATATTACGAGCCCCTTCGGTAGCCGCATTCACCCCATTACGGGCCAGCGCAAAATGCATGCGGGTATTGACTACGGTAGCCCCACGGGCACGCCGGTTTACGCCGTCGCCGAAGGTGTTGTGACGGTTTCGGGCTTTGATCCCTTCAGCGGCAACAAGATTGCCATTCGCCACCGCGACCGTTCCGAAAGTTGGTACATGCACCTCTCGGTCCGCGGCGTCAAGGTAGGCTCCAAGGTGGCTGCGCGCCAGTGCATCGGCCGCGTGGGCTCCACAGGCCGAAGCACCGGCCCGCACCTGCATCTAGGTTTCAAGAACGAAAAGGGCAAATGGATCAATCCGGCCTCCAAGACCATGATTGCCGCCCCCAAGCTCGAAGGGCAGCGGCTTGCTCGCCTCAAGGAACAGGTGGCCGAAATCCGCAAACAAATTGAGGCGACTCTCGCCGCCCCTGCCGTAAAAGCAAACGACACCACCGACGTGATGGTGCGTATGCGTAACTTGTAATTATTTCGCGATTTTATATCTCAGCTTCAGGTCTTTGGCGGTCGGAATTCTGCCAGAGGCTTCGTGCTCGTGTTCTTTAGAGAAGTGGTTGAGCTTCTGGGAGCCGTAGCCGGCAGAGCGGACAAACTGAGCTTCTTTGGCGAGTTCCACGGCCTTGGCCATCTGTGCGTCCGGATCGTCAATTTCAAAGTCCGGAACAATTCCCAAGTCATGGTAGCTTTCCCAGTTCTTGTCGAAACCTTGCAGGGCCGTCACCAGGGCGAGGCCTTTTCCGACGTCAGTCTGAATCACGAGCTGTCCGATTCCCTTTCCGTAGGTCAGCATGCCCACGACCGGAACTTTGCGGTTTGCCGTCAGAGCCGAGAGCATGGTTTCGGCGCAGCTTGCCGAGCCTGTGTCGGCCATAAAGACATAGTAGCGGTTCTTGCCAATGCCGTCGTGTTCTGCGGTAACGGTAAGGGTGTCGAATATCTGGAAATAATTCATGCCTCGACCATTGGAAATAGAATCGATGGTGGCTTCGATATCGATTACGACGGTGTCGCCTGCAGAAAGCAGTTCTGCGGCCATGTTGGCGCACTGCTCGGTTTCGCCACCGGGGTTTCCGCGCAAGTCGATAATCGTGGAGGTGGCGCCTTCGGTCTTTTTGAGGGCCGTCACGAATTCTCCATAGGAACCGCTGTCGCTGATTGAGGTCACGACAAATTCCTTAATCTGGATTACCGGAATGGAATCCTGGTAAGTGAGCTTGACGGAGGGTTCGTTGTATTCGTCAACAGTGACTTTTACGCTGAGTGGTTCCGAATTGCGGGTGACGACGATGTTGATTGTGTCACCCTTGTTGCCGGTGCACATGTTTTCGAAATTGATTGCCGAGGTAATGTTTAGCCCGTCCACCTGGACTACAATGTCTCCGGCCTTCAAGCCGGCTTTTTCTGCCGGAGAACCCGAATAAACATCCGTTATGAGCAAATAGCGGGATGTAGAATCTAGCTGTTCTTCGACTTCCGCTCCGATACCTACGATAGATTCGGATTCCAGAATGCTGGAATAAATCTGGTCTGCGACAAGGGGGTCGAAGTAGCGGGTGAATGGATCTGCCATCTGGTTGTACATGTAGCACACGTCGTAATAATCGACAGAGCAATAACCCTTGGTGCGGCTGTCTTGGCTTGTGCCTTTGTTCAGGTAAACCTTATAGTCGTCAGCCAGTTCGTTGCGCATGTGGGCGTAAATGTAGAACAGGTCGAGCATTTCATAATTGAAATAAAGTTCGGCTTCGTATTCATTATTGATGTCTCTCATTTCAGGAAACAAGTCTGCCATAATGTCACGTTCGTCCGCCGAGCTGCTTGCGGATTGCGTACACGCCGAAAATAAAAATGCTATGGCGCCAAAAATGGCGAGTGTCTTTATCAGTTTCATTATTCATCTCCTTCTATAATTGCGCCGCCCAAGTCTTTGTAACGGCGTAAAATCTGTGGTTCGCTAACATCGGAACCTGTGGCGCTTTTTTTAAAGGCTTGCTTCTTTGTGCCTTTTTTGCCGAATTTGCTTTCGAGCGCGTCGAAGCCGCATTGCAGCGAAGCTTCGGAACAAGGGTAGTCGGGAATGATTCCCTTTTTGTGGTAGGAATTTCCTTTGGGAGTCAGGAACTCCAAATTTGTGATGAGCGAAAGGCCTCCGGCCATTGTCTTCCAGGTGCTTTGGCCGATACCCTTTCCGTAGGTGACTGTCCCTGCGATAGGAATATTTGCGCCTTCCTGGAGGGCTACCGCAAAGATTTCGGCGCAGCTTGCGCTTCCGCCATTCACGAGAGCCACGAAGTTCTTTTTCTCGCCGGCATCACCGGGCTTGGCAACCACTGTCACCTTGTTGTAAAGGGGACTCCCGTCGCCTGCAAAGCTTCGCCAGGAGCGGGTTGAAATATTTCCCTTCTCCATGAACAAGTCTGCCATTGCGGTGCAATGGTTTACATGGCCGCCCGGATTTCCTCGCAAGTCAATGAGTCGGGGAGCCTTCGAGTTCCTGGTTGATTCCAGATAAGTCGTGAGTTCGCCCAGCGTGCCGTTTTCCTTGTCGACGGTGTTCAGCTTGAATCCGGTAATGGTAATGATTTCGATTCCGTTCAGCGTGTCGACAAATACGGTCGGGGCATAGACGTCTTCCTTGGTCAGCTCGTAGGTAGATGTGTCGCCCGAGTAGGTCACCGTGATCGAGATTTCCTTGTTGTGGGTCAGGATCGAATCGTAGATGTCGAATGCGCGGTCGCCTGTAATTTCGACTCCGTTGACATTCAGAATGTTCCCGTAGCGCTTGATACCTGCCCGGCCTGCCGGGCTTTCGGCGTATACCCGGTAAATGACAAGCGGATGTTCCATTTGGTTGAACAGCGAGTATTCCATGCCCACATCGCCCGGCACGATGCTCGTGTTGATATGCGATATGGCCGCTTCGCTTTTTGATGGCGGAATGTAGCGGGTGTAGGGGTCGGACAACTTGTTGTAGAGCTCGTTTACCGAATCCCCCTGTTCGTCTAGCAGGGGCAGTTCGTCTTCGAACAGGTATGTCTTTTGCAGTAGCCAGTAATTATAAGAGTATTCTGTGGGGGCAGGAGTGCTGTCTACCGGCTCGAAAAAATCGCTACAGGCGGTGAGGAAGACGAGAAAAATGAGATGTGGGATGAGGAATGTGAAATGAGCAATTATTGAATTCTCATTAGTTATTTCACATTTCACATTACTCATTATCCTTTCTCCAACCAATCCTAACCACAGCCGACTTTTACAGTCTACACTATTGGTCGATGCTCAGTCCCTTCTTGTCCAAAAGCACGCGCGGAATTCCGCCTTCCATCGGGTTTTCGACGACGGAAATCGTTTCGAGACTGTCGCATTCGGCGAGGCTTTCGGGGAGGGTGGCGAGCTGGTTTGCATCGAGTACCAGTTCCTTGAGCTTTTTCAGGTTCGATAATTCCGAGGGGATTGCGCCCAGGTTGTTGCCCGACACCATCAGGACTTCGAGCGATTCCAGATGGCCGAGGGAGGCCGGAATGCTGGTCAGGTCGTTGTTGTCGAGGTAGAGTTTGCGGAGCTTTTTAAGCTTTCCGAGTGTTGCCGGGACTTCGGAGAGCATGTTGTCATGGAGACTAAGCTTGGTGACGTTTTCCCACTTGCCGACTTCGAGGGTGAGGTCCAAAAGCTGGTTCTTGGCGATATTCACCGTTTCGAGCTTTTTGAGGTTGCCGACGGAATCCGGAAGTTCGGACAGGCTGTTGTAGCCCAGGTACAGGTGTTCAAGATTTGTAAGTTCGCCAATGGTTTCAGGAAGTTCCATCAGGTCGTTTTCGCTTACGGACAGTTTTTTGAGTTTTTTCAGCTTGCAAATGTCGTCGGGAAGTTCCACGAGCATGTTACGGTCGAGGATTAGCTCTTCGAGGTCTTCCAGTTCGAAAAGTTCCTGAGGAAGAATTCTCAGTTCTTTTTGGGAAAGGTCTAACGAGGTGGCTTTTTCGGCTTTAGCTTTATGAATAATGTCTAACAAGTTCATGGGAACATCTCCTATAGTGTAAATCATAGCATTTTTGTCCCGAAAAGATGAAACATTCTACAAAAAAAGTAAAAAAGTATGGTTTTTACACAAATGTTCACTATAAATAAGGGCACTTTTGAAAAAAAATGAAAAAAATGTATGTTTTTTATCCACAAAGCGGCATTTTGAAACTATTTTTAAGGTGCAAAATACGATATTAAGGGTAAGGTGCCGCAATTGCACCCGACTTTTGCTATTGTAAAATAACAGAACTGAGGAAAAAATGGAACTAACCAAATCGCAGGAACGCCGTCTAGCATTTGTGGCTAGCCTCTTGAGTCTCAATCCCAACGATCCTACTGACCGAATTAAGGCACTCCGGCATCTAAACCTTGATGAAAACGGCTGCTTCCATGGTTTCCAATACTCCCAAGGCTTTATGGAATTCTTCATCTTCCTCGATGAAGATACTCCGCTCGAAAAGGTTGTTTCTCACCTCAATTCCGACCTGAAACAGCTCCAGATTGCCGTTTTCCGCACCAGCGATCCTCCTAATCCGTTCTTCATGTCGTTGCGCGAAGAGGCCGATCCTTGGGCTGTGAACAAGATTTCCGACGACGAAGAAGAGGAAGATTCCGATTCCCCGGCAAGTCGCCCCTACATGGAAACGCTCGAAATTACGGTTCTCCGTACTCGTGCAACCCGCGATATTACCGACTCCGAACTGGAACGTACCCTCAAGGATATGCGTCGCAAGCTCGGCATCTGGAAGAACGAAGTCAAGGCAAAGCTCGAAATTATTGCCGAACATGACGATTTGACCCGCGATTTCCGCAGCGCCGACGACAAGCTTGAAATCGTGATGGATTCCGATCCGTTGCACTTGACCTCCGATCACGGCGAACTCTTCCTCGGTTTCTGCCCGATTCGCACGATTTTTGACTATCACGTGAACCTCGGTAAGCGCCTCAAGACGAAGCACAACATGGCAATCGTCTCGAGCAACATCCGTACTTACCTCGGTAACCTCACTCACACGAACGCAGCCTTGATCGACGCCTTCCAGACTATGGAACGTAACGACGACCAGAACGTGAATGTGGACGACTTCCCGTTCCTGCACAACGGTATGACCCTTACGGGCGATGACCTGCGCCTCAAGGAACGCGACGGCAAGAAGGTTCTCTATATTGAACGTCCGAAGATTATTAACGGTGCCCAGTCCCTGTTCACCTACGAACAGTACGCCAAGAAGAGCAAGAAGCCGGTGAACCCGCAGGTGCTGGTGAAGGTGGTGGTGCCGTATCCCGGTGCCGACAACTTCCTGAACCAGGTGACCATGGCCAACAACCGCCAGAACCCGGTGTTCAGCTACCACCTGCGTGCCGCTGACGACCTGCAGTTCTTCATTTGGCAGCGTTACCAGGAAGAAGGCTTTACCTACGTTTATAAGGATGGCGTGCGCCTCAAGGCACGTACCCGTAAGCTCGAAGTGCGTATGCGCCCTGAACTCGCCAAGACCCTCTTCATGATGGATGGCAAGCTCAGCGAATGCCGCTCCAGCGATTGCATTTTCGACAAGGAAACCCTGTACCAGCGTTGCTTCGGCGCGTTCGTGCGCGTGTCTCCGGACAAGGAACGCGATTTTGTGCGCAAGACCATCGCCTTCACCAAGGCCTGGCAGCTCCTTAGCCGCTTGCCCATCAAGATTCGCCGCGTGACCCCGGGTAAGGGCGTTTCTATCGAAGCGAACGACGATAACCCGCTGACCCGTATCACCTGGAACGGCCGCCTCGAAGACAAGTTTATCTTCCGCAGCGCCGTGAAGGACCTCGTGGTGGCCCTTGCCCTTAAGCATTGGCTCATTTACGGTGACCCGATTCAGGATTTCGAATGGTTGGTCGAAAACGAACTCAACTTCAACGATTCCATCCTCAAGTACGCTTCCAAGATTTACACCGAAGACTTGAAGGGAATCCTGATTTCTGAATTCAAGGACAATCCGGCCTACTACGACACCATCACCACAATCGATAAGGATAGCGGTGAATCTGTGGAACGTCGCCTGTGGAAGGGCTTTGCCAATACCGCAACTTACGACAAGATGATGGATCTTCTGTGCAAGAAGAACCGCACTTGGGAAAAGTGCCGCGGCGGCATCGAAGTATTCCTTTAACCGCTTCGAAAACAATCTTGTAAGACCCTGTGTGACGCAGGGTCTTATTTTTTATGCGACCAAAGAAATATGAGAACTCCAAAAGGAAAAGTAAGTCTTTGGTCGCCCTTCGTCTCAACAATAAGCTAATGCTTATTGCTTCGACTCGGCAAAATGTAAGATGATGTACGACATTGTTTTTGCGTGAGAATTAGGTCTAAGAAAAAGTGCAAAAAGTCGTGACTGGATTAACAGGTTTTTGAACATTTGTCTGTATATAAAACAATTTGTTTTATTTGATTTTATATTTGAGATAGTGAGACAATTAAGGAGGATATCACTATGAGTTCTAAAAAAATGAACATCAGAAAATCTCTTGCATTTGCAACTGTATCGACCTCCCTGGCGATGGTTGCGTGCGATTTCAGTGCCGATACGACAGTCAAGGCTTCGGACGACCCGGTACCCGGTCCGGTGTCAGAATTGCCGGAAGGCGCCTTCTTGCAGGTAAATGTGCTGGAAGACTTGCCGAATTGTACGGTAAGTCGCGAAGGCAAATCGGCCTACGTGAATATCAGCAATTCCGTTTATGTCTGCTCCAATGAACGTTGGACCAAGGCAAGCGTGACTGTCGATCCGATCGTTCCGCCGGAAGAAATTTCTTCGAGCAGCGGTGACATTGTTCCGGAAACATCGAGTAGCGGGCTTGAACCTCCTCCGCCACCTCCGCCGTTTGGTACGTGCTTTACCACCTGGTATGGTGGGTATGGCGAGTATTGGATCGATACGGGCTTTGATAACGATTACGGAAATGCAGGCTATTGGTTCTCTTACGCCGATGACAGCGACGGAGGCATGTCGACAATTGTTTGGCCGGTTCCGAAGGGTAATGAATATTCCGACGATGCGATGGATCCGATTATCGATTACTGCGGCGGCGTTTGCGGAACTTATATTCTGGAAGCGGGAACTCTGGAGTATGACCCGTTCGTAGCAGTTGGTTTCAATTTGGGCGGCTACGATGAAAGTGGTGCGCTCACGGTTGTCGATGCCTCTAGCATGGGTGGTATTCGCGTGACTTATACCTCCGAAGCTCCTGTTATTCTGGAACTCGGCTTGGGCGAAAAGAATGACGCCTACTTGGGTTACGACCTTCCGGTTGTATACCTTCCGAAGGCAATTGCACCGGCTACGATTGCGGTAACCTGGGCTGATTTCAAGCAGCTCGGTTGGGGCACGAACTTTATTACTGGCGAAGATGCTGCAAGAACGCTTGCTACCATCAAGTTCAAGATTCAGGGTAAGAGCGGTTCCAAGGGCTCCTTCAACATTATGGCTGTCGGTGCCTACGATGAATCCTGCTCCGGTTATTTCCCGCCGATTCCGCACTCGTCTTCGAGCTATGTGCCGCCGCAGCCGATGTCTTCGAGCAGCTACATTCCGTATTATGGAGGCTTTGAAACCTGGTACGGTAATGAAGGCGTTTACAAGATCGAGACCGGTCTTGATGCCGGCGGAGATATCTCGGGTTACTGGTATGAATTCAACGATGCTGTTGATGGCGGCGAATCGAAGATTATTTGGCCGGTTCCGAAGGGAAACGAATATTCCGATGAGGCCATGGATGGAATTATCGACTACTGCGGAGGCGTTTGCGGTACCTACCAGCTTGAACAGGGCAAAATGGACTACAACCCGTTTGTCGGTATAGCCTTCGATATTGCTGGCCCGGCAGATTACTGGGATGGCCCCGCTGTCGCGGCTGACGCCTCTGCAATGGGTGGCTTGTGCATCGCCTACACCTCTGACTTTGCTGCAAGCCTTGAATTAGGTCTCTCCGATGAAAAGGAAGCAGAAGTCGGTTACGATATTCCGTTTGCTTCGCTCCCGAAGGCAACTTCCGTCGTGGTGAAGGATATTCCGTGGAGCAGCTTCAAACAGGCAGGCTGGGGCACGGGGAAGATTACCGGTGAAGAGGCTGCTGCGATGCTGAAGAGCGTTCGCTTCAAGATCCAGGGCAAGGACGGTATGACCGGTAGCTTCAACGTGATGTCTGTGGGTGCCCTTGGTGGCGGTTGTTCTGCAGAACGCTATTTTACCGTTATTCCGACCGTAGATGTTGTTAAGCTTAATGAAAAAAAGATTGACCGTTAATTTTTAGGGATTATCCTTACAGAAGCGGCTCCCGGTTGCGTAAAGAATTTGCATCCGGGAGCTTTTTTGTTTATATTCATGGATGTCAAGTGTAAACAGGAGGAATTCAAATGCGAGGAGAAAAACTTTTAATCAAGGCTTTGCCTTTTGCCGTTCTTTCAGCATCGCTTGCCATGGTGGCTTGCGATTCCGGTTCCAATTCCAATGAATCTCGAAATGACAATCCGGTATTGCCGGAAAATCCGGTTGGCGACGGTTCTAATATCGCAGCTGTTGAAACGGCTGAGGACTTGATGAACTGCACCGAAAGCCGTGAAGGCAATATGGCTAAGGTGCTAAGCGAAAATGCCATCTACGAGTGTGTGGATGAACGTTGGAGCAAGGTAACTGTTATTGAGACGTTGCCGAGAGACACCTCGTCAAATGATATTTCATCGAGTAGCGATTCGTCAAGTGAAACTTCTCCGAGCGGAAATTCTTCGGCTGGCGAAACCCAGATGTCAAGTTCCTCGATGAATTCGGACGTTTCGTCTGTAAGATCGCCGCATTGCTTTGAACCTTGGCATGGCAATGAGATGGTTTACCAAATTCTAACCGGCTATGACAATGGTTCTGGAACGTCGGGTTATTGGTATTCCTTTGGCGATGACGCTGATGGAGGCATGTCGACGATTGTTTGGCCTGTTCCGGCTCCGGCAACCGAATCGCCCGATGTATTAGATGCGCTTATCGACTTTTGTGGTGGTGTTTGCGGAACCTTCGAACTTGCCAAGGGTTCTTTAACATACGACCCTTATGCTGGGGTGGGATTTAATATTGCAGGAGTAGATGAGAATGGCTATCCTACAACGGTAGATGCTTCGGCAATGGGCGGAATCATTGTGACTTACTCCTCGAGTATGGGGGCGACCTTGGAACTTGGCTTGGGCGAAGAAATGGATCGCAGTATAGGCTACGACAACCCGTTTGTTGTACTACCCAAAAACACAAATGGTATTGTGAAAGAGTTTAAATGGTCCGAGTTTAAACAGGCGGGCTGGGGAGACGTTGAGATTACCGGTGAAGAGGCTGCAAAAAAACTCGCGTCTATTCGCTTTAGAGTACAAGGCAAAGATGGCTCTAAAGGTGAATTCAATATTAAGGCGATCAAAGCGTATAATCCTAGTGATTGTGCTGCATTTGTGCCTCCCGTCTTTTCGTCAAGTTCCAAGAACGTGAATTCTAGCAGCAGTAAACCTGTCTCTAGTTCCAGCATTGTTCGTTCTAGCAGTAGTGGCGAAAACGCTGTTGGCATCAAGCCGATAGACTCTTTTGAAACCTGGAGCGGAGCCGACGGCATGGAACGAATCAGCACGGGCTTTTTTGCGGAAAAGGAAGATGGAGGCTACTGGTATGAATACAACGATTCCGAAGATGGCGGCAAGTCATCCATTATATGGCCAGAGCCTTTGGGCAATGAATACGATGCGAAGTCCTTTCTGCCTGTAATTGATATTTACGGGGGCGTTTATGGAACCTATCAGTTGAATGCGGGAGACCTGCCGTATAATCCGTACGTGGGTGTAGGATTTGACTTGGCCGGTCACGACGCAAACGGGAACCTTGTTCTTGCTGATGCCTCTAGTATGGAGGGAATATGCGTTGGGTATTATTCGGATGCTCCTATTACAGTTGAAATGGGCTTTGGCGAAACAAAAGACCGGGAACTTGAATATGATGTCCCGCTTGCAAGGCTTCCGAAGAGTACTGCCGGAACTTACAAAGAATTCAAGTGGTCTGATTTTAAACAGGCCGGCTGGGGAAGAGGCGAGAAAGTTTCGGGTGAACAGGCTGCCAAGACGCTCGGCTCGCTCAAGTTCAAAATTCAGGAAAAGGACGGCTCTATGGGAAAATTCAATATCATGGCGGTTGGCCCCTATCGTAATGGCAACTGTAGCGTGTTGTCAATGGCGCCGGTGCTTCCCTAACGGTAGGGGAACTTCCTACAAACAACTTCCATCTTACTTATTTAAACAAAATTATACAAAAGTCGTTGACTAGCTCAACGGCTTTTTCTAATTTTGGCTACGAAAATCTTACAAGTACAGGAGTTCTTTACAAAATGTGGAACGAAAAGTATATCGCCAAGCTGGATAACTACCTGGCTCAGGCCCAGGCAGCTGGTGGCGCTGCCCGTGTCGATAAGCAGCACCAGTCCGGAAAGTGCACCGCCCGCGAACGCATGGAAATGCTGTTCGACGAAGGTACGTTTGTAGAAGTCGGTGCGCTCCGCAAGTCGAGCAACCGCGTGCTCAAGGAAAGCAAGGTCGTCCTGGGTGACGGCGTCGTGACCGGTTACGGCAAGGTGAATGGCCGTCTGGTGTTCGCCTCTTCTCAGGACTTTACGGTGGGTGGCGGCTCCTTGGGCCAGTGCCATGCCGAAAAGATTTGCCGCGTGATGGATATGGCTGTCGAAGCCGGTGCTCCGTTTGTCGCCATGAACGATAGCGGTGGAGCCCGTATCGACGAAGGCGTGTTCTCTCTCGCTGGCTATAGCGCCATCATGGCCCGCAACGTTTGGGCTTCGGGCGTGATTCCGCAGATTGCCGTGATCATGGGCCCCTGCGCTGGTGGCGCCTGCTATTCTCCGGCTCTTAGTGACTTCATTTTCATGACCCAGAACACGAGCCAGATGTTCCTCACGGGCCCGGCTGTGGTGAAGCAGGTGATGGGCGAAAACATTACCGCTGCTGACCTCGGTGGCGCTCCGGTGCATACCTCCAAGTCCGGTGTGGCTCACTTCATGTACGAAGACGACAAGAAGTGCCTCGAAGGTGTCCGCAAGCTCCTCAGCTACTTGCCGCAGAGCAACCGCAAGGAATCTGCCGAATGCAACTGCAAGATTGCCGAAGCCGCCAAGAACGACGAAGGCTTCTTCAAGAAGCTGTTCTCCAAGTCCGAATCGAACGAAGTGGCCGCTTCCTTCGACAACAGCGCCTCTATCCAGGACATCGTTCCGGATAACTACAAGCAGGCCTACGACGTGAAGTCCGTGATTGCCGCCTTTGCCGATGCAGACAGCTTCTTTGAAGTGCAGAGCGACTGGGGTAAGAACGTGGTAATCGGCTTTGCCCGCTTGAACGGTGAAGCCATCGGTATCGTGGCTAACCAGCCGAAGGTGCTCGCCGGTTCCTTGGACGTAGACGGTTCCGACAAGGCTGGCCGCTTTGTGCGCTTCTGCGACGCGTTCAACATTCCGCTCCTCGCCCTCGCTGACGTTCCGGGTTACATGCCGGGTTCCAAGCAGGAATACTCGGGCATTATCCGCCATGGTGCAAAGCTCCTTTACGCATTCGCCGAAGCGACCGTGCCGAAGGTGACGCTCATTCTGCGTAAGGCTTTCGGTGGCGCCTACATCGCCATGAACAGCAAGGACGTGGGTGCCGACTACGTGTTCGCCCTCCCGATTGCCCAGGTGGCCGTGATGGGTGCCGAAGGTGCCGTGGAAATCATCAACAAGAAGGAAATCGCTGCGGCTCCGGATCCGGCTGCTGCTCGCGCCCAGTGCATCGCCAAGTACGAAGAAGAACTGATGAACCCCTACGTTGCCGCCTCCATGGGCGTGGTCGACGAAGTGATTCACCCGGCCGATGTTCGCAAGCGCCTGATTGCCGCCTTTGATGCCTTGAAGACCAAGGAACAAAAGCGTCACTGGAAGAAGCACGCCAACATCCCGCTTTAATGAGACCGCTCGGCTCTATTGCATAAATGGAAATGTGATATCGCCTCGCTCTCGCGAACACGCCTGGTTAAGACCAGGCGTTTTTTCGCTCACGGAGACCGCTCGCGCCCAATCGTAACCACTCGGTTTAAACAAATTAATTTCAAAAAACGGCTCGCTCTGCGGGCCGTTTTTTGCTTATGTAGCGCAAGGAAAACCGTCCAAATCGTTGAAAAATTGCTAATTTCGCACAAATTGCAGGAAAAACCCATATTATAGGTGGTTTTGCGGTGCGCAAATTCAGTATTTTATGGGGCACCTGTATAGAAGATAATTGTGTTTTTTGAAGGTTTAAAACGCTTGTGGCCGGTGGCGACTGTCGCCCTTGCCGTAGGAATCGCCTGGTCCCAGAGCGACTCTGTTTCGGTTGTGTCTGCAAGCGATGCTGAATCTGCTCCTGATCCGGCAGAGACCGAATGGCAGCCGACTTACCAGTACATTTCGCTTCCGCCTTCTGTAACGCCTTTGAACGGCTTGTTGCCGTTTGGAGGCATAGGGTCTTCGCCTACGCTCATGAGTACGAGCAAGGGGCAGGTCTTTAGTCACGATATCGATGTGTCGACCCGTGAAATGGACGTGAGCGAAAAGCGCGTGAACTCCGTTTCGCGCGATACGACGACTTTGTGGACGGCGCATTATCCCGAACTGGCGGACTACGTGTCGGACATGTACAGCATTGGCCAAAAGAGCCTGTGGCTGAACGATTTGGTCGGTAAGGCAAACGACGGATATGAGACTCCCGAGACCGGTTCGGTGTTCGATATTACGATTCCGGTGACGATGCCTGCTTGGATGCGCGACTTTGGCCTCGATAAGCCGAAGCTGATGCTCCAGGGTACCATGGACATTCGCTTGAAGGGCTACGGTGAAAAGGACGATGCCGAAGGTAGCACGAATACGAGCCTGTGGCCGAGCCCGACTTTGAACTACACGCCGAACTTCATGGTGAAGGGTAAAATCGGTCCTTATATCACGGTTGAAATCAACAACGTGGAAGAAGGCCTCGGTGCCCGCAACCAGGTGCGCGTGGTTTACGAAGAATCTTACAAGGACGAATTTGAAGATTACATTCTGCAGCGCGTAGAAGCCGGTACCACGAACCTTGCTTTGACCGGTACGGAACTCACGGGTTACTCCGAGAACCACCAGGGCCTGTTCGGTATCAAGGCCGACTGGAAGCTTGGTGACTGGCGCCTTACGACGATTGCCTCGCAAGACGGTGGCGATCAGGAAGAATATAGCCTGAAAGCGAGCGAATCGACGACGGAATTCCAGATTCTTGATAAAGGCTTTGTCGCTTACCGTTATTACTTCTTGAACCAAGAGGCTAGGAATACTTACATCAAGGAATATTCGGTTTCAGGTAGAAAGACTTCGACCTATAAGGCGACCAGCCTGAAACTTTACAAGCGCAGTGCGACGAATTCCAAGGAAGTCATTGATAACGTCTATGTCAGGTATGTGACGCCGAGCGGAAAGACGATTGTCAAGAAGGTGGAACGCTTGGCCGAAATCAAGAACACCAACAACGATGTGTTCTCTTACGATGAAAAAACGGGCGTACTCAAGATTAACGGAGTGAACCGCAATACCTTGCTTGCCGCTAGCTGGGCTGAAGACCGCGATGGCAAGACTGCCGTGAAAGAAGGCGATACGATTGCGCTTGTCCAGTGGGACGCCACCCTTTCGGAACTCGTGGACATCGACAAGTTGATGTTGCGTAACGTGTATTCCATCGGTATTTCGGATGCAAGTTCTTCGAGCTTTGTGCTGCGCATGAAAAACAAGGCGGGCATTTCTGGAGACTTCCTCAAGAAACTCGGCCTGGTGGATACCACGACGGGAACGCCTTTGGTAAACGACGCTACGATCTTTAAGAAAGACGCTGCCGGTAATTACACGGGCGAAATGTGGCTGCCTTGTAAATCGAGAGACGACCCGATCTATGCGGGTAAGCCGAACAAGGATGATCTGGCTCGCCAGAACTGCTTGGAACCGCTGCGTAACCTGGACTCGTCTGCGGCCATGGCTCAGCTCTATACACTCCCGGTCTACAATCTTTCTCGCTATACGAATCGCTTCTACTTTGAATCGGTGGGTAAGCGCCGCAGTTCTACTTTGAGCGTCCGCGATCCCAGTTCCAGCTATTCCGTGAGCGGCAGTTCCTGTATGGATATTTCGCCGGGAACCGAAAAGGTGACGGCGGGCTCTACGACCCTTATTCGCGGTACCGACTACGAAGTCAACTATGAACTCGGCCAGATTGAACTTTTGAGCGAACGCGCCCTTGACCCGAACAAGGAAATCAAGGTCAGCTACGAATGCGAACCCCTGTTCGAAATCGACAACAAGCTGTTACTTGGTGCCCGCGCGGAACTCCCGCTGGACTTGTACGGCATGGGCGCAGGTTCCGTATTCGGCATTACTGCTTTGTACAAGAGCCAGAGTACGACAGCCCAGACTCCGACGCTTGGAAACGAACCGTATTCCAGTGTGCTGTGGGGCATGAACCTCCGCCTGCAGGATACCGTGCCTGCTCTCACGGAACTGGTGAACTTGATTCCGGGCATTAACACGACTGCCCAGTCCAGCTGGCGCTATGAAGCGGAATTTGCCGCTAGTCGCCACAATGCGAACACGAGCGATGACCAGGCCGCGTTGGTCGAAGATTTCGAAGCGACTGCATCGGGACTTACGTATCCGCTGTCTAGACTTTCTTGGTACCATGCGTCGCCTCCTGGTGGCGTTGAATCGAATGCTTCTACCTATATCAAGAGTCAGGACTACCGTCACCAGGGTGAATTCATTTGGCACAGCAACAATACGGAACTGTACAAGAATATTTATCCGGCGGTGGGTAATTCCGATGTTGACAACCAGCACTTGACTGTGCTCAAGATGACCCTCAGGGCGAATGATAACCTGTCAGGTAATTCCTGGGGCGGTATCATGCGCCCGAATAGCAGCTATTACCAAGACCTGAGCGACATGAAATACATTGAAGTCGTGGCTCGCGGTAATGTGGGCTCCATTTACCTTGATCTTGGTTTGATCAGCGAAGACCTTTCGATTAGCGGTGATGCGCCGAACGGATTCTACGACGGCGAAAACGACTTGGGTACAACGACCGCCTTGCATGACAGAGGCTTAGATAACAAGACCGGCTCTGAAGAAGAACGAATAGAATGGATTTGCCAAGGCGATGAATGTAAGATTAAGCAGAGGCACAATACGACGAATACGGATGCCTCTACAACCGATATCTCCCGCGATAACTATGACGATGATTTGGACGATGAAAGCGATCCGCCGGTAAATATTAACGGTACCGAAAAGAACTCGGGCGAACGCACCTACGATACCGAAGATATCAACAAGAACGGTTCTTTGGACAGGGACATTAGCTTTGTCCGTTACCGCATCGACTTGTCCGACACGACGGCTCAACTTGAAAAGCTGAAAAACGGCTGGCGCAAGTGGCGCATTTACCTGGACCAGTACGATACCATTGTTTCGCAGACGGGTAGCGATTACCGGACGATTCTTTCGGAAGCCCAGTACAGCAGGCTTTGGCTCGGCAAGTTGAATAATGGCGTTGCCGAAGCCAAGGTGCAGATTGTGCAACTTGCCGTGGTCGGTAATGCCTGGGAAGAACGCACGGTTGCCGACTTCTACAAGACGACCTCGTCGGAACATTCTCAGATTGCCGAAGTGAACGGCCTTGAAATGAAGGTGACTGAAAATGTCGCCTCTAGGGACAACACCTACATCAGCGTTTCTACAATCAACAACCGCGAAGATTCGAACAAATATCACAAGTCGCCCAATACGCGCACCGAACGCGATTCCGATTCTAACGCTCCGCTCAAGGAAACGGCCCTCGTGCTGGATTACCACGACATGAGCCCGGGCCAGGAAGTGGGCGTGACCCGTATTTTTGAAACGGACGTGAAGGACCTTTCCAGCTACCGTTCTCTCAAAATGGAAATCCATTATGCGGATAGTTCGGGATCTGAAAAAGTGCCGATTCGCTTTGCCATCCAGTTCGGTGAAGGCTCGCTGGAAGGCTCGAACGATTACTATGAATGGAGTTTCCGCCCGGTCAACTATAACTGCAACAAGGGCAAGGAACGCGAACAGGATTGCCATGAACGCAACTGGCTTGACAACGCCTTTGCCATGGACTTGGTTGACTTTACGAACTTGAAGCGCGGCCGCCGTCCGCCTTACATGAATGCGGTCGAAAAAGATCTGGGTGGTGAACGCGAAGAAAAGTTGCGCTTGGTGGGTAACCCCTCGATTACCAGCGTCGACTGGATGCGCTTTGTGATTATTGCCGATTCTAACGCCTCGGCAGAAGACATTAAGGGGACGTTCTGGATTGATGACCTGCGCCTTTCGGATATGGATACCGAATGGGGCTATGCCGCCCGTACGAGCGGTCAGGTCAATTTTGCCGACTTTATTTCGCTTTCTGGTGCTATCCGTTACCAGGACGGTAACTTTGCAACGCTATCGACTTCGAACGGTTCTCCCAAGCCGAAGGCTTCTGTCGCGGCCTCCCAGCTTGACGTAGCGGGTGACTTCACCATGAACTTGAACAAGTTCCTGAATGACAGTTCCGGCTTCCACATTCCGCTTTCTTTGGGCTACCACAGCTCTACCAAGCGCCCCTACATGAAGCCGACAGACGACATGATTCTTGAACGCAGCAGCTTTGTGGACTTGACGGGTGACATGTTCCAGAACAAGCTGGAAGTCGGCTCGAACAAGGAAGAACAGAAACTGCGTGACGAAGCGGAATCGAAGGGCTACCAGTCTTATGTTCGCGAAAAGTCGTTTGGCATTAGCTACCGCAAGGATTACCACGCTCACGATACCAAGCTTGGCGAAGTGATGTCGCAGATCTTCTTGGATCGTCCGGCAATCAGCTATTCCTACAACGAATCCGAAGGCAAGTCGACGACCTCGGCGGACTCCAGCTATTCTTACCACACGGTGCTTGAATATAAGCTGGGAACGTTCAGCATGTTCAAGTTCAGACCGCTCGAAGGCTTGTCGAAGTATGAATGGCTGAAGCCGTTGTCTAAGGCCGAATTTGAACCGTGGCCGCAGACGTTTGACCTTACCGTGTTTGACTTGAGCTACATCCGCTATGTGAACCAGAGTCGCGATCCGGACTTCGTGGAACCGCAAGTCGACAAGATTGTGACTTACACGACGGAACTGAACCACAAGTTGAACATGCGCTGGAACATTTTCTCGTTCCTTACCACAAGCTATTCCTTGAACATCAAGCGTGACATGTACGGTGGCGGTGACCGCGAAGCATTCGTGAAGAAGAACTTCTTTACATCGCGCGACGGTGGCCTGTTTGCTAACGAATACATCTTTGATTACGACCATACCGATAAGCGCGTGTATATTTCGGGCGATAGCGTGGTCGCTATTCCTTACGACACGATTCCGAAAGTTTCTGAAAATGGCGATACGCTCGCTATTGACATGCAGAATCCGAATTCTTACGAAATCCGCTACGATTCGACCACCTTCTACAAGGTCGATAGCGTGGGCAGCAAGACTTATGGCAAGTCTTACGGTATTCTGCGTAACGAACGTTCTCGTTCTCAGCAGTTCAAGATTGGCTTTAACCCGAGGCTGATTCCGTTCTTGCCGTTCAGCACGAACTTCAGTTCTGACTTTAACCAGCAAAAGACGATTCCTGACGATTTTGACTTTATGGACGAAACGTCGGTCGAGAAAAACTACTGGACGATTTCTCAGACGAACCGCTTTGAATTTGCTCCGTCTTTGAAGGTGCTTGAATTAGCGCGTGCTTTCGGTAAAGAAAACCCGGTGGCAACCGCCTTCGACAAGATCAAGTGGCGTGAAGTGCGCTTTAACTGGACGGCAAGCACTAACACGGTGGGTGAAAACTTTACCTTGGCCCAGTTGTACGAAGACCAGGGTGTGACTCCACTGCAGTATTACCTGTATGGACTCGGTCTCGGAAACGGTTATCGCAACCGCGGATTCTATAACATTGTCACGGGTGATATGGGTCTTGACCACCGCGACGATTTCCAGCGTTTCGCCCAGTACAGAAACCGCCATGTCGATACGTTGGTGTATCAGGGTAACTTTAGACATTCCGTGTCCCGCCAGTTCCAGATTGGTACCGGCGTGACGCTCCCGATTTGGGATATCGGCGTGACGGGCGATTTGCAATGGAAGGAAGACTTCTCGCAGGCCCGCGAATACCCGATGTATATTGACACTACGACGGTGTGGCCGAAGATCGGTATCGGTATTACGGTTCCGAACTTTGCTCAGCGAGTTTCGTTCTTGAACAGCTTCCGCAGCGTGTCTACGTTCCACCGCTTCGATTACTCTTATACGACTACGGTACACCCGTTCCAGAGTGCCGAAGATTCCTGGTCGCATAGTATTAACTTCAACCCGCTTATTCGTATTACGTTCTTGCTGCAGAACAACATGCGAATTGAAAACAGCGTGCGCATGAAGATCGAAGATACGGATAGACGTCCGAAGGAAGAAGTCATTGGCATTACCAGCTGGCCGGATTCTTCGGCGCATGGCCGCGATACCAGTGATTACTTCTGGGATATTCCGTGGATTCACACGTCGCTGTATAACGACTTCATGTTCAACATTGGCGATGACTTCACGATTACTTACCCGCTCAAGCTCGACAAGGCCGTGAAGTTCTTCAAGTGGTTCTTCAAGTTCAAGAATTCCATTGATCTGAAGTTCACTGCCGGTTACGACTACAAGAAGACTATCCGTAAGGAATACGATCCGGTGGATGGTTACGACAAATGGAACAAGGAAAGTGGCACGGACGGAGTGTTCAAACAGTGGCACTTTGAAAACCCCTTGTATGAAGATCAGCCCGATAGGGTTTATAGCCCGAAACTGGAACTGACTGACAGAACCGTGCCGTCGCGTACACATGAATGGTTTATTCGCCCGAGTGCTGGCTACCAGTTCAACAAGATAGCCTCGATGAGCAGCTACATTGAATACCGCCAGATTCATGAAAAACTGGATGACGAAACGCCGCACTTGCGCCAAATTCTGCAATTTGAAATTGCACTCATGCTGAGGTTTGACTAACTCGGAATTCGGATTTCGGAATGATGAATGAAAGTAATCGCGGCGAAGGCGCCTGACAAAAAAAATCCGAACTCTGAATTCTGAAATCTGAATTTATTATGACTAAGAAACGTGTAGCAGTCGGCATGAGCGGGGGAGTGGATTCGTCGGTGGCGGCACTCCTGCTCTTGGAGCAGGGTTACGACGTTTTCGGCGTGACGCTTCGCGTATTGCCGCCTCTGGCGAATGCCGGACAAGTTTATGATCCCGAAAAAGACGAAAGCGTCTTGCGCGCCCGCGCGGTCGCGAAGCGCTTGGGTATAGAGCATTATGTGGCCGTGTGTGACGACGCATTCACGGAGCGGGTGCTTAAACGCTGTCACGGGGATTTTGCGGGGGCGCGTACCCCGAATCCTTGCTGCTACTGCAATCGCTACATCAAGTTCGGCTGGATGCTCGACTTTGCGCTTGAGCACGGCGCAGACTTCCTTTCTACAGGGCACTATGTGAACGTGAAGGAGGTCGGTGGCGTGCGAAGGCTCTTCAAGGGGCGCGATATAGCCAAGGACCAGAGCTATTTTTTGTTCGGTGTGCCCGATTCCGCCATGGCGCATGTGATGACGCCGCTCGGGGGCATGGAAAAGCCCGAAGTTCGCGCGATGGCGGCAAAGCATGGCTTTGAAAACGCCAGTGCCAGCGATAGCCAGGATATTTGTTTTGACATTTACGGCGATGATTATACGAATTTTTTGCAGGAACGTTTCGGTGCGATGACACGCCCAGGAAACTTCGTGACCGCCGACGGCAAGATTTGGAATAGTCACGAAGGTTACCACCGTTACACGGTGGGGCAACGCAAGGGACTTGGCGTTGCGCTGGGTGTCCCCGCATTCGTGCAGAGCGTGAATCCGGAAACGGGCGATATTCTGGTGACCGCCGACAAGTCGGCCGTCTCTGCAAGTGATGTTCGCATCCAAAATTGCGAATGGCATGGCGTAAACCCGGCTACAGGCGTGGCCTACGCCGCTGGCGACACTTTCGAGTGCGAAGGCATGGTGCGTTACCGCCAGCGTCCGACTCGTTGCATGGTCAAGATTCTAGAAGACGGCTGCGCACTCGCCAGCTTTGAACAGCCCCAGTTTGCAGTCACTCCTGGCCAGTGCGCCGTATTCTACGACGGCGATATGGTGATTGGCGGCGGCTGGATTGTACGTTAGTTTTTTTTAGGTGTGGACATTTTTTGTGACGAATGTCAACGCCTTGAAATAAAAAATGTTCATTTAGCCCCTCGTTAGTATATCTTTAGGAAGAGCGCCCCTTAAAAAGGGTGTTTGAGGAGTATTATGAAAAAAACTGGTTTTAAGGCTTTAAGCGGAGCTTTATTGCTCGGCGGAGCTGTTTCTGCTTTCGCTGCCCCGGGACTTACCGTGAGCGGCACCGATCTCATGTACAACGGCAAGAAGATTTTCTTCTCGGGCACGAACCTCGCCTGGAGTGACTACAATTCCGATGTGGGCGATTCCCCACTGAACGAAAACGCTTGGCGCAAGGCTGTGGAAGGTACCCGTGCCGCAGGCGGTAACGCCATTCGCTGGTGGCTCTTCAACAACATGAGCCAAAGTCCCGAAATCGATCAGAGCACGCATCTGGTTTCGGGCCTCAAGGCAAATACCATCGCCAACATGAAAAAGGCCTTGGACATTGCCGAAGAATACGGCGTGATGGTTTCGATGTGCCTTTTCAGCCACAACCTGATGGAACCGAATCAGTGGGGCCTATACGACGAAAAGCTGGACATTACCGCAAACACGCAGCTTTTTGAAGACGCGGGCACCAAAGCCTTTATCGACAATGCGCTTGTTCCGGTAGTAAAAGCAATCGGTAACCACAACGCACTCATGACCTGGGAAGTCTTTAACGAACCCGAAGGCATGACAAGTGTAGGCTGGACCACCAAGAAACTCGACAAGGCTGTGCTGCAGAAGTTCACGAACAAGATTGCGGCGGCAATCCATACCACAAACCCGGAACTGCTCGTTTCTACGGGTAGCGTGAATATCCAGTATCAGAGCTGGTGGAACGATTCCGAACTCATCGCAGCCGGTGGCGAAGCGAACGGTACGCTCGACTTTTTCCAGACGCATTACTATCCATACTACCAGAACGATGCCGTGTCTCCGTTCGTGAATACGGCGGCCCAGATGGCAACAACGTACAAGTACGACAGCAAGCCCATGATTATCGGTGAATTCCCGGCGAGTGGCTGGAAGGGCGATACTTATACTACAAGCATGGCTGCCAAGACCCAGATTTCTACCGAAGAATGCTACCGCAAGGCCTTTGACGGCGGTTACGCAGGCGCACTTGCCTGGCAGTACATTGGCGACAAGACCGAATCGAACTTCGGCGGTTACACCTATACCATTGATCCCGCTCTCGATGCCATGAAGGCTCTCGCCGCAACGGAAGAAGCAAGCATCAAGATTAAGGATGTCGCCATCAGCCAGGAAGGCGGTGACGGCAAGATGGCGGTGACTTACGGCGGCGACAATGCCCAGATTGAATACCAGAAGACTTGGGACTTGAGCAAGGCCAATACGTTTACGTTCGAGGTTACTAATAAGAGCGAAAGCGATGCGCAACTGAACTTGATTTTCAAGCTGACGGATGCGTGGACATGGACCGAAGTGGAAGGCCCCTGCGAAGTAGCCGCGGGCCAGTCCAAGACTTGTTCGTTCGATATTTCCAGCTACGCCGACCGTAACAAGACTTTGAGCGTCGTTATTGCAAACTACGCTGCTGGCTACACCGGTACAATCCTTTACGACAACTTCAAAGCGGGCGACCAGGTTCTCTGGGACTTTAACGAAGACAAGTACGACGCCTTCAGCCGCGGTTTCGAGAATACCGAAGAGATGATTCCCGAAATCAAAATCGTGTTTGAGGATCCTTCGGGAATCTGCATGCGTCCGCACGTTGCAGGTGCCAAGGCTCTGCGAGTAAGTGGTAACATGCTTAGCCTTTCGATGGGCCGCACACAAGGCGTGACAGCGGAACTCTTCGATGTCACGGGCCACAAGGTTGTAACGCTTCACAAGGGTACACTTTCTGCAGGCACGCACCAGTTCAAGGTGAATGCGGCTGCGGGTACATACTTTGTGAAGGTCGCAGGCCAGGGAATCAACCTGACTCAGAAAGTGATGGTGAAATAAGAATTATAAACTTTAAGTAGCTCGCTTTAAGGCTTTATCCTTTGAGATAAGGCCTTTTTTAATTACATTTACCTTGTATAATATAAGGAGGATGAATATGCTCAAAAGGGCGTGTTTGCTTTTTATTGCACTTTCTTGTGCCGTTTTCGCAGCAGATTTGGGGACTGCCGAAAAACCGTTAACCATCGATAATGAGAACGACCTGGTGCTGCTACGTAATGCGGTGAATGCCGGTAGTGGAACATTCAAGGGTGTCGACGTTTCTGATGGTGCGACGGATCTGTATTTTAAACTTGTCCGCGATTTGGACTTGAGTACCGTTTGTGGAAATAATGTCGGAAACTGGACTCCGATTGGCTCCATGGAACATCCGTTCAAGGGAAACTTTGATGGTAATGGAAAAACGATTGACTATCTCTATATCAATGAACCTCTGCCGGAACGCGGTGATACGGCAATGGGTTTTTATGGATTGTTTGGAGTCGCATCGACGGAATACGAATCCAAGACCGTCATTTCTAACTTGACTATTGGTGAAAATTCAAGAATTGTTTCGGAGCGTGATGGCGATGTGGGCGCCATTGTCGGGCTTGCTCGGAATAACGTGGTGATTTCTGATTGCAAGAATAAAGCCTATGTGTCAGGAAGGTCTGCAGTGGGTGGAATTGTTGGTTTTGCCGCAAATGCACCCCTTCCTGCTGGAGTGAATATAAAGAACTGCATAAATGAAGGCTTTGTTGACGGCGCGCGCAAGGCCGGTGGAATTGTCGGTGCCGTAAATGGATTCGGAGTGCATATCGACAGCTGTACGAATTTGGGCGGAGTGTCTTCTGCCGATACGGCTGCAGGAATTGTCGCAGTAGATTACAGTTCGGTAATGACAGCAGCCAAGTTGAATTACTTGATTAACAAGGGAGACGTGAGCTCGGGTAAAATTTCGGGTGGAATTATTGCTGTTACTGCAGACGGCGGGGCTTCCATTGCGAATAGTTTTAATTCTGGTCACGTGCAGGCATCGACTTCGGCTGCAGGCATTGTGGGCCATTGGAAATCGATAACGAACGCGCCGACCATTTTAACATGCGTAAATTCGGGCAGTGTTTTTGCGGGGACTAATGCGGGTGGCATTGCTGGAATTATTGAGGAATCGTCTCCTAGCTATGTAACGGTTTCTCAGTCGCTTAACTTGGGTGTGATTAATGCGGGCGCCTATGCCGGTGGAATTGTCGGAAACATCAATAAAGGCGCGTTTTATGCAGACCATAACATGAATGCTGGTGCAGTCGGTTTTGGGTATGCGGGTGGAATCGCGGGCCGAGTGAAAGCAGGTGCTTCTGAAAATATCGCAGCAAACTTAAGCATTGCCGCTCCCGATACGTTTGCAATCTATGATAGCGTCATGTCGCATTTTGAAGAGGATTGCCAGTATCCAATTGATGCAGCGCACGCCTATGTGACAGACAGCTTGATTTCGGGAAAAACGATTGATGCCTTGGGCGATTCCCTTTGGGTGTACAAGGAAGGCTATTATCCGCAAATCAAGACCCTTGTCGAAAATCCGATGAAAGAAATTCGCGACGCTCAGCTGGTGGCCTCGACTCCGGTGCGCTTGGGCCTTGGCGATGACATCGCACACATCTCGAAAAACATAAGCTATACGACTAAGGATGCCGCAGGGAATGCAGTCGATGTCTATAGTGCTCGTGGAAATATCTCTTTTGTGAACGATTCTGTTGCAATGCCTTATTCCTTGGGTGCAGATACCCTTTATGTGCTTAATGAAAATGCAACGAAAAAAATCATCGTGAATGTTACTGCGACAAGTAATTTGGGAACGGTTGAAAATCCGCTCACGATTTCTTCAGTGGAAGAACTGTTGCAGTTCAGAAAGGCTCTTGCCGATACGACTAAATACAAGGGCGTTCTAATGGATGATGCGGGTGCGCGTCTCGCGTTCAAGATTACCAAAGATCTGGACTTGAGTTCTGTCTGTGGCCCCAGCAAAGGCAACTGGACTCCTATCAAGAATTTCTTGGGTAAACTCAATGGCGCAAATCACAAGATTTCGAATCTCTATATTGATATCGAAGATTCCCTTTCTCAAGTGAATGGAGGTCTATTCGAAACGATTATCGCTGCCGATACGGCCATTGTTGAAAATCTGGTGCTTGAAAATGTCCATATTCGGCTTGCGGGAGGTCGTTCTGCAGGTGCGATTGCCGGTTATATGGGCGGTAATGTGGGCATTATTCGCAACAATACGTCGGACGGAATCGTTTACAGCGATGGAACGGCTGGTGGCCTTGTTGCTTCAACAGGATTAAACGATTTCTTCTTGCAGAACAATTTGGTAGAGGGCTCTGTCGAAGTCGTTCGTGCGGACAGTACCAAGTCTCAAGGGGCCGTCGGTGGAATGATTGGGTTTACGAACGGTTTAAAAGCATCTGTTACAGGTAATGTGAACCGGGCTGATATCAAGGGAACATATGTTGATGCGATGAGCGGTATTCTGGGTGTTGTGTATGCGCAGTCCACTATTGAAAATAATATAAACGAGGGCAATCTAACGGGTGCCGCAGGGTCGCATCTTGGTGGCATCGCTGGCGAAATCACTTCGTCTGTCAGATTCGTAGATAACCATAATAAGGGCGATATCAAGGTCGATAGTTACGCAGAGTATGTTTGTATGGGTGGTACAGTTGGTTTCTTGGCTGAAATCTATTCAAATGATGGTGTGGTAGAAAATAATTCCAATACCGGTAATATTGATGTTAGCTTGTATGCGTACTTGTATGACAAATATGTAGGAGGTGTGTTCGGCAGATATATACATACGAAAGCATCTGACCTTGTGAATAAAGGTCATGTCTCTGCACTGGTTTTAACTGCAAGTACAGTCAAAGTGGGAGGCGTCATCGGAAGCGCAGACTATACGGATTCCGTTTCGCTCGCGTCGATTGTGAATGAAGGCGCCGTCGAAGTGAATATCGATACGTCTGAGGTTGGCGCCTATGCAGGTGGCGTTCTTGGTTATTCCGATTCCAAGTATGTAGAAATTCGGGATGCCTTAAACAAGGGTAGTGTTACTGTCGAAAGGAAAAGCTCTTCTTTAACAATTGTCGGCGGTGTTGCGGGTCTTTTGGCTCACAAGAAAGCTCGTGTCGAAACCAGCTTTAATTACGGAGATGTAGATGTCCGTGGCGGCAACAATTTGAAAGTGGGTGGCATTGCGGGCTATTATGCCTCTTCGGATACCATTGCGGTGATGCAGAAATGCGGTAACGAGGGTAATCTTCATGCTGTCAAGACTGCCAAAAATACAAGTGAAATGAATGTGGGAGGCCTTATTGGAGAAGGCTGGTCCTTGCATATAAGCGATTCCTATAATTCGGGTAATGTCAGTGCTGGGTATAGGATGGATTCTTTGGTGACACCAAATAAGAATTCGACTTCAGATTTCATTGGCGGACTTGTTGGTGATGCGTATGATGGCGTCCCGAAAGGAATGAATTCTTTCTTTGAAATTGAAAGAACGATAAATATTGGTGATGTGTATTACGAATCGAGTGCTGATGTTGTATTCGCTGCCGGAATTGGCGGCATTGTGGGAAGCTCTCAACCTCAGGAGATGACTATAAAAAACGTGGCAAACTATGGCTCTGTTTCTTCGAATAAGTCGGAGACATTGCTTTGGATGGGCGGCGTTGTCGGTTATTCGCTTTATACCTTGACGATGAAAAATATCGTGAATGGAGGCGCCCTTTCTTTTGATGCCGATGTAAAGAATTCTTCTAGCGGAAGCCTTGTTGGATGGAACGCCAGCTCGACTCCTTATTCGGTAAGTTCTGCATTCCTCCATGGTTACGAGCATCTTGAAAATCCGGAGCGCTACCATGCCGAAAATTGGGATAGTACCGTTGTCGATTTGCAGTGGGCTCGCCTTGATACCAATGAAGCGTATACAAGGCGCTTGACTGCAGAACTTACTGCAGATTCTTTACCCTCGGTGTTGAATGCCGAAAACTGGATTCAGGTGGAAGGTTATTATCCGCAGCTGAAGGCACTTGCAGAGTCTCCGGTAGAAGCGATTCGCAAGATTAGCGCACTCGGTGCAACGCCTGCTTATTTAAAAACCGGAAAAGAAGACTACGAACATGCCGATTTAGTCTGGAGTCCGTTTGCAGTTGCTACGAAGAACGCCCTTGGCGAAACGGCAGTTTGGACATCGAACGTGTCGCAGGTAGTGTTGAAAGCCGATACGGTTTCTTTCAAGGCCCTGGATCGTGACACGGTTACGGTGTTGACCGTTACTGCAGATGGCTACAAAAAGTCGGTTTGGGTTTCTTTGATGTCCCTCTTCAAAAAGAACCTGGATTTCTCGAAGGTGAAATGGGACTATACGGCGCCCTTCACTTACGATGGAAAGGCTAAGGCAGTTTCTTTGAGTGGCCTTCCGGAACAGGTAAAGGCAACTTACAGCAATGACAGTGCAACGGTTCCTGGAACGTATGTTGCCCGCGTGACATTGCAATACGATACTGCCCTGTACAATGCGCCGGTCTTCACGGATAGCCTAAAGTGGACCATCAACAAGGATACGCTGGATCTTTCGAAGATCGTGTGGAGTAAGACTGTAGAATTTGAATTTGATTCTACGGAACATTCCGTAAAGCTTGAAAACGTTCCGGAACAAGTCGCGGTCGACTATGCGTCTGCCTCGCAGACGAAGCCGGGTGAATACCATGCAATGGCGGTGCTCCGTTACGATACCACATTGTATGTGGGCAAGGGCTACAAGGATTCCGTGCTCGTTTGGAAGATTCTTGCCGGCCCCACGAAGACTATTGCATCTGTTCCTGTGCTGAATCAGGTGTCGCTTGTTTATCGCGGCGCAAAGACTTGGGCGCTTGAATTTACGCAGAATGTTCCTGCAAATGCCCGCGTCTCTGTAGTTGGTGTTGACGGCAAGAAAATTTCGACAAAGATAGTGCGTGGCGCCCAAAGTATTGCCTTGCAGGGTATGCCCGCAAACGGCATCGCCATTGTCCGGGTTGCCTACCCGGGAATGTCGAAGACGTTCAAGATAAATCTTCGCTAAGAGATTTATTGCGTCACTCGGATGTAGTCGACGAGCATTTCGTTCGGGAATTGTGAGTCGTCTACTTCGAATCCGGGCCAGTTGCCTGCAACGGCGACATTCAAAATAAAGAAGAATGGCTTGTGGAATTCTTCGGTGTCGCCGGTGCTATTTTCGATTAAAATCTCGTGGTACATGAAGTCGTCCACAAACATGCGGATGTACTTTTCGTCCCATGTGAATTTGTAATTGTGGAATTGCGTGACATCGAGTTCAAATTTTTGGTCGCGGTAGCTGCCGGTGTTGTTGCCGTAGGTGGCGTACTCGCTGCCGTTAGCCCAATGGTTGGTGCCGTAGACGATGTTTTCGCTGTTCACTGTTTCGATGATGTCGATTTCGCCGCAGGCTGGCCAGCTTACGGCGTCGATGTTTTGGCCGAGTAGCCAGAAGGCGGGCCAAATGCCCTTGCCCACGGGGAGCGCGATTCTCGCTTCAACGGTGCCGTAGGTAAAGCTGAACTTGCCCTTGGTAATCATGCGGGCCGAGGTGTACTTGGAACCTTCGTAGTCTTCCTTGGTTGCGCGAATGTGCAGAATGCCGTCTTGTACGTAGGCGTTTTCTTTGCGGTCGGTGTAGTATTCCCACTCGTTGTTGCCCCAGCCGCTGGCACCGGTGCCGATTTCAAAAGTCCATTTTTCGGAGTCTATGTTGTCGCCGTCAAATTCGTCGTGCCAGAGATACGGAGATTCGCCGGGATTGCTTTCACTCGAAATGTTTCCGCTTGAAGTGATTCCGCTCGAGCTGCTGGCAATGTCATTTGCATTGCTCTCGGCATCGCGAGAACCGCTCATGTCGGTAGCGGAAGAATTTGCTGTGGATGGATTTTCAGCCTCGCTGGAGATTGCCGGGACATCTGCGGAAGATGAGGTCGGTTCAGCAACCGGGGATTCTCCGGAGGGGGTGGTCTGCTCGCTTATTTCGGCGTTTTCGGCATTGGAAGAGGAATCCGAGGAGCAGGCTGCCGTGAAAAGGGCGACTCCTGCGCAGAGGGAAAAAAGGCTGAAAAAGGGGAATTTCATGTCTTAATTATATAAAAAATCGCCATTTTGCACCAAAACGTGAGTATTTCGTCATATTTGTGGAATATTTTTTTAAGAAATCGTCAAAAGGGCCGTATTCTAATATATATTTACAAAGTGTAAAGAGGATTTAACATGTTGGTTTCGCAAAACAAGACGGTCTTGATCGTAGATGATGACCGTATGAATTTAAAGTTCGCCGAGCACATGCTCAGTTCGACGTATGACGTCGTGATGGCGAACTCTTACGAGGATGCGTTGGACTACCTGTCAAAGGAGTTGCCTGCGCTTGCCCTTTTGGATGTTCACATGCCGGGCAAGAACGGTTTCGAATTGCTGGCCGAGATTCGTAAGATCAAGCATTGCAACGAGTTACCGGTGGTGTTCTTGACCGCGGACAGCGACCGGGAGACCGAGGTCCGGGTGTTTCAGGAAGGTGGCCTCGACTATATCTAAAAGCCCCTGGTGCCCGAAGTGGTGCTTGAGCGAATCAAGCGAATTCTCTCGCTTCGCGAATTGCAGGTCAACCTTGAAAGCGAAGTGGAACGCCGTACCGAAGAACTCGAAGAAAGCCGTCGCAAACTTCAAGTTCTTTCTTTGCAGGTGGTCAAGACGCTTGCTTCGGCGATTGATGCCAAGGACCGCTACACGAACGGTCATTCGAGCCGCGTGGCTAAGTACAGCAAGGAAATTGCTCGCCGCGCGGGCAAGCCCGTGGAATTCCAGGACGAAATCTATTTCATTGCTCTGCTGCACGATATCGGGAAAATTGGTATTCCGGACAATATCTTGAACAAGAATTCCAAGCTCACGGACGAAGAATACGAAACGATTAAACAGCACCCGAGTATCGGGGTTGAAATTCTGAAGAATATCACCGAGATGCCCAAAATCGAGATCGGTGCGCATTACCACCATGAACGTTTCGACGGCAAGGGTTACCCGGAAGGGCTTGCCGGTTATGGCATTCCTGAAATAGGCCGCATTATCGCCGTGGCCGACGCTTACGATGCCATGACGAGCCGCCGTAGTTACCGTTCGGGCTTGCCGCAAGAAACGGTACGCAGTGAAATTGTGCGCGGTCGCGGTCAGCAGTTCGATCCGGATTTCGCCGATATAATGCTCCAGATGATTGACGATGATGTGAATTACACCATGCGCGACGATAGACTTGTCTGATGAGCGGGGTGGACCGATGCGGACTATTGTGCCTAACGACATCTTTGATGAAAATGATCGTCGCGTTTTGCAAACCCTGACACGCGTGATGCGCTGGCTATGGGCGATGTTTCCGTTAATCTATTTCGGAAATATTATTCATTTGTTTAAAATCGACTATTGCGAACTGACGATTTTGACTGCAATCGCTTTTGTGATTCTCTGGCTCCCGACTTTTATTGAACGCATGGGAGCTCCGCTCGTGGTGCGTCGGTATTTTTGTGTGTTGGGTATGGGGAGCATCATCGCGACGCTTGCGACTAATGAAAACATCGGCATTTACATGACTTATTCTCTTGCCATGGTCACAAGCCTTTTATTTTTCAATGCGGCCTTTACCCTTAAAATTTCGATATTCAGTTACATCTTGATTGTGGTATCCCTTTACTTTAGGGCTCCCGGTGCCAACCATGGCGAATTTTCTTCGGATACGTTCTGGTGGATTTCTCGTTCGGCAGGCTTTTTGATTGAAGCGATTACCATGACGCTTTTGTGCATAACCATTGCAAAACTCACGCACCGTTTGCTTGAAAACTTGGATAATGCCCGCAAAGAAGCCCAACATTCCGATGAACTTCGAAAGGCTTGGGCTGAAGCCGAAGAAGCCCGCAAGAATGCGGAATCGGCGAACATGGCCAAGAGCTTTTTCCTTGCCAATATGAGCCACGAAATCCGCACGCCGATCAACGGCATTTTAGGGATGAATGCCATGCTCCTGAAGGAATGCAAGGACAACTCGCTGCTGGAATATGCCCAGAACATTCAGAATGCGGGCCACACGCTTTTGTCGTTGGTGAATGATGTCCTGGATATTACGAAGATTGAATCGGGTAAAATGGAACTGTTCGTCGAAGAGTACGACTTGTTCGCGGTGTTGAATGATTGCTACTGCGTTGCCAACCCGCGTGCGCAAAGTAAGGGCCTGGAATTCAATATCAACGTGAATCCGAAAACACCGGCGCTCTTGGAAGGCGACGATGTGCGCC
The DNA here is from genome assembly GCF_002210325.1 of Fibrobacter sp. UWB1. Classification (NCBI taxonomy): domain Bacteria; kingdom Pseudomonadati; phylum Fibrobacterota; class Fibrobacteria; order Fibrobacterales; family Fibrobacteraceae; genus Fibrobacter; species Fibrobacter sp. UWB1. The sequence continues at coordinate 127,816 of NZ_MWQL01000001.1, forward strand.
TCCGCCAGATTGTAAATAACTTGCTTTCGAACGCAATCAAGTACACGCCGAAGGGAACTGTGGACTTGCTGGTGGATTTCAAGACGCTGCCAGAGGAGAATGCTGCTAAACGTATTGAACTTGTGATTATCGTGGCCGATACGGGTATTGGCATTCGCTCGGATGATCGCGATAAACTGTTCCAGAGCTTTGAACGAATCGATTTGGAACGCAACAGGAGTATCGAGGGCACGGGCCTTGGGCTGAACCTTACTAAAAAGTTGGTCGAGATGATGAAGGGCCGCGTGCTGGTGAAAAGCGTCTACGGTTCCGGCTCGGTATTCGAAGTCCATATTCCGCAGCCCGTCAAGAGTGATGAAGCTATTGGTAACTTTATTGAGCGTCATAAGGAATTTATTTCGTTTGACTCTGCAGATAAAAAGTTCAAGGCGAGAAACGCTAGGTTGCTTGTGGTTGATGATGTCGTCATGAACCTGAAGGTGGTTTGCGGACTTCTCAAGGAAACGGAAATAAAGATTGATACAGCGACAAATGGGGAAGATGCGCTTTCGCTTGTAGAAAAAAATCATTATGACTTGGTCCTTTTGGACCACATGATGCCTGTCATGGATGGAATCGAAACCTTGCAATGCATGAAAGACATTAAGGGCTTTGATATCCAGAAAACGCCTGTCGTCATGCTTACGGCAAATGCGGTGGTGGGAGCGAAAGATGCTTACATGCAGGCGGGCTTTACCGACTACATTACCAAACCGATTCGTGAAAAAACATTGCTTTCGGTGGTGAAAAAACTTTTGTCGCCTGAGCTTATCGAAGATGTTCTCACTGTCGAAAAGAACCTGGCGAAACAGGCCTCGTCTTCGATGGGTGCGCTATCGGAATTCCTGAATACGGAAACGGGGCTTGGTTACTGCATGAACGACGAATCCTTTTATCGCGAAATGCTTGCCGAATACGTGAAGAACGATCGTCGCGATGAATTGGAAAAATCCTTGGCAAGTAATGACCTTGAATGTTACCGGATTACAATCCATTCCCTGAAAAGTACATCGTTGACAATCGGGGCGGTCGCCTTGTCGGAATCGGCCAAGGCGCTAGAAACGGCTTGTAAAGAAGGCAACGTGGATTATGTGCGCGCACAGCACGAAAAGTGCATGACTGATTATAAGTTGATTCTAGAAAAGTTGTCCAGTTATCTTGCTGCAGGGGAGTCGTAACATGAAACTGGTTTATATTGTTCCCTCGCTAATCCTTGCTGTGATTATAGCAGGATTGCTCACGTTCAATGTTAAAAAGAAAAATACCGACATTACTCGCGAAAAGACAAAGGTTGCGATGATTATGAACGGCTCTATCGAAGACCATAGCTGGGGACAGTCGCATTATGAGGGAATGCGAAAGACCGCTAAGGAGTTGAATCTGGACGTCATGTTCCGCGAAAGGATTCCGGCAGATAGAACTTCTGAAGAAGTGATGGAAGGCTTGATTGCTGCGGGTGCAAAGATTGTCATTGCGAATTCCTTCCAGCTCGGGCCTTATGTCCAGAATGTGGCTGTCAAGCACCCAGACGTAAAATTCTTCCATGCATCTGGCTTGGGCTATTCCAAGAACATGTCGACGTATTTTGGCCGGATTTACCAAATGCGCTATCTTTCGGGCATTGTCGCCGGCATGCAGACGAAATCCGGCAACATCGGTTATGTGGCGGCCTTCGATATTCCCGAGGTGATTCGAGGAATAAACGCTTTTACCTTGGGCGTGAAAAAGGTAAACCCGAATGCGAATGTGATTGTTCGCTGGACAAAATCCTGGAACGAAGACAAAGCGTGCGCGAGGGCGACGCGCGCCCTTTGGGCTCACCATGATTCGATTGACGTGCTCACTTTGCATACGGATAGCCAGGAACCCTTGCGCATTGCGGATTCTCTTGGACTTTGGCTTGTGGGTTACAACTTGGACAATGCAGAAATGTATCCGGAACATTTCTTGACGGCACCTATTTGGCGCTGGGAAAATTTCTATACGCCGCACATCCTCAACGTACTCAAGAAAAAATTTGTGGGTAGGAATTATTGGAGTGGTGCTAATTCGGGAGTTGTTGATCTGGCTCCGCTAACGAACCATGTGGCGCCGGAAACGATTGATCTTGTAAACAGTGAACGCAAAAAAATTCAGAACGGTTCTTTTGATGTTTTTTACGGACCCATCGAAGATGATACCGGAACAATTCGCATTAATGAAGGGGAAAGCATGTCTGACAGCGATATGCTGAATAATTTCAACTGGTTCGTAAAGGGGGTAATCATCGATGAAGAGTAGAGTGACCATTGGAACGTTGACGGCGGTAGTCATCTTTTTTGTGTTGTTATATGTGGTTTTTGCAAAAGTCGACAATGTGGAATCGGTCAAGAAGACCAAATCGCAAAAACTCCGTGTCGGATTTGTCCTTTTAAGCGATACGGCTGACAATGGCTGGAATGAAACCATTTATAAGGGAATCAGGAATGCTTGCGATTCCCTTGGCGTGCAAAGGAACTTGGTGATTGATATTCCCGAGGAACGTATTCCCCTTGCGAATGCGGTGACCGGAATGATTGCCGATAGCTTGAAAGTCATTGTGCTTACGAGCTACAATTATCCGATTTTAATCAAGGATATTATTGAATCGCACCCGGAAGTGACATTCTATGGAATCAACTGGGAATACGATGCTCCCAACTATAAAGCCTATTTTGCCCGTATTTACCAGGCTCGATATCTTGCAGGAATTGTTGCGGGGGCCATGACCAAGACGAACCACGTGGGCTTTGTCGCTGCGATGAAGAATATCCAGGTTTATAGGGGCTTGAATGCGTTCATCTTGGGCGTGCAAAGTGTTAATCCGCGTGCTAAGGTGTTTGTACGTTGGACGAATTCCTGGAACGAAGGCAATATGGAAACCGAAAACGCAAACAAGTTGATTGATAGTTCGGGTATCGATGTTATCGCGTTCCATCAAGACAGGGCCTTTATTATTGAAGTGGCCGAAAAGCGTGGGCTATATTGCATTGGAAACCATGTGGAAAATAACCGGTTCTCACCTAGAATGCTTACCTCCATCGCTATCAACTGGGGCATTATTTACAAGGACTTTATTCAGGACTATATCCAGAAAAAGGATAACGAAAATATGGATTACTGGGTCGGACTAGAAAAAGATGCCGTAGGGCTTGCATTCTATTCTAGCGAAGTTCCTGATAGCGTGAAGATTCTGGTAAATGCGGCTGCCGAAAAAATCAAGGCAGGCTACAATGTTTTCTCGGGAAGGATTGAGGATGTCGAAGGAAAGATCCGTTCCGAAGAGGGCGAAACGATTAGTGACGAAGTTCTGCACAATGAAATGAATTGGCTTATAAAGGGTGCGATAGAACCATGATAAAAAAGATTGGGGTGCGTCCCTTGGTTGGTATTCTGTTTTTTGTTTTGATACTCCTTTTGGTAGGAGTTTTGCTGCGTGTCAAGTTTTCGAACCTGTTTGATAACTATGTCGAAAAGCAAGTGGCTTACCAAGCCGAAAGCTATGCCGCCGCGGCAGGTGAAAGGCTTGATCTTGAATTGAAATCTCTGGCAGGAATTTCTTCGGGGATTTCTGCGAATATGAGTCATTTTGAGCCGATGCTTGCAACGCTTGAAGACCCGAATGGCAATTATTACTATGGCGTGATAGCCTTGAACGGTAAAATTGTCTATAGTGGCGATACGACTCATATCGATGCTTCGCATTTTAAGGGTATTTCGGAATCGTTCCATGGAGTAAAATCCATAAGCTATTCCAAGGGAATTGGCCTTATGTTTTCGGCTCCTGTGTACAGTGGAAAAAACATCAAGTATGTGCTGTTCCGCATGTACAAAGAAGATGCGGTTGTTAGAATTTTTGGCGTGCAAAGCTATGGTGGCCGAGGCTACGCAACTTTAAGAGATGCGAGAGATTCTATTATCATCAAGTCTTCGAATGATTCGCTTGGAACAGATTTGCTGTGGGGAGAAGAAGGGTTCTTGGCGGTTCGCGATAAGCTGAGAGCTGGCTTGAATGTCTCCATTTCTGCAGCGACGCATTTGGATGTTCGTGGTGTGGAATACTATTACTTTATCGCTGAACTCAAGTTGCCGGGAGTTGCCTTGACGGGCGTAGTGCCCGAAAGAGAGGTGGCATCTGAAAAAGATGATATTTCATTCTTGATTATCTGGGTCTTTGGGCTTTTGATATTCATGTTTACAATTGCCATGCTCTATGTGGTGCTTTCTGAAAAGAAAGCCCGCGAAAACAAGGAGCTGCTTCGCGAAAAAGAAAATGCCGAAAGCGCAAGCAAGGCGAAGAGTGCTTTTCTTGCCAACATGAGCCATGAAATCCGTACGCCGATTAATGGAATCTTGGGCATGGATTCAATGCTCCTGAAAGAATGCAAAGATGAAAGCTTACGGGATTATGCGCTGAATATTCAAAGTGCTGGCCAAACGCTGCTTTCGCTCATTAACGATATTTTGGATATTTCTAAAATTGAATCGGGCAAAATGGAAATTCTGCCTGTTACGTATAGCGTGTTTACCGTGCTGAACGACTGCTACAACATGGTAGCCATTCGCGCTCACGACAAGAATTTGGAATTGGTGATGGATATTTCGCCGGACATTCCAAGATCGCTATTCGGTGACGAAGTTCGTATTAGACAGGTGGTGAACAACTTGCTTTCGAATGCGGTCAAGTATACGAACGAAGGTTCAATTACCTTATCGGTGCGCTCCGAAAAACTAAGTGTCGACCCGATTCAGGGGGGTAATTCGAAACAGGTAAAGCTCTTTATTCAAGTGAAGGACACGGGTATCGGTATCCGCGAAAAAGATCGCGAAAAATTATTTGCCGACTTTGTGCGGCTCGATGAAAAACGCAATAGGAACATCGAAGGTACGGGCCTTGGCTTGAATTTGACCAAGCAGCTGCTGGATATGATGGGCGGCTCCATCGAGGTTGAAAGTACGTACGGCGAGGGGTCTGTCTTTACAGTATGCCTGTTGCAGCAAGTCAGCGATGAAAAACCTCTGGGTGATTTTGAAAAGCTCTATAAGCAACACGTGAATGTGGTGGATGCCGCGCACGAAAGGTTTGAAGCGCCCGAGGCGAAAATCCTGGTGGTTGACGATGTGCAAATGAACCTGAAGGTGTTCGCAGGCCTGTTAAAAGACACCAAGATCCAAATCGATACGGCAATGAATGGCGCCGAGGCTTTGGAACTCATTCAAGGCAAACATTACGATGTCATCTTCCTGGATCACATGATGCCGGTCATGGATGGCGTGGAAGCGTTCCGCCGCATGAAACTGTTGGAGAAAAATCCAAACGCCATTACTCCGGTGGTGATGCTTACTGCTAATGCCGTTTCGGATGCACGAAATGGTTACATGGATGAAGGTTTCTCGGATTACATGGCAAAACCGATTCGCGAAGAAGTCTTGCTGTCGACACTAAAAAAATTCTTGTCGAAAGACCTGGTCAAGGTTGTGCACGAAAGAGAAGAGAAAACTTGTAACCCTGCAGAAACCGTTTCAGCAATGCCACAGGTAGCGTTGACCGATATGTTGGATATGGCTACAGGCCTTGCCTATTGTATGAATGACAAGAAGTTCTATAAAGAAATGCTTGACGAATATGTAAAAAGTGAAAAGACTGCAGAACTAAAGGAATACTTTGAAAATGGCGACTTGGAGTATTACCGCATTACGGTTCACGCCGTAAAAAGTACCTCTCTTACAATCGGTGCGATTAAAGTTTATGAAGATGCCAAGGCGCTGGAAATGGCCTGCAAAGAAGGCAACCTGGATTTCGTAAAACAGAATCATGAAGCGTTCATGGAAGAATATAAGTCGCTTGTTCGTGGATTTCAGTCGGGCAGCCTCAATTTGGATTAACGAATACGGTTTGCGAACTTGCAAAGACGACTTTGTTGAATTAAATTTCGTCTTACAACAGGAAGGTGTATATGAGAACTATTCTTAAATTCGGCTTGATTGCCACTTGTGTCCTGACTGCAAATGCATTTGCTCAGGATTTCTGTAATACGACAACCCATAGCGGTGAATCCGTGGAAGTGTCTTCGAACAAGGTCGGTACTATCGGCGACGTTGGTTACGAACTTTGGAACGAAGGCGGCAACGGTGGTTCTGCGACGTTCTACGACGACGGTTCCTTCAACTGCAAGATGACAGGTGCCAAGGACTACCTGTGCCGTACGGGTCTTGCATTCAATAGCGACAAGACTCACGAAGAAATCGGACACATGAAGGCGGACTTCAAGCTGGTCAAGAGCGGGCTCTCTGGAATCGATTATTCCTATATCGGCATTTACGGCTGGACCCGTGAACCTCTGGTGGAATGGTACATTGTGGATAACACCGGTAGCCAGTACATGCCGGGCGACTGGGTTGCCCAGGGAGCTTCTGCAAAGAATCATGGCGTGTTTGAAATCGATGGTGCTCAGTATACGGTTTATGAAGGTGACCGCACCTCTTATTCCATCGATGGCGACAATAAATACTTTAAGCAGTATTTTAGCGTCCGTAAGTCAAAGCGCGATTGCGGTACTATCGACATTACCGCTCACTTCAAGAAGTGGGAAGAACTTGGCATGAAAATGGGCAAGATGCACGAAGCCAAGATTCTCGGCGAAGCTGGAAGCAATAGCGGAGCAAATGCCAAGGGTGAATATGACTTCCCCTATGCCAAGGTTTATATCGAAGGTGCGGAACAGTCCAGCTCTTCTGCTGAACCTGAATCCAGCAGCTCGACGGAGGCTATCAAGGGTATTCGTTCTATGACTGTCGGTAACAATACGTCGCTCGTGTTTGACGCTCAGGGCAAGTACCTCGGCTCCTTTGAAACGGCTGACGCAGAAACCTTGAATGCGGCAATCAAGGCCAAGTACAATTCCGGCGTTTACATGGTGAAACAGGGCCGCGCTGTCCGTAGCATCTCGGTGAAGTAATCCTTTACTGCGAATTTGAAAAAGCCTCTCCCTCGGGAGAGGCTTTTTTATGCTTGAAATGCTCGCTTAATCTTGCGGGGCTTCGGGCGGAACTCGCGCGATCACGCCCACGGTGGCGCGTGTCGCCTTCACGAGGTCGGCGGGTGCAACTTTCAGTTGCAGGCCGCGTTCTCCTGCACTCACGTAAATGTACGGGAAGTTCATTGCGGTTTCGTGAATGAAAATCGGGAAGTTCTTCTTGAGGCCGAGCGGGCTGCAACCGCCGCGGATGTAGCCGGTCAGCGGCGTCAAGTCCTTGAGCGGGACAGTGTCAATTTTCTTGTTACCGCTCACCTTGGCGGCACCCTTCAAGTCGACTTCGAGGTTGCCTGGTACCACACAAATTAAGTAGCCGATCTTGTCACCGTGAACAAGAATGGTCTTGAAAACTTGGTTGATGTCTTCGCCGAGGCTGTCGGCCACGTGTTGCGCGCCGAGGTCGTTTTCGTCGACCTTGTAGGGGATGAGTTCGTAAGAAATTTTCTGGCGGTCCAGGATTCTCGCCGCATTCGTCTTCTTGATTTCCATAAAAATGTCCTTTGACTCAAATATAAAAAGCCCGCGACCGTTAAGGTCGCGAACTTTTCAATATTCAAGCTTGGATCCTTCGACTTCGAACCTTGCGGTTCTTCGCTCAGGATGACAGTAGAAAACTTCCTACTGTCTACTTCCTACTGCTTACTAACTACAGCTTGATGCTGCAGCTCTTGGCGTTCCAGATTTCTTCGGCGTACTGCTTGATGGTACGGTCGGAGCTGAACTTGCCCATGCGAGCGACATTGAGGATTGCCTTTTCGGCCCAGGTCTTCTTGTCCTGGTATTCCTCGGCGACTCTCTTCTGCATGTCCACGTAGCTGCGGAAGTCTGCGCAGAGCAGGTAGTTGTCGTTGGTGAGGAGCTTGTCTGCAATGTGCTTGAACAGGTCCGGACGGTCGGGGCTGAAGAAGCCGGAAGCGATCAGGTCGATCACGCGGCGCAGATCGTCGTCGTGTTCGTAGAAGTCGCGCGGACGGTAGCCCTTGGCGAGCAGGTCGGTGACTTCTTCCACGGTGAGGCCGAAAATGAAGATATTTTCGTCGCCGACTTCTTCCTTCATTTCGACGTTGGCGCCATCGAGCGTGCCGATGGTGAGTGCGCCGTTCAAGGCGAACTTCATGTTACCGGTACCGGAAGCTTCGGTACCTGCGGTGGAAATCTGTTCGGAGAGGTCTGCGGCCGGAATGATCTTTTCGGCGAAAGACACGCGGTAGTTTTCGAGGAACACCATCTTGAGCTTGCCCTTGCAAACCGGGTCGGCATCGATGATGGCGGCAACGGCGTTGGCAAGACGGATGATCTGCTTGGCCATCCAGTAACCCGGAGCGGCCTTACCACCGATCATGATGGTACGCGGCATGATTTCCTTGCCGTCCTTCAGCTGGATGTACAGGTGAATGGCATGCAGAATGTTCAGGAGCTGGCGCTTGTATTCGTGGATACGCTTGACCTGCACGTCGAAGAACGTGTTCACGTCGACATCGACGCCCTGTGTTGCCTTGAGGTACTTGGCGAGGCGTTCCTTGTTCTGCTTCTTGACGGCCATGAATTCCTTCTGGAACTTGGCGTCCTTTGCAAACTTTTCGAGCTTCTTGAGTTCATCGAGGTCCTTGACCCAGCCTTCGCCGATCTTGGAAGAAATGAGTTCGGACATAGCCGGGTTAGCCTTGCGGACCCAGCGACGCGGCGTCACGCCGTTCGTCTTGTTGTTGAACTTTTCAGGCCACAGTTCGTAGAAGTCCTTGAAGAGCGTGGTCTTCAAGAGGTCGGAGTGGAGTGCTGCCACACCATTCACGGCGAACGAACCCACGATGGAGAGGTAAGCCATGCGGACCATCTTGCAGCCGCCTTCTTCGATGAGGCTCATGCGGGCAAGGCGAGCGTTGTCGCCGGGCCACTTGAGGGACACCTGACGGAGGAAGCGGGCGTTGATTTCGTAAATGATCTGGAGGTGACGCGGCAACAGCTTTTCGAAGAGGCTGACCGGCCACTTTTCGAGAGCTTCGGGCATCAAGGTGTGGTTCGTGTAGGCAAACGTGTGCGTCACGATTTCCCAAGCTTCGTCCCATTCCAGGTTTTCTTCGTCGAGCAAGATGCGCATCATTTCGGCGATAGAGATTGCCGGGTGCGTGTCGTTCAGCTGGATAGCGACCTTTTCGGGGAACACCTTCCATTCGCCTTCGTGCAGTTTCTTGAAGCGGCGGATGATGTCCTGCAGCGATGCAGAGCAGAGGAAGTACTGCTGCTTGAGGCGCAGTTCCTTTCCGTTCATGGAAGCGTCGTTCGGGTAGAGCACCTTGGAAATGGTTTCGGAAAGTTCCATGTCCTGCACGGCGGCGATGTAGTCACCGTTGTTGAAGTAGCTGAGGCCGAAGTCGTCGGTGGACTTCGCGCTCCAGAGGCGCAGGTTGTTCACGGTGTTGTTCTTGTAACCCGGAATCGGAGTGTCGTAGGGGAGTGCGAGCACGTAGTCCTTGGTTTCCCAACGGTTACGGAGCTTGCCCTTTTCGTCCATCCAGCTCACGACGTAGCCGTACATGGGCACCTTGACTTCGTTCGACGGACGTGCAATTTCCCACGGGTTGGTAAGGCGCAGCCAGTTATCCGGCTGTTCTTCCTGTTCGCCGTTCACGATCTTCTGGCTGAACATACCATATTCATAGCGGATGCCCATACCGGTGGCCGGGAGTTCGAGCGTAGCCATGGAGTCGAGGAAGCAGGCGGCGAGGCGGCCGAGACCACCATTGCCGAGGCCGGCGTCCACTTCCTGTTCACGGAGTTCTTCGAGAGTCATGCCGAGTTCGTCAAGAGCTTCGGTCACGGCGCTTTCGACGTCAAGGTTCAGAATGGAGTTGCCGAGGGTACGGCCAATCAAAAATTCGAGGGACAGATAGTAGACGCGCTTCACGTCTTTCTGGTAGTAGGTTTCCTGGGTCTTGATCCAGCGGTCAACCAAGCGGTCGCGTACAGCGTATGCAACGGCGAGGAACTTTTCGTGGTCGGTCACGGTCGCGCTGTTACGGGCGAGCGTGTGGTGGATGTGGTCGGTAAAGGCCTTACGGAAGGATTCCGCGTCGTTGCCGAGCACGGTCACTTCTTCTGCTTTTTTGAATGTTTTTGCCATAAGACGGTCCTATGGGTTAGGGTTAAAATTTTACACCATTAAGTTTAGAAATATTTACGGGTTTTGTGTGGAGCAAATAGTTAAATTAGGGGAATAGATAATAAACTAGAGGAAAAACGATGAATATGAAAAAATTTATTGCCGGCAAAGCTTTTCCTATGATTTGTGCCGCATTTATTACGGTAATTATTGCTGGCTGTGGAGATGATTCTTCTAACTCTTCGCCGACATCTACCACTGTTCCGGAACAAGTAACCCCGACAGATCCTTCGACTCCGACTGATTCTACAACTAATCCTACGACGGATCCGGCAACAAACCCGACTACTGACCCGGCTACCAATCCGACCGATCCGGTAACGAATCCGGAAACTCCGACGGATACGGCGACGACTCCGACTGATCCTGTTACGAACCCTCCGGCAGATACCACTACGACTAATCCGTCTACCCCGACGGACCCCACCATGACGGCCGCCGGTTTCTATCGTAACCCCGCCGCTATCGGACTGGCTGTTTCTCCCGATACCAATGGTTTTTACGATGTGGGTGAAATCTACAAGGCGGCCCCTGCCGACGCAAAGATTGTCTTTGTGTTGCGTCATGCCGAACGTGAATCGGGTTTGGGCAAAGAATCTCCTCTGACCGAAGTCGGCCTTCAGCAGGCACTTGATGTGGGCGCAAAGCTCAAGAGCGATGAATCGTTCTATTACGGCGCTACCGATTTCTTGCGCACCCAAACGACCGCTGCAAAGATTGCAGAGGGCCGTGGCGAAACCACTGAAGTGGTGACGATGGAAGAAATTAATGGTGGGTATTTCTTGACGGTGCCTTCGGATTCCTTGGATGCCATGGTGTCCAAGCGCGGTGGCTCTTTCAAGTATGTGGCCATGTGGGCTTACGAACAGCCGTTCCCGACTCTTCTGGTGAACTTGGGCCTTCCGGGTTATTTCTATGACCTCATGGAACGTGGCGACCAGTTCGTGAACGAAGTGGTTCTTGCCAACCTGCCTTACTGGAAGCGCGTGAACGTGTTGATTACCCACGACTTGCTCACGGAACCGTTGGCTGTCTATGCTTCTAACCGTACGGTTGACCTCAAGACGTATGAATCTTATCGCTGGATTAACTACATCGCCGGCGTCACGGTGATTGTCACTGCAGACAACAAGGTTGTGGTGTTGCCTACGCGCGGTGTGGAACGCGGCTTCTTGAATACCAGAGATATGGTTAAGTAACGGTTCTATGAAGGTTGCTGTTCTCGGTTCAACCGGACTTATCGGCAAAAACGTTTTGAAATTACTCGCACGCCTTCCGCAGGTTGTGCGGGTTTTTTGCCCTGTACGGAATATCCCGGATTTAAAGGATCTTGGAATTCTGGAAGGGGCGTTCAAGCTTGACTTCAAACAAGTGGATTTTGAACAAGATAATGAAGCCTTGCGCCTGTTTTTCTATGCGGGTTTTACCGGTTGCGATGCGGTGGTGTGTTGCTTGGGGACGACCCGAAAGCAGGCAGGGAGTAAGGCCGCTCAAGAAAAGGTCGATCTGAGGCTTCCGCTCATGCTTGCGGCGATTGCCAAAAAGGCGGGCGTAAAGAACTTCTTGTGCGTAAGCGCGATGGGCGCCGACAGCCAGTCGCCGTATTTTTACAATCGCCTAAAGGGCCAGCTCGAAGAAGGCCTCGATATGATTGGCTTTGAAACGCTGACGCTAGTGCGTCCGTCTCTTTTACTCGGAAAGCATAAGGACAGGCGCTTTGGCGAAGAACTTTTGCAAAAGACAATCGGCGCGCATCCGGAATGGATTCCTGCGTTCATACGCCCGGTGCATGCAGAAACGGTTGCCGCCCATTTGGTGACATCTATTTTGAAACCGCCTACGGATCACGTATGCGCGACAGACGGAAAAATAGGCAAGCGGATTATTTATAACCGCGTGCTTGCGCAAACGAAAGTAGACGACTTTTTTTGAGCAAAGCTCAAAACAGTGTGAAATACGGCCAACCGCGTTCTGCGAACTGCTAACTATTTAAACTTCCAGAACTTGTACAGGAACTTCGTGGTCTGAAGCGGCGTTTTGAGGAAGGCGCTCTTCTTGTATCCGCTGAGTGCGAATCCTTGCAGTACCTTGTAAAGCCCGATTTGGTCTTCGCGGTTGATCGCGAGCAGGAACCTGCGGAACTTGTATTCGAAGTCGTGCATCTTGCCGAAGTAATCGTAGCAGCGTTTTTCGTATTGCTTCAAGAATTCCTTCGAGAGGTTGCCGGCTTTAAGGCCTTGGTCTACGTATTCGGCGCAGAATCTTCCCGCCCTCATCGCGGCAGCGATACCACCACCCGTGAGCGGGTTGGTGTGGTGGGCGGCATCGCCCACGAGGGCGAATCGGTCGAGCGTGTAGTCCTTGAGCGTGCTCGAAACTGGAATCACGCCTCCGACGGTATGATTGATCTTTGCTCCCGGGAAAAGCTTTTCGAGCCATTCCATCGTGACTTCCAGAATATTCGGCCTGCTCTTGTTGCTAATCAAGAATCCTGCGCCGAAATTCGTGACGTTCGATTTCTGCTTCGGGAAACTCCAGATGTAACCGTCGTTAATGTAATCGTGGCCTTGCCAGAAGGTCAGGTAGTCGGGCTTGGTCAAGAGCCCTTGCACCTCGATGTCGACACCGGTGCAGGTCTGCATCATTTTCTGTCCGCAGTCGAGCCCAACCATGCGACCAATACGGCTTTCGACGCCGTCGGCTGCAATCACCATCTTTGCAAAAATTTCCTGGGAGCCCGTTTCGGAGACAGATCCGTTTCCATCGCCTTTTCCGAGTACGACTCGAACCATGCGCTCGTCGCCTTCGACACCGCCCACGAATTCTGCACGGGCGCAAGTCTCTACCTGGGCGCCATCGTCGGCAGCAAGCTTTGCAAGCCAGGGGTCAAAGATTTCGCGGTTGAGCATGATGCCGGTGGCGGGCTTGGGAACTTCGATGTTCACGCCGGCGGGGCCATAAATGTAGAGCCCGTTGATAATGCTTTCGATACAGCTCTCGTCAATCGGACCGTAAGTCTGCAGGTCGGCCAGGTTGGTGCTAGCTTCGCCACAACGTACGGGGTAACCGATTTTTTCTCGTTTCTCGAGCAACAGAACCTTGCGGCCGGCGCGAGCCAAGTTGCGGGCAGCGACAGAGCCGCCCGGACCGGCGCCAATGACAACGACATCGTAATGGGAATCAAGCATCGTCCGCCTCCACGATTTTCAATGCACCAACAGGGCATGTCTTGGAGCAAATGCCGCACTTGATGCATTTTTCGTAATCAATCTGCAAATCGAGGCCGAACATGTCGAGCGCCATCTTGGGGCATGTTCCCACGCAGCCTGCACAGGCAAGGCAAACTTTTCTGTCGTGAACGAGAGTCTTCATTATATGAGAATATAGCAAAAGAAGGCTTTCTCGGAATTAATACATACGGTCGTTTGTCAGTCGCTTCAGGAAATCGTCGCGGACAAGGGGCTTGTCGAACAGGAATCCTTGGGCGTTTTTGCAGTTGATGCCCTTGAGATAGTCTGCCTGCTCCTGGGTTTCCACACCTTCGGCAATCACGTCCTTGTTGAGTTCCTGGGCCATCTTGACCACATTCCTCAGAACGATTTCGTCGTTGGAGTTGGCCTTTCCGATATTGTTCAATAGGGACTTGTCAATTTTCACGACGTTTATGTTGTAATCTTTGAGCACGTTCAGGGTCGAATAGCCGGTGCCGAAGTCATCAATGGCAACACCGATGCCGTTCTTGCGCATGATGTTGATGAATTTCTGCATGGCGATCGTATCGTCGAAATCGGAAACTTCGGTCAGTTCGATTTCTATGTACTTGCCGTCGATTTCGTACTTGTTCAGGGTGTTGAGAATGCGGTCGGCAAAGTCTTCGTTGCGCAGATGCAGCTTCGAGAAGTTTGAAGAAATACGCACAGGGGTAATACCGGCCTTGAGCCAATCACTGATGTCGCTACAGGCGGTCTCGAAAACGTAGAAGTCCAGTTCGCAGATGGTGCCTTCGCGTTCCAGAATGGGAATGAAGTCCATGGGCGGGACAATAGTCTTGTGGCGGACCCAGCGTGCCAGTGCTTCGGCGCCGTTGATCTGCTTGTCGTCAAGGCTGACCTTGGGCTGGTAGAATACGACCAGTTCGCGGTTGCGCATGGCGTTGTGAAATTCAGTCGAGATTTCCCTCTGGTGGATTGACTGGATTTGCATTTCCTTTGTAAAGTACACCACGTCGCGAGTCCTGATGAATCTTGCGGCCTGCATGGCAGTCGCGCAGTTGTTCAGGGCGTCACCTACAATGACGTTTTCTTCGATGGGGTAGATACCTATGCGCGCCTGCAGGCGAATATTCATGGGCTTTGGCCCCTGGCTTGCGGTCAGTTCGCAAACGGTAAACTTGTCAATGAATTCTTTGTGATGTTTTTTTTTGGTCAGAACAAAGAAGTTGTCACCGCCGAGGCGAGCGATCAGTTCTGTGTTGTCGAGGAACTGGAGAATCTGTTTGACGTACATCTTGAGGGCGAGGTCGCCTACATTGTTGCCCATGGCCTTATTGATGTACTTGAAATTCTTGAGGTTGATAAAGTGGGCGGTGTAGTCCTTGAGGTTGTCGCCAATGAACTGCTGGGTAAACGCGAAGATGCCTGCCAGGTTGTAAGCCCCGGTCATGGGGTCCGAAATGGCCGCCTTGCGAGTGTTGCCCATGAGTCGTGCGCGGCCCGAAAGGATAAAGAAGTCCCAGCTCAGGAGTTGGATGATTTGCCTTTCCTCGTCGGTAAAGGAGTGGCCCTGGATGGGGTGGGCCTGGAAGGTGAACGACCCCTGTTCGCCGGTGGTCATGGTTTCGGAAAAATCCGGGGAGGTGGGTTTTTCGGGCAGTGCCTTCTTGTCGTGGTAGGCGGTAAATTCTCCAGAAAGACCGTTGGGGGCAAACTGGCTAACCGGTGCGTAAAAAAGGCAATTTACAAAGCCGATATTTGTGATTTTGGCGAGAGGGGGCAGGTTCCGGGCTAAAATGGCGAGAATTTCCTCTGTACTAAAGACGGGGCCCAAGAGCTTGGACCTAAAATCAAGATACATACTATTGTACAGCGGAATATCCATTAAATCCTCAACATACCAAAACCGCGCCAAAACTATAAAAAAAATACAATGGCTGCAAGTTTATTCTGGCGGAGAACCGCCAAATTCTGTTGTTTGCTATTCAATATATCTTTTTTTCCAAAGAAAAGTGTTCTATATCACTTGCAAAAATGCAAAAATATGTTAGACTAATCTAACTACTGACCGATGGGGCGGTAATGAATAAAAAACATTTCAAAATGGCCCATTTGGATATTCATCTCTCTCACTTTTCTATCTTTACGCACGCATTTAAAGAGGTAACCTCCTATGAGTAATGAGGCAGAAAAGCCGAATTTCATTACGACTTCTCTTGACTTTCTGGTCAACTGGGGCCGTACGAACTCCCTGTGGCCGTTCCCTTACGGAACTGCCTGCTGTGCAATCGAATTCATGAGTACCGAAGTGGGCCGTTACGACTTGTCCCGTATCGGGTCTGAATACGTGCGTTTTACGCCGCGTCAGTCCGATGTGCTGCTTGTGGCCGGAACCATTTCCTATAAGCAAGCGCCAATACTCAAGCGCATGTACGAACAGATGGCCGAACCCCGTTGGGTGATCGCCATGGGTGCATGTGCAAGTTCCGGCGGTTTCTATGACTGCTACTGCACTGTGCCGGGCATTGACCATATCATTCCGGTAGACGTGTACATCGGTGGTTGCCCCTCCCGTCCGGAAGCGTTCTTCGAGGCGATGTTTGACCTCCAGAAGAAGATCAAGGATGAGTCCTACATGAAGCAGCGTGCCGAACGCGTCAAAGACCAGCTCGAAATGATCAAGGCGAAGACCGAACAGGCGAAGGCGGAAGCCCGTGAATTTGCCCGCGAAAAGACTGCTGAGCTCAAGGAATTCGTGACTGAAAAAGAGCAGGAACTTGTCAAGAAAGCCCAGTTCTGGAAGGAGTAATGATGGAATCCGTGATAGACATTCTAGAATCCAAGTTTGGCGCCAAGCGTGATGCGAGTGCCAAGTGGGATGCCTGCGTGGTGGTCCCGAAGGAATACCTGCACAATGCGGTCGAATTTTTGAAGAACGATCCGTCGATGCAGTTCGACATGCTCCTCGACCTCGCCGGTATCGACTACCTGACTTACCCGAACCATGAAGGTCCGCGTTTTGCCGTGAGCTACGTTTTTAAGAGCATGAAGAATCCGGGCCGCCGCGTTCGTCTTAAGGTGCTGGTCAGCGAAGCCGACCTGAAGGTGCCGACCCTTACAGATTTGTACGCAAGTGCCAACTGGCTCGAACGTGAAGTCTACGACCAGTTCGGTATCGTGTTCGAAGGCCACCCGGACCTGCGCCGCATTTTGAACCATGTTGAATTTGTGGGCCATCCGCTCCGCAAGGATTACCCTGCCCAGAAGCGCCAGTGGCTCTCGACGACCGACTTCCTGATTCCGGAACTGGAAAAGCGCCTGGAAGACAAGGGCTACAAGGTGATCCAGCGCTCCAAGGAAATCATGCCTGTCGAAGAAGAATATCTTGAAGGGAGTATCAGAGAATGATCGTACTTGACCCGAATGGCGAAAAGATGAACCTGATGGCCCTGAACGTGGGCCCGACGCATCCGGCGACTCACCACTGCGTGCGCCTGCTGGCTGCCCTCGATGGCGAAACCATCGTGGCCGGTGTCCATGAAATCGGCTTTATGCACCGCGGCTTCGAAAAGATGGTCGAACGCGGCACCTGGCAGCAAGTGATTCCGTACACCGACCGCTTGAACTACTGCTCTGCAATGATGAACAACATTGCATTCTGCCGCGCTGTTGAAAACATGTACGGTATCGAAATCCCGGAACGCACCAAGGTGCTCCGCGTGATTGTGAACGAACTCTCCCGTATCAACGACCACTTTATTTGTGTGGCTGCAGCATTCCAGGACTTGGGCGGTACCACACCGTTCATGTACGCCTTCAACCCGCGTGAAGAGATCATGCTGATTTGGGAAAAGCTCACGGGCGCGCGCCTCACGAACAGCTTTGCCCGCATTGGCGGCCTCTACCGCGACAGCTACGACGGTTTCGAAGACGATGTGCTCGCTGCTTGCAAGTCGGTGGAAAAGGCCCTCAAGGACCTGCACGCCTGCTTGGACCGTAACCGTATCTTCCTTGACCGTACCGTGGGCGTCGGCAAGATTTCTGCCGAACGCGCCATCAGCTACGGCTGGACTGGTCCGTGTCTCCGTGCGACGGGTGTCGAAAGCGACCTCCGCAAGGACGAACCTTACTACGATTACGAAACCTACGACTGGGAAGTCGTGGTGGGAACCCAGGGTGACGCCAACGACCGCCTGCAGGTGCGCCTTGCCGAAATCGAAGAATCTGTGAAGATTGTGCGCCAGGCCCTGAAGCGCCTCGCTCCGGGCCCGGTCGACATTGTCGACCCACGCATCCGCGTGCCCGCGCACAAGCTTGCCTACCAGGACATGGAAGCCCTTATCGGCCGCTTCAAGAGCGTGTACGAAGGTGTGCGCGTGCCCGAAGGCGAATACTACTGCGCAAGCGAATGCGCGAACGGCGAACTTGGCTTCACCATCGTGAGCGATGGCAGCGGCCACCCGTACCGCATCAAGGTGCGTTCCCCGTCGTTTGCCCATGTGTCTGCATTTAACGAACTGGTCGAAGGCCTGACTCTTGCCGACTCCATGGCAACGCTGCCTGGCCTCAACATGATTGCTGGAGAACTTGACCGATGACACAACATATTCAAGGTGCAGTTCAGTTTGTATCGAATAACCATTTGAAGTTCAATGGTCCGAGTGAAGCCATTCCGGCTCTTCCGGATCCGGGTCAGACTTTTGGCTACGTGAACAAGCCTGTTCCGCAGCCCGCTCCGAAGGAAGTGCTCGCCAAGCTCGACACTCCCGAAATCAAGGAACGTTGCGCCGACTTGCTCAGCCGTTACCCGGTGGGCCAGGGCGCTCTGCTTGAAGTCCTTTGGCTGGTGCAGGGCGTGTTCGGCTGGGTGCCGACTGAAGGTATCCGCTGGGCGGCAAACGTTTGCGGTTGCGCTCCGGCTCACGCTCTCGGCGTTGCAACCTTCTATACCATGTACAACCACGCTCCCAAGGGCAAGTTCCTGTTGCAGTTCTGCCGCAACATCAGCTGCGCCATCAAGGGTGCCCAGCCGCTGATCAAGTATGTGGAAAACAAGCTTGGCGTTAAGTCCGGCGAAACCACTCCCGATGGCATGTTTACCGTGCTCCAGGTGGAATGCTTGGGTAGCTGCGGCAACGGCCCGATGATGTTGGTGAACGATGACTTCGCCACCGACGTGGTCGACGGTCAGCTCAAGATGAAGCGTGGTACGACTCTGACCGAAGCAAGCATCGATCGCATTATCGACTGGTGCAAGGCCCATGCGAACAATGTGCCGAAGCACGACGTGCTCGGCGGAATCGTGAAGGGCCATGGTGGCCACCCCGGTGCTCCGGGTGCTACGGCCAAGCCGCAGGTCGCTGACTACGCTCCGCCTTCTCCGGTGCTTAACGTGAAGGCCGAAGCCGACGAAAACGGCGCCACTCTCACCTGGAAGGGCGCTCCCGAATTCACGAAGATTGTCGTCGAAAAGAAGAACGGCAATGACTGGGTCGCCGTGGGTGAGCCCGGCGTGAAGGACAAGGCTTTTGTGGATGCTGCCGGCAAGGCGGGCGATGTGTACCGCATGATTGCAACTTCCGGTGAACGTACGGCAAAACCTTCCAAGGAAGCGGTGACTACCCAGAAGCCCGCGCCCGTAGAGGAGGCTAAGTAATTATGGCTGAAGTAGTAAAAGTTTGTACAGGAAATTTTGGCAAGGGCGCCCAGGACATTGAAGTTTATAAGAAGCTGGGCGGCTACGCGAACATTTCGGACCGCTTGTTCAACATGAGCCAGTTCGAAGTGATCGACTACGTGCAGCGTTCCGGCCTGCGTGGCCGTGGCGGTGCAGGCTTCCCGACCGGCATGAAGTGGAGCTTTGTTCCGCGCAATTCCGGCAAGCCTGTGTACATTGTAGTCAACGCTGACGAAGGCGAAGGCGGTACCTTTAAGGATCACTTCCTGATGATGGAAGATCCGCACCGCTTGATCGAAGGCTTGATTATTGCAGCCTGGGCTCTCGGTAGCCGCGCTGCCTACATCTACTGCCGTGGCGAATTCCTGCCCTGCATCGAAAGCCTAAACAAGGCTTTGAACCAGGCATACGCCGCCGGTTACCTCGGCGAAAACATTTGCGGGACCAAGTTCAGTTTCGATATCTTTGTTCACCGTGGCGCAGGCGCCTACATTTGCGGTGAAGAAACTGCTCTTATTAACTCGCTCGAAGGCCAGAAGGGTCAACCCCGCCTCAAACCGCCTTTCCCGGCGGTGAGCGGCGCATGGAAGAGCCCGACTTGCGTGAACAACGTCGAGACCATTATGTCTCTCCCGTGGATTTTCCAGCATGAACCCGAAGAATACGCCAAGATGGGCACTCCCCGTGCAGGCGGTACCAAGGTGTTCTGCATCTCGGGCGACGTGAAAAATCCGGGCGTGTACGAAGCTCCGCTCGGCACTCCGATGATGACGATGATTAACGAATACGCCGGTGGCGTCGTGGGCGGAAACCTGAAGGCGGTACTTCCGGGTGGTTCCTCTTGCGCTCCGCTGAACGCAGGCGAATGCGCCGTTGCCACTATGGACTACGAATGTCTCGCCTCCATGAAGACGATGTTCGGTTCGGGCGCCATGATCGTGATCAACGATACGCACAACATGGCTGAACTCCTGAACGTGCTCGGCAACTTCTACAGCCACGAATCTTGCGGCCAGTGCACTCCGTGCCGTGAAGGAACGGGTCTTTTGCATCGCATTCTGAACCAGATTGTGGAAGGCAAGGGTCACGATGGCGACGTGGAACTCATGCAGAGTCTTTCTGGCGGCTTTGGCGGCGTGACGATTTGTCCGCTGTCTATTTCGCTCGGCGGCCCGGTAGGCTCCTACACGGCGAAGTTCCGCGCAGACTTCGATGAATTAATCGCAAAGAACCCCGAACATGCCAAGCCGCGTGTTCAGGAAAACTATCGTCCTGGAATTTTCTGGTAATAATATGAGTAACTACTACAACATGCCGAAACTCCCGACTGAGAACAGCCCGAAGGTGGAAATCTTCGTGGACGACAAGCCGGTGATGGTTCCGGGCGACACGAACCTCCTCGAAGCCTTGAAGGCTGTCGGGATTGAAACTCCTCACGTATGTTACCACCCGTATTTGCCGGTGTCCGGTAACTGCCGCCAGTGCCTGGTGGAGCAAGAAGGCCCCCGCGGTCGCATGCTCGTGATTGCCTGCTACACGCCGGTCGCTCCGGGCATGAAGATTTACACGCCCGCATCTAGTGCCCGTGTGAAGAACGCCCGCAAGGCAACGCAGGAATTTATGCTGGTAAACCACCCGCTCGATTGCCCGATTTGCGACAAGGCCGGTGAATGCACCCTGCAGGAAAACTACATGGAAGCGGGCCAGAACGAATCCCGCATGCGCCCTGAATACGGCAAGAACTACCACGGCAATCCCGCGCACCAGTTCATTGATGCGAAGGGTCAGCTCCGTGGCGGTAAGCATGTGGATTTAGGCCCCCGCGTTTTGCTTGACGAAGAACGCTGCGTGCAGTGCGACCGTTGCGTGCGCTTTATGCGTACCATTGCCGGTTCCGAACAGTTGCAGCTCGCCGGCCGCGCCGACCACACTTACATTACGACCTTCCCGGGCGAAAAGCTTGACCACGAATACGACTTGTGCGTCACTGATGTTTGCCCGGTGGGCGCCATGACCGCGAAGTACTTCCGCTTCCAGAAGCGCGTATGGCTCCTGAGTCACACGCCGACGGTTTCGATGGATGACTCTCTCGGTGCAAACATTTGGCTGGATCACGCCGACGGTCACATTTACCGCGTGATGCCGCGTTGCAACCCCGAAGTGAACCGCAGCTGGCTTTCTAACACGAGCCGCCTCGCGTTCCAGAACTTCGACAAGAACCGCTTGCCGGCGATGGGCTTCCACGTGATTCAGGAAGCGCTTGCCGAAGTCAAGAAGGTCGGGGGCAAGGTCGCCCTCGTTGCCGGTGGCTCTTGCACCATCGAAGATCTCGCCGCATTCCGCATGCTCAAGGAATCCTTGGGCGACTCCGCCGAACTTTTCGGCGGCACCTTCAAGAAGGTGGGTGCCCCCGACGGAATTGCCATGAGTGGCGATCCGCTCGCTAACCGCGCTGGCTTCAAGCTGCTCGGCATTCCTGACAGCAACCTCGAAGACCTTACGAAGCGCGCTTCTGAATTCAAGGTGCTCTTGACGGTGAATGCAGATCTCTTTGGCGAAGGTGGCTCTGCCGTTTCTTCTCTCGAAAAGATTGCGACCCGTATCGTCTTGTCTGCTTTCAACGACGCTACCGCCAACAAGGCGACGCTTGCTTTCGGTATTCGTCACTGGAGCGAAGTTCAGGGCACTATGGTGAACAGCCTGAATATTCTTCAGAAGCTTTCTGCCTGCCCGGTTTGCCCCGATGAAAAACTTCGCCCGGCTTACGACGTTCTCTCTGAACTCGCCGGCTGCAAGTTCGAAAGCGCATTCGACGCCTTCAAGAAGGCTGGCGAATACGCAAGCGTCTTGGCAGGACTCTCTTACGATACCATCAAGAGCACTGGTAAGTTGCTCGAAGGAGGTAACGCCTAATGGATATTATTGAATCCAAAACTTGGGTGGAATGGATCATTACCATTGCGAAGTTCGGCTTCTGCTTTGTTCCTGTCCTTTACATCCTGTTGTTGATTCCTATGGAACGCCGTGGTGCGGGCTTTATGCAGGACCGTCAGGGCCCGAACCGCTCCTATATCAAGGTTCCGTTCTTCGGTAAGGTTCGCCTGTTTGGCTATGTGCAGAACATGTGCGACGGTACCAAGCTTTTCTTCAAGGAAATGTTTGCTCCGACCGGTTCCAAAAAGTTCCTCTATTACGTGGCTCCTGCCATTCCGTTTGCTATCGTGTTCCTTAGCCCGTGTGTGATTCCGTGGTTTGGCCCGATGGTCTTTGAATGGGGTGGCAAGGTGGTCCGCATTGCGGGGCCGATCGTGGATTCCGAAGTGGGCATCCTGTTGCTTTTCGGTTTCAGTTCGCTTTCTGCTTACGGTGCCGTTCTCGCAGGCCTTAGCTCCCGTTCCAAGTACAGCTACCTCGGTTCTCTGCGTACGACTGCAATGACGATCAGCTACGAAGTCTGCCAGGGCCTTTCCATGATGGGTCTCCTGGTGCTCGCAGGTTCCTTCAGCCTTACCGATATCGTGACTTGGCAAGAAAACCATGTGTGGGGCATTGTCGCCCAGCCGGTGGCTTTCTTCTGCTTCTTGATTGCGACGATTGCCGAAACGGGTCGCGCCCCGTTCGACGTTGCCGAAGGTGAACCGGAACTCGTTGCCGGTTACCACACCGAATATGGCGCCATGCAGTTCGGCCTGTTCTACATGGGCGAATACTCCCACATCTGCATTAGCAGCCTTTTGGTGGCAACCCTCTTCTTGGGTGGCTACTCGGTTCCGTTTGTATCGACTGCAACCATTCAAACCCACATGGGTGGCTCCTTGGCCATTCTCTGCTGGGTGCTTGCATTCCTCGGTCTTGCATTCCTCCACATGATTTACCGCTACTCCCGTAAGCTTGCCGCTTCCAAGCAGAGCAACAAGATGGAAATCCTGCAGGAATACAAGCTCTACAAGACGATTGCATGGGTTGTTACCGCAGCCTTCATTGCCGCCGGCGTTTGCTCCTGGCTCTACTACAACCCGGAATACTCCATGGTTAACGGCGTTGTCGTGAATAGCCTGGGTGCCGCTCTCGGTACTGCTGCAATTCACCTGCTGGTGCTCCTCGCCAAGAGCGTGTTCTTCTGCTGGGTGTGGATTTGGGTCCGCTGGACGCTGCCGCGCTTCCGCTACGACCACGTGATGCATCTTGGCTGGAAGATTATCTTGAACATCGCTATTTTGAACCTCGTCGTGACCGCCGTAGTCGCGAAGTTGGTGGGAGGTAACTAATGGCCCGCGTTATTAGACAGAGACCCATGAACTGGGTGGAACGCCTTTACATCTTCGAGGCGATTCGCGGCTTGTGGACAACGCTCAAACATGCAGCTCGCGGTCTGTTCCGCTACGAAGAACTTCCGACGATTTCTTACCCGGAAGGTCAGCCCGAAGTTCGTAGAACCTACCGCGCCAAGCATCGTCTGATGCTCCGTGCCGACGGCACTCCCCGCTGTGTTGCCTGTGGCATGTGCGCTGCGGCCTGCCCTGCCCATTGTATTTATATCGAAGCGACCGCCAGTGACGATCCGCGCATCGAAAAGAAGGTCAAGCGCTTCGATATCGACCATTTGACTTGCGTGTTCTGCGGCCTTTGCGTTGAAGCCTGTCCGGTCGATGCGCTCCGTATGGATACCAAGGAAATCATCTTTGAACACCGCACCCGTGACGAATTCGTGGCAACCCTCGAAACTCTTACGAGTTGGAATCCGAAGGATTACCCCGATGACGCTCAGAGCCAAGTGGCTCCGGGTGGTACCAAGAATGCCGAGGCCCGCAAGGTCTGGGGAATGGAGGTTAAAAACTGATGCTAGCCTTGATTTACTTTATCATTCTTGCCGTGGTTGCCGTGGGAGCCGCCCTCTGCGTGTTCCTTTCGAAGCATCCGCTTTACGGTGGTCTTTCTCTCGTTTTGACCATGCTTTCGCTCGCGGGCATTTACGGCCTGCTGGGTAGCCCTTTCATTGGGGTGGTGCAGATCATGGTCTATGCGGGTGCCATTATGATGCTCCTCGTGTTCGTGATTTCGGTCTTGAATGCGGCGAAGGATAACAAAACTCCCATGTTTGACGGTGTTTCGATATTTGTGATTCTCGGCGTGCTCGCGCTTGCCGGTCTCGTCGGCTTTGCCCTGGTGCTTTCGCCCATGGGTTTCGATGTCACCACACTCCGCGGCTCTGTCGAAATGACTTCTTCGAACCTGTTCAATACGGCCCAGGACGGCCCCGGTTACTTCGTCTTGTTCGAAGTGCTCGGTCTGTTGCTGCTTTCTTCGATGGGCGCTGCGGTGCTTATGGCCAAGAAGCGCCTGGGTACTGACGAAACTGTCGCCGAAGATAAGGAGGAAAAGTAATGGAACTCCAACCGATTTACATTCAGATTCTCGCCTTGGTGCTCTTTACCATTGGCCTCATTACGACTCTTGCTCGCCGTAACGTGTTCTTCGTGCTCATGGGTGTCGAACTTGCCCTGAACGCGGTGAATCTTTCTTTCGTGGGCTTTGCAAAGACGCTTCCTGCCGAATTGAGCGTGGCCGGCCAGATTGTGCCGCTGTTCTCGATTGCGGTTGCCGCTGCCGAAGCTTGCGTGGGCCTTGCACTCGTGATCCTCATTTTCCGCAACAGCGAAAGTGTCGATTCCGACAACTATTCTAACATGAAGGGGTAAGCAATGACAAATTTACCGCTTTGGTTTATACCTCTTTTCCCGCTCCTGGGAACAATCCTGCTTGCAACGATTGCCGTTGTCTCTTCGGGTAGCAAGAAAGGCCCTTCCGAAGGCTTCGTGGGCGCCCTCTCGGTGCTGTTCCCGGTGCTTTCGTTCTTGAGCGTTGTCTTGCTCGCTTTCGGCATGCCTGAGGAAGGTGTCCGTCAGACGCTTTGCAACTGGATCGACATCCCGATGCTCAAGGTCGATATCGGATTCCTGTTCGACGGCCTTTCCCGCGTGATGCTTCTGTTTGTGACAGGAATCGGTTCGCTCATCGCTCTCTACTCGATCGGTTACATGCACGGCGACCGCGGCTTTACCCGCTTCTTTGCCTACATCAACCTGTTCCTGTTCAGCATGGTCGTGCTCGTGCTTTCCGACAGCTTGCTCCTGACCTTCCTCGGTTGGGAAGGCGTGGGTCTCTGCTCTTACTTGCTTATCGGTTTCTGGAACCACGACTTGAACAACTGCAAGGCAGCAAACAAGGCCTTCATTGTGAACCGCGTGGGCGATATCGGATTCCTGCTCGGAATGCTTTGCCTTGCCACTTTGGGCGGCTCCGCTATCCTCAATTACGATGCATTGAACAAGTTCATCGAAATGCTGATTGCCGGTGGCCATGTGGATCTTGCCGCTCCGATCTTGATGATTGCGGGCCTCTTGTTCTTCGTGGGTTGCACGGGTAAGTCTGCCCAGATTCCGCTCCTCACCTGGTTGCCCGATGCCATGGCCGGTCCGACTCCTGTGTCGGCCCTTATCCATGCTGCTACCATGGTGACCTCGGGCGTTTACCTGCTTGCACGCCTCAGTCGCATGTTCTCGGTGATTCCCGAAGCTCTCGTGATTATCTTGATTGTGGGTATGCTGACAGCCTTCTGGGCTGCTGTCGCAGGACTTTTCCAGAACGACATCAAGAAGGTGCTTGCCTACTCGACGATTTCTCAGCTCGGTTACATGTTCATGGCCGCAGGCGCTTTCGCTTTCGACGCTTCTATCTTCCACGTGTTCACCCACGCCTTCTTCAAGGCCGCCCTCTTCCTGGGGGCCGGTGCCGTGATTCACTCCCTTGCGGGTGAACAGGATATGCGTCGCATGGGTGGCCTTATCAAGAAGACTCCGATTACCGCTTGCGTGATGATCTTCTCGTTCCTCGCCATTATCGGTTTCCCGGGCTTTGCAGGTTTCTGGTCCAAGGACCTGATTCTTGAACGCATTTACACGAACGCCCCGTATGGCGAATTCTTCTATGGTGCGGGTCTCCTCACGGCCGTGATTACGGCTGTCTACATGGGACGCCTGATCATCATGACGTTCTTTGGCGAATACCGCGGTTCCAAGGAAAGCGAAGAACACATTCACGAAGCTCCGGCCAGTATGCTTATCCCGATGGTGGTGCTTGCTTTCGGTGCCGTGTTTGCCGGTTACCTGTGGGCCGACTCCATGGGAATCAAGTTCTTTGAACATACGCTTGCGCCGGTGGTGGGCGATGCCCAGAATTACCTGCTCGGCAAGCTTGATGTTGTCCACGTGAACCCGATGACCTTTGCCTGCTTCGGTACGGCTGCTGCAGTGCTCGGTATGATTATCGCTTACGTCGTTTACGGTCTTAAGCGCCAGCCGCGCTTGCATGCCAAGTGGGGGAGCGCTCCCGAAGGTTTCAAGGCCGATTGGACTTTCTTCTTTGACTATATCCACGAAATTTTCATTATCATGACGAAGGTTGCCGCTTTTGTCGTTGACATGATCGTCGATAAGATTCTGCAGGGAATCCAATGGACCGTCGGTTCCATTGTCGAAATTGTGGGCGACGGAGTAAGTTCCTTCCAGGTGCGCAAGGTGCGTGTGCAGCTTACGCTTAGCTTGGTAGGTGTCGTCGCACTGGTCGCTGTTGTTCTTTTGACCGGAGGTTTGTTCTAATGCTTTTACATCTCCTCGTCTTAGCTCCTTTTGCCGCTGCCATTCTGATGATGGCAACCTCTAAGGAAGATTCCAAGTCTTCTTCTAGACTGGCCTTCTTGTTCGGCTTTACCTTCGTCGCTTTGTCGATTTCCCTGATTGCCGCGGGCAACCAGGCGACCGAAGCCGTCGAATGGTTCCGTATTCCGGGTGCGAAGGGCCCCGTTTACTACTACCTGTATAGCCATGGTCTTGGCGCCTGGATGGTGTTCCTTTCTACGGGACTTTCCTTGGTCGCCTTGATTACGGGCCGCAACACCTTCGAACACAACTACCGCAACTTTGCAATAGCCATCTTTGCGTTGATGGGTGCCATGAACGGAACCTTCCTCGCTGCCGATGCGGTGCTGTTCTTCTTCTTCTTTGAAGCGATGGTGTTCCCCGCAGCCGTGCTTATCGCGGGCTTCGGTGGCGCTGACCGTAAGAAGGCTGCCATGACGTTTGCGATTTATACTCTGGTGGGTTCTGCCCCGATGATGGTTGCCCTTTGGTACTTGCTCACGGTAGCGGACAACTCCTTGGTGCTTTCTTTGGCGGTGGCAATCCAGAATCTGGAACCCTCGATGCAGGTGACGCTCCTGGTTTGCTTCTTGCTCGCCTTCTTGGTGAAGACTCCGTTGTTCCCGTTCCACGGCTGGCAGGCGATTACTTACGCCGAAGCTCCGGCTCCGCTTTCGGCTATCCTTACGGGTGCCATGAGTAAGGCTGGCGTGTTCGGATTCATCGCCTGGATTCTTCCGATTTTCCCGCTTTCGATGGAAATTGTCGATAGCATGTTGTGGCTCGGCCTGTTCACGGCGATTTACGGATCGCTCATGGCTCTCCGCGCTACCGACGGCAAGAAACTTTTGGCTTACAGTTCCATGGGCCACTTGGGCCTTGCCGTGGCGGGCGTGTTCAGCTTGTCTGAATCGATGCTTCCGGCTGTGCTCGTGCTCTTGGTCGCTCACGGTCTTAGCGCTGGCGCCCAGTTCTACCTGATGGGTATTGCAGAACGCTTTGCCGGTACCCGCAATATTGAACAGCTCGGCGGTCTTTCTGCCCGCAATCCGGTGTTCAGTTCCCTGTTCGGTTTTGTGGCTGTGCTTTCGCTTGCAGTGCCTGGTACTGCCGGATTCGTGGGTGAATTCACGGTGCTCATGTCCCTATGGGATATGGGTCCGCTTCCGGCCCTTGCCGCAGGTCTTTGCCTGATTCTCTCGGCCGCCTACGTGCTCCGCTTTGTGCAGAAGGTTATCTTCGGTAAGCCGGCCCGCGACTACGAAGATGGCAAGCGTATGACCGCTCTCGAAGGCTCTTCGATCGGTATCATGGGCGTTCTCCTGTTGGTGTTCGGTATGCATCCGGCATTTATCACCAACGCTCTGCAGCTCTTCGATGAAACTGCCGTGCAAGAAATGAACAAGGTGACGCACCAGTCCGATGTTGCCACCGATGCAACCGTCGAAGCTTCTGCCGATTCTCTTGGGGATGCCGTGGTCGACGAAAACATCGCTGCCGTGGCTCAGCCCATGACCGAAGACGATTTGCGTCAGCTGGATTCCAACTTGAAGGCAAACGGCTTTACCGACGAAGAACGCGCTTCGCTGATCGCTCAGCTCAAGTCCATGAGCGAATCCGAAGTCGCCGATGCGGAAAACGCAACTGAATCTAACGAGGCCACAGTAAACGAGGAGGCTTCTAAACATGAGTAATATCGTTAATCTTTTGCCCGTGATTTTGGTTGCCGCAGGCGCCCTGGTGTCGCTTGCCGCTGAACCGTTCATCAAAGACGAAAACAAGCACAAGGTGCTGCCTTGGGTGGCAAGCTTCTTTATCGCTCTCGCAGCCGGGGCATACTACCTGACGACGAACGACACGTTCATGGACTTGTATGCCATGGACCCGATTCGCCGCGTGCTCGGTGTATCTGTTATCCTGTGCGCGTTCCTTGGCATTTCGAGTCTTCAGTGGACTCTCGGCCATGAAAAGTTCAAGGGTGGTGAAGCTTACGGTCTGTTGATGCTTGCCACTGCCGGTGCGCTTCTAATGACCCAGTCCATCGACTTCTTGGCTCTCTACCTGGGTATGGAACTTTCCAGTTTCCCGATTTATGCCCTGGTGGGACTCCGCCGCAAAGACGTGAATGCGAACGAGGGCGCCTTCAAGTACTTTGTTTCCGGAGCCATCTTTAGCGTCATCTTCCTTTACGGTGTCGCTCTCATTTACGGTGCCACGGGTACTACGCATATCTTTGCCTCCGTTATCGCGGGTCGCGGCCTGCTTTACGGCTTGGGCGTTCTGTTGGCCTTGTTTGCCCTCCTGTTCAAGGCGGGTGCCGCTCCGGTTCACTTCTGGGTGGCCGACGTCTATACGGGCGCCTCTGTGGCAGTGACCGGCTTTATGGCCGCCGTCGTCAAAGTCGGTGCGCTTGCCGCTCTCGGTACGCTTTGGCTGGGCTCGCTGGTGACCCGCATCGGTTCTGCTCCGGCTTGGAACCTTGCCGAACAGGTGACCATCCATAGCGAAAACAAGAGCTTGTTCTACGTGATCGTGGTGGTATCGCTGCTTTCTATGGCTATCGGTGCGTTTGGCGGTCTCGCTCAAAAGTCTATCCGCCGCATTATGGCATACTCTGCCGTGATGAACGCGGGCTTTATCGTGATTGGCCTCTTGCTGCCGGACTATGCAACCGAAGGTACGGTGCAGATGGGCGCCATGTTCTACTTCTTGATTACTTACGCTGTCGGTAGTGCGGGTGCCCTCGCCGGTATCGCTTACCTTGCTGGTAAGGACGACAAGAACGAAACTCTGGAAGACATCCAGGGTCGTGGCCGCAAGCGCCCCTATGTGGCAGTCGCTACGACGGTCTGCTTGGCAAGCCTTGCTGGTATGCCGCCTGTAGCAGGGTTCCTCGCCAAGTTCACGCTCTTTACCGATGCCCTTTCGGGTGGACTCGGCGTAATCGCCGCGATTGCCTTTGGCCTTTCGCTGGTGGCCGCAGTGTTCTACCTGCGCATTGCCTTCGTGCTGTTCATGCCCCTTAAGGCCGAGTGCGAATGCAAGTGCTGCTGTGGCAAGAACACCGTGTACGCCTACCTGCTGCGCTTTGCCGTGACCCTTGCCGCAATCGCGCTTATCTTTATCGGAATTTTCCCGAAGTATGCGCTGATTGCATAAGCTTCGGCGAATTTTCGCTATGGCTATTTGAATTGCTCGGCTTAACAGCTGGGCATTTTTTTTATCTTTCCTGTTGAAAAAAGGAACAAATTATGGACAAGATTTATCGTTCGGGCATCGGTTTTGATGTTCACAAGTTGGTAGAAGGTCGCAAGTGCATTATCGGTGGCGTGGATATTCCTTACGAAAAGGGGCTCCTCGGTCACAGCGATGCCGACGTTTTGCTGCATGCGATTAGCGATGCACTGCTGGGTGCCGCGGGTCTCGGCGATATCGGCACGTACTTTCCGGATACGGACCCGGCATTCAAGGGAGCCGACAGTCTGGAACTTCTGCGCAAGGTGGGCGAAGAGGTGCGTAAGGCCGGTTACGAAATTATCAACATCGACAGCATCGTGATGTGCGAACGCCCGAAGGTGAACCCGCACAAGGATGCCATGAAGGCAAACATCGCCCGCGTGCTTGGAATCGACGTAAAACAGGTCGGCATCAAGGGAACCACCACCGAAAAGCTCGGCTTCACGGGCCGCGGCGAGGGTATTGCGAGCCAGGCTGTTGCTATGGTGCGTAGCCTTTAATATTTTTTAGATAAATACATAGTTAGGAGAACAAAGATGCTTAAACGAATCTATGCAGTTGTATTGCTGCTTGTATTCGCCCAGGTCTCATATGCAGCCTGGGACGGTTCCGTTAAAATCCCTAAAACAGTCAAGACCGACGGTGTAGAATACTACGAGATTACCTCTCCCGAGGAATTGATCGGTTTCCTGGATTCCGTGACGACGAAGAATGTGGGCGACGCAAGCCTCAGGGCTTATTTGAAGAACGATATCGTTTTCGGATCCGACACCTCTAAGCTTTGTTCCAAGCGTTGGGTGCGTAGCGAACGTAACGAGTTCTTCGAAGGCGATTTTGATGGCAGGGGCCACACGATTTACGGCTTGAATGCGGAACGGTCGTTGTTCCAGATTGTTGGCCAGGGGGGAGGTCTCGTTCACGACTTTAACGTGGCGAACGGTTCCTTTGGCAGCGATACGGTTTACACCTCGGCTGCGGTCGTGAGCGAGTTGCAGGCGGGGCTTGCGAACGTGAATGTTATCAATACCGATGTTCGTGGTGGATTTATTGCGGGTGGTGTTGCAGCCCGAATGCTGAGTTCTGCGGATAATCGCTTGGCTTATATATTGAATTGCAACATGATTGGCGGCTCTGTTAAAGGCGGCACCTATGTGGGCGGTGTCGTAGGTACGGCTTATGGGCGCGTTGCCGGTTGTAGCAATTCGGCAAAGGTCACTTTTGTAAAGAATGAAAAAGTTGGGCCAGAATACAATATTTTTGTTGGCGGCATTGCCGGTGATGCCGAAGCTCGAGATGGTATCGCCATTGAAAGCTGCGTGAATCGCGGTGATGTTGAAATGGTATCGGGTGCGTCGCTGTCTTATGCGGGGGGCATTGTCGGTTATGTACTTGGCTCTGTAACGAACCTTCAGAACTACGGAAAGGTCTCTGCTAAAACGGCCTTTACATGCGATACGGTGAGTTCGGACTGGAAAATTTCGCTTTATGTTGGTGGTATTGCCGGCAGCAAACATTATCGTAATTATGAAGAAAGCGAAACCCGTGATTTCGTGAACGAGGGCGATGTAACGGCTGTTGTCGAAACAGCCCTTGACGAAGGTATCTTGGCGGTAGGGGGAATTTTCGGCGAAAATAAGAATAACGCCTTCCGCAATGCTTTGAATAAGGGCTCTGTCAAAGGCAATGGTGCTGGTAAATACAGAAAGGTTTACGCCGGTGGTGTTGTCGGTTATACTTCGATTTATTCGAATGTTCGTGGCTATGAAAAGTTGGGAAACCGCGGCAGCGTCTATGCCGAAGGCCCGTACCGCGTCTGGACGGGCGGCGTTGTCGGTTATATGGAACGCAGTAATTCTCAGTTCCCTGCGTTGTCCTTGTCCTACAATTACGGTGATGTCACCGGATCTGTCGCAGAAGACCCGAGTGAGTACGGCGTTCTGAATGTGGGCGGTATTCTTGGTTATGCCTATGGGCTCTCCGTTTCCGATGTCTACAATCGTGGTAAAGTAATTGCAAAGGGAAAACTGAATAAGGGTAGCAGCGAGGTGGGCGGCCTTGTCGGCTTTTTCGATTATTCCGATCGCCCGATTTCGAATTCCTATAGCGCCGCTCCCGTTGTCAAAGGCGATACTGTTGGTGGCATTTATGGATATTCGGGCTTGAGTTATTCGCCGATTAACACATATTATGACGGCTCTCTTGTGGATATTGCTACAGCGGGCAGATTCTACTATGACGCTACCAATAGCGCAGAATGCAAAAAGACGACTGCAGAACTCCAGAGCGAAAAAATGCTTGTATTGCTGAATACGACTGGTGGAACCGTACCTAACCGAAATTTGTGGACGCGTCGTCCTGACGGTTATCCGGTTCTCAAGTTCGATAGCCTGTATAAGAATGATTCTGCTTATTTCGATATGCAACAGTATGCGATGCCGCCTTCTCAAGCAGATGGCGATACCTTGGTCTATACCATTTCTAAGGCCGAAGAATTGGCGGCCTTCTTGGAAATGCCTCGTTATTTCGAAAAGTATGTCTACAAGAAAATTAGGGTGAATCTTGCAAACGATATCGTGATGGGTCGCGACACCACGCTTTTGGCGGCTCGTCAGATGTCTGCGGACACGGGCTATACCAGCTGCCTAAAGGCCGATTTTGACGGGAAAAATCATACTATTTATGGCCTCAACATGTCGAGAGCGATGTTCTTCTGCATGGATTCTGGCGTGGTCGTGCAAAACCTTACCATTGCAAATAGCCGCTTCGAAAATGATTGGGGTTGGTCTGCTGCCGCCGTGGTTGTTAACAATGGTGGCGTCGTTAGAAACGTGACGGTGCGCAATAGTTTGGTGCGCGGTGGGTATTCTGCGGGCGGCATTGTCGCTAGCAACTACTATTCAAAATCGGGACTGGTGCTGGATTCCAAGAATGAAAATACGACTGTGATTTCGTCGAATATTGCGGGCGGTATCGCTGGAGAATCCGAGGGCGTGTTGAAGAATGTACGTAACTCTGGCAGGGTGTATGGACGTCTTGCCGGCGGCATTGTGGGTAAAGCGGCTCCCTATTACACGTTCTCCAGTGGTTTGGTCTCTGACGCCTACAATTCGGGAACGGTTGTTGCTAGTGGCGAAGGTTCTGTTGCCGGCGGCGGCATTGTGGGTTATTGCCAGTTGTCAACGATAAGCAGCGTGTTCAATACGGGCTTGGTTGAAGGCTCCGCTAATTCGGCGACACTTATGGTTGGCGGCGTTGTCGGCGTAATCGATTCAAATACGACTGTGTCGGAAACGGGTAACTGGGGACGTGTGCATGCTTTGAATGGCAAGAAGGTTTATGCCGGCGGTGTCGTGGGGCGCGCTTCGGGTTACATTTACACCATGCCAGGGCAGCAGATTTTCGCTGTGATTACTCCGGTAGCCTATAGCTTTAATTATGGTCCCGTGACGGTGAAAAACTCCCTTGAAGAATCTTATGCCGGAGGCATTATCGGTTGGGGCAAGGGTGTTATCATGACGACGGATTATAATAGAGGCAACGTGAAAAATGAAGCCAAGTCTGCTACGGCAGCGGCGGGCGGTATTGTTGCCGTGATGGATACTTTGACGATGTCTTCTGTGTATACTTATAATGATTCCCTGGTGGGCAAGAATGTGGGCGTCGTGGCTTACGAGGCAAAGGGTCGCTACATTTTTGATGGAGTCATTTATGGTTCAAATCTGGATGGAATCCCGGATCGCGCCGTCTTGTCGCCGGATTCAGGTTCGAGGGATACGGCTGTGGAGTCTTACACCTTCGAAGAATTGAAGTATTCGTCCATTACGGAATTGACGAATACGTTTAGAGCGGATAACTGGGTCGATAAAGGATGCCTGCCGGTATTCCGTTATGACACGACCTCGGTCTGTGCCGTGAATGTGGTCAAGGATTTCTTTGGCGATGCCGACGAGCCGTATAAGGTCGGCTATATTGTAGACGTCTTCTATGCGGATTCTACTTCGAATCCGGGGGGTGGATTGACTCCTGTGTTGCCGAAGCCGGTGGTTTCGTTGTTGCAGGTGGAAGTCTCTGGTCGTAACGTTACTGTGATGGGCTTGCTTGAAAACCATCCGGTCATGGTGTTCGATTTGCGCGGTCGCATGGTGGCGTCGGCTAGACCTGTAGGGGCTGTCGCTACTCTCGCTGTTCTGAAGGCTGGGGTTTACATTGTGCGTAATGGAAATGAATCCCGCAGAGTGACAATCCGTTAAAGTTGAAACGGATTGTTCCGCCATACTGCGGTCATTTTGGCTGTAATAAATTTTTTCTGTTTTCGTAGCCTTGCGCCACTCGTAAGGCTTTTGACTTATTTCTATATTTACGGCAACAAATCAGATAAACAATTCACCGCCATGAGCCCGAACTAGCTGAAAGGCAGCGACGATGATCCGGTAGTGGCGTTCCGTAGGAATGTCCTATGACACTTATGATTCTTAAAATGATCGGTTGCCTTGCGCTCCTCATGTTCGGCATGAAGACCATGAGCGAAGGCTTGCAGAAACTCACGGGCGGTCACCTGCGTGCTGTCCTTGGCACTATGACCAAGCACCGCATTGGAGGCCTTCTCACAGGTACCTTTGTGACGGCCTCGGTGCAGTCTTCTACCGCTACGACCGTACTTACCGTAAGCTTCGTTAACGCTGGCCTGCTCACATTGAGTCAGGCCATTCCTGTTATCATGGGCGCAAACATCGGTACAACGGCCACGGCCTGGATCATGTCCATATTCGGGTTCCAGTTCAACATGAGCTCGGTGGTGTGGCCCTTCTTCGCCCTCGGTATCATCCTTTCTTACACCAAGAAGAACTCGACCAAGAGCCTGGGCGAATTTGTCTTCGGTTTCGCGTTCATGTTCCTCGGCCTTACCACGCTTCGCGAAAATGCGGTGGCGATGGACCTGGCCCATAACCAGACGGTCATCAACTTCTTTGCGACGACCGGCGGTTGGGGCATCTTCAGCACGCTCCTCTTCTTGCTGCTGGGGAGCATCCTTACGATGTGCGTGCAGTCGTCTGCCGCCATCATGGCGATTACGCTCTTGCTCTGCAGTAGCGGCGTGCTCCCGATTTACCAGGGCATTGCGCTCGTGATGGGCGAAAACATCGGTACCACGGTGACATCGAACCTCGCCGCTCTTTCGGCAAGTACGCAGGCAAGGCGCGCGGCTTTGGCCCACATGTTGTTCAACGTGTTCGGCGTGGTGTGGGTATTGATAGTGTTCCGCCCGTTCGTGAACATGGTGTGCTGCATCGTAGGGTTCGACCCGACGTTCGTACCGCATACTGAAGAAGAAGTTGCCCAGGCGAGCGTCCGTGTGACCTATGCGCTATCTGCCTTCCATACTGCATTCAACCTCTGCAACGTGCTTATCCTCATCTGGTTCATCAAGCCGATGGAAAAAATCATCTGCAAGATTATCCGCGAGAAGGAAGACGGCGAGGATTTCAAGGTCAAGTTTATCAGCGCGGGCCTCATGAGCACTGCAGAACTTTCGCTTTTCGAAGCCCGCAAGGAAATTAACTTGTTTGCAGCGCGCACGCAGAAAATGTTCCGCATGGTGCCTGAACTGCTCGAGATGAAGGACGAAAACGACTTCGTGAAGCTCTTTGCCCGCATCGAGAAGTACGAAGGCATTAGTGATAACATGGAAATTGAAATTGCCAAATACTTGAACCAGGTGTCCGAAGGTCGCTTGAGCCCCGAAAGTAAGACGAATATCCAGTCGATGCTCCGCGAAATTTCTGAAATTGAAAGTATCGGCGACTCCTGCTACAATATGGCGCGTGCCATTAACCGCAAGTTTAGGAGCACCGACGACTTTACCGAAGAGCAGTACAACCGCATCAAGCACATGATGCAGCTTTGCGACAAGGCGTTAACGAACATGATCGATGTCATTAGCGATGCAGTGACGGCCGACGCGAACCGTACGTTGAATCTCGAAAACGAAATCAACGATTACCGCAAGCTCCTCAAGGAGAAAAATATTACCGACATCGAATCGCAGAAGTACAGCTACCAGATGGGTGTTCACTACATGGATGTGGTGAACGACTGCGAAAAGCTCGGCGACTACGTGGTGAACGTGGTAGAAGCTCATCGCAACAAGAAACTGTCCGGCTAAAATTCACCTATAAACTTCGCCATACGGCGTCATGCGAACTTTCTCGCCGTACTTTTGTACGGCTTCGGTTCGCTTTTTTTGCGTTTTTAAGGCAGTTTGGGCCTTTTTTGTGACCGATTTCACATAGGTTCTCAAGGGTTATCCTTCTATTTGAAATATTATCGTGATAAAATTATATTTACATTGAATAGTCCCATCAATCTCTCAAACGAGGTCCGAATGAAAATGAAGTTCTCTCTACAGGCAATGGTTGCCTCAAGCGCACTCTTGATCGCTTGCGGCGGAGATTCCACTTCTACCAAGCCCGAAGCAAAAGATACTCTAGCGGACGGATCTAGCGTAGAGACGATTTACGACTTGGGCAAATGTACATCTGATCGTATTGGCGACGTCATTTTTGTCGAAGAGAAAGGCGTCAATTACGAATGCACCAAGAAAGATTGGAAGGATATCGGAGAACCGGAATCCTCTGCATCGAAAGAGGATAAATCTTCCTCTTCAAAGGTAAAGTCTTCAGAATCTAAAGATGATGATTCCTCTTCTTCAAAAGATAAATCATCCGATTCCAAGGATGATGAATCTTCGTCTTCTAAGGACAAGTCGTCCGATTCCAAGGACAGTTCTTCTGAATCTAAAAAGGATGACTCTAGTTCTTCAACGGCGCCAAGCTCGAGCAGTGTTTTCGAATCGAGTTCCAGCGTACAGGGTGCAAATGAGACTGTAGAAAATGTTGCTATATCAAAGAAAACCTTTACGGGTGTTGCCGAAAAAGGTCCCTTTGCAAGCGGAACAGCGATTAAACTTTCTGAATTAGACGATGTTCTGGACCCGACTGGAACCACTTTTGAATGGGAAGTTACAAGTGAATTGGGCGAATACACATCGGCTAAGGTGACGCTCAAGAGCCAATATGCATTGATGCAAGCAAATGGCTATTATTACAATGAAAACACCTATAAAAAGAGCGCAGGCCAGTTGACCCTTAAGTCTCTTGTTGATTTGAGTGATCGTAATTCTGTAAATATCAACGTTTTGGGACACCTGGCTCACAAGCGAATCATTAACCTGTTTGCAGAAAGTGGCAAATACAAAAATGTGCCTGCGGCAAAGGCTGCTGCCGAAAAAGAAGTTCTCGCTGCTTTCGGTTGGTCTGGCAACAACCATGCTTTTGAAGACTTGAGCATCTTTGGAAGCTACGAAGATGATGCGAAGCTTCTTGCTGCATCCATTCTTTTGCAGGGGGGCTTGAGCGACGCTGACCTTACCAGCCGATTGACGACTCTTGCAACCGATTTCGAAGATGACGGCCGTTGGAGTGATTCTGCGGCAAAGGTTGCCATGGCTGACTGGGCTATGAAAAATGATTCCAACCTTACTGTTATTCGTACAAAACTGACTGCGATGAATAGCTCTGTTCCGAATTTCGAAAAATATATCAGCATGTTTGTTGGCGAAATTTATGGAATTGGAGTGTGCGATACAAAACAAGACGGCATGATGATTAAGATGACAAACGCTTACAGCGATAACTTGGGCAAAACTTATGTTTGCGATGGTGACCGTTGGCGTTTGCCCAAGTCTATTGAAAATAGTTTCAAAACCGCTTGCACCAAGGGTAATAACAAGAAGACTTTCACCGATATGAATTCTAGCAGTTCTCCTATTACCTATGTATGCGATGGTGGTAATGGAAATTGGCGCAAGATGGGTGTTTACGATTTTAGTAAGAGCGCTTACTTGAACAGTGAAATGGAATATGGAGAAATCAAGGACAGTCGTGATGGAAAGACCTATAAGACGATAACCATTGGACTTCAGACTTGGATGGCAGAAAACTTGAACTATTACGATGAAGATAATGCAAACCTTGTTGAAAACGCCTGGTGCTACAAAAATGTCAAGGACAATTGTGAGGTTGGTGGAAGACTTTATAGTTGGACTGCCGCTATGAATCTTGATTCGAAATACTTGAAGACTTCGGCTGCTGCACTTATTGAAAGTCCGCATAGAGGCCTTTGCCCTGAAAAGTGGCATGTGCCTGACACTGCGGAATGGAGACAGCTTAAGACTTACGTTGCGAAAATGGAAACGGCTTCAACTATGACAAATGATCATACTGGAAAGTTGAAATCTTCTAGAGGTTGGGTGGGCTACAGTACAATCAGCCAGTCTACCAATGAATATGGTTTCTCTGCCATTCCGACAGGAGCTTATTATGGTATTCATGCTGACCCGACGGACAACTATAGCCGTTACCTTTTTGACGATGCGGGCTACTTTGCCAATTTCTGGAGCGCAAATGAGGCCTCCAAAAGCACTGGTGCTATTTACTGGTTCCTTGACTATCGATACAACTATATCAGCTATTATTATAGCAGCTATAACGAGAAGGATCGCGGATTCTCTCTGCGCTGTGTGAAGGATAAGGAATAAATTACCCGATGCGTTTCCCTCTTGTCGCGTTTTGCCCGTTGGTACTATTACTCGCTTGTGGCGATGAATCAAATACTATTGATTCAAGTGGCCTCTCAACTTCAGATACAAAAGAGGTTGAATCTATTTATGACTTGGGGGCTTGTACCAACAAGCGCAAAGGCGAAGTCGTATTCGTAACCGATGACGATAAGGAATACATTTGTTACTCGAACAAGTGGATTCCTTCTGATGAGATTGACAAATCGGATGAAATTTCATCGTCAAGCGAAGATGCAATCGTTGACGACGAAAAATCTTCTAGTAGCAAAAAAGAGGAATCCTCGTCTAGTGAGAACAGTATCTCTGAAAACGAAAAGTCCTCTTCGAGCGAAACCTTGTTAGAGGAATCATCTTCAAGTGGAATAGAATCTTCCTCTAGCAAAGAGGAACCTGATGAATCTTCGAGCAGCTCGTCTATACAAGAGGAAAAATCGTCTTCTAGTGCAGAGAGTTTGTCGGAATTGACGGATTCTACATTCACGGATTCGCGCGATGGTCAGACATACCGAATTCTCAAGTTGGGAAAGCAAGTCTGGTTTGGCGAAAATTTGAATTATTCCGGTGAAGATGCGGTTGGCTATTGCCATGAGAACGATCCTGAAAAATGTGAAATATACGGCAAGCTATATCGTTGGAACGATGCGATGAAAGCGTGCCCCGAAGGTTGGCATTTGCCGGGTCTTTTG
The DNA here is from genome assembly GCF_002210325.1 of Fibrobacter sp. UWB1. Lineage (NCBI taxonomy): Bacteria > Pseudomonadati > Fibrobacterota > Fibrobacteria > Fibrobacterales > Fibrobacteraceae > Fibrobacter > Fibrobacter sp. UWB1. The sequence continues at coordinate 167,217 of NZ_MWQL01000001.1, forward strand.
GAATGGATTGACTTGATTAATTATGTCGGTGGACAAGAAATGGCTGGTGTCAAGTTAAAGTCAAAGGCTTACTGGTATATTCAAGAAGAGTTTGCTCAGTATGCAGGTACCGATGATTACGGATTCTCAATTCTTCCGGGAAGCTTTATGTCTGAACAAGGTTCTTTCGGTTCCACGGCCAGGCTTGCAGCCCATTTATGGACTTCGACGGAAGAAACCGATACGAGATCGAATGATGTGTTCCTGATGCATAGTATGGGAAAAGTGGTGCTGGAAGGATCTCCGAGGGATGTCGGGATGTCTGTTCGTTGCCTGAAGGACTCTGACTAGAATCCATTACGTGGATTTTGATTGACGACTTCAAAATTTAATTCCGGTCAGTATTCCTAAATAGGGTTTTATTTGATATATTTAAGATATGCTGAAAAAATATTTTTTCAAAATTAGCTTTGCCTGCGCAGTGACCGCTTTCTTTGCGGCCTGCTCGACTCCGACCGTTTCCAGCGACGACGATGAAGACCTTTATAGAAGGTCTTCGGCATCGAAGAAAGGAAAATCATCTTCTAGCGAAGAAGCGACATCATCTTCTAGCGAAACGAAGCAGTCTGTATATGATGCCGTGGTGAAGTCTGGCGTGTATACCACCAAGGATTCCGTGGCCGCGTACTTGTGCAAGTTCGACAAGTTGCCGAGCAATTATATTACCAAGGACGAAGCGATTGCCCTTGTCGAAGAAGAAACGGGTAGAGAATTTACGAAGTGGAATTTTAATCCGTGGACCGCCTTTGACTTTATGGTGGGTGGTGACGTCTACAGCAACAGCGAAGGCCTTTTGCCCAAGGGCTCTTACCACGAAGCCGACGTGGATTACCATGACGACAGCCGCGGAACCAAACGCTTGGTCTATGCGTCGGATTGCGTGATTTACTATACCGCTGACCATTACAAAACTTTCAACAAGCTGGACATTCGGTAATTATATGCGTTTCTTTGTTCCGACAGATATTTATGTTGAAAAGGACTGCGTGAAAAAGCACGCGAATCAATTGCTTTCTGTCGGAACGCGCGCGCTCATTATGACGGGTCGCCATTCTGCAGTAGCGAATGGCTCCTTGAACGATGTTGAAAGCGTCTTGAATTCCGGCAATATCCCGTTCCAGGTTTTTGACGAAGTCGAAGAGAATCCGTCGACGGATACGGTGCGCAAGGCCGTACAGATGGCGCGGAATTTCAAGGCTGATTTTGTCATTGGTATTGGGGGAGGCTCCGCTATCGATGCTGCCAAGGCGGTGTCGTTGCTCCTGTTGAATCCTGCCGTCGATGCCGATGACCTTCACAAAGCGTCAAGCAGCCCTCTGGATCATGCGCCTGTCGTGGCTGTCCCGACAACGTGTGGAACAGGTTCCGAGGCGACGCCTGTTTCGATCATCACGAATCACGGGATTCAACTCAAGAAAAGCATTCCGCATGTGATTTTCCCGGCGCTTGCGCTTGTTGATGGAAAGTATCTTGCCTCGGCAAAGAAACAGTTGATTGTCAATACCGCCGTCGATGCGCTTTCTCACATGGTCGAAAGCATTCTTAATATCAAGTCGAATGCGTTCAACCGCATGTTCCCGGAATACGGCCTCAAGCTTTGGGGCGAATGCAAAAGCGCGTTGCTCTCCGATGCTGCTATCGATTCGGACCTCTATGAAAAGCTCATGCTCACCTCGACTATTGCAGGCATGTCCATTGCCCATACAAGTACTTCGGTGCCGCATGGCATGAGCTATGATCTTACGCTCCATGCGGGCGTTCCTCACGGACCCGCGGTCGGCTACTTCCTTGCCGCTTACACTGAGATCTGCGCAAAATTTGTGCCCGAGGACGTTCAGAAAATACTTTCTCTTTTAGGGCTTAAGAATATTGAGGAATTTGCGGCGATGCTTCGCAAACTAATCGGAACTTGTACCATCCCGAGAGCTCTGCGCGACCAGTTTGCCGCGGCCATGAAGAAGAACCGCTCTAAACTGGATCTCGTTCCCGGAGCAATCACAGCTGCCGATATCGACTTCATATACGAAAAGTCCTTGGTCGTGGAATCGAACTAAACCGTTTTCGGATTTTTTTTGTTTGCGCCCTTTAGGGGTGGGCGGTTCTAGTTTCTATTTTTCTAAAAAATCCAGTGCTTCGCCGGCGAGTTCCACGCAGCGATTGCAGGGAATAATCTTGTTCGGACGGATTTCGCTGCACTTGGTAAAATTCTGCGCGCCGCGCTTGAAAAAGTCCTCGATGGCATCGGCGTGATCGGGCTGCATCATCTTCGCCGCATAAAGCGCTCCGCAGGCACCGTTAGGAGCCTTGCCGCCACCGAAATTACGGAACATCTGCGCTGTGGCTGTTGCATCCATCTCGGACTTGCCTGTGGCTCGGGCATAACCATATGCAACCGACATCGCGCAATTACCACGTTTATCCGCATGGAATTTTTTAGAAATTTCTGCAATCGACATAAGATGTTCCTTTGTTAAAGATTTCTAAAATTCAATATACAAAACTCAAAAACAAAGCGTGCAAACGGTTGATTTAACTACCACTTGCCACGCATAAACAAGTACGTATTTCCTTATCTAGGCCGTACACAGTCAGTAAGATACGCTGTAATAGCCAAGGCTGTCAAGAAGGCTGGTATACCCCATGGAGGACTCCATACTTTGCGACATTCGGCTTCCATGTATCTATACCCTAAAATACAGGACATCAAGCTGGTCAGCCAGATCCTTGGCCACAGCGAGACAACCGCCCTGAAATACTACCAGAAGACTCGCGAAGCCGAAAACGTGGTGGACGCGGTTGACGAGGCTTACAGCTACAACCAAGACATCCCAAGTACGCTCGACTGAATGATCGAGCACGACCTACTTTAGTCCTAACGCCGACGATAATACTATAGCTGTAAGAGTCAACACGGCTATTATGAAGCCCGCCGACACAATGAATCCTATGCTCGAAAGTATAAACCCTATTAAAGGCTCTACCTTGCGGTATAGCTTACTAGTGTAAAAGTACTCGTTTAAGAACAAGTACGTGGTTAAAAGCAACATTATAGGACATGCAATCAACGTCCACCACTCGAAATTGTAGTAGAACATAATCCAGACGGACGACGCACCGAACCATACTGCCAGTATAGTCGTAAGTACACGATTTGCCTTTCCTAATGTAGGTTTTTCCCATCGCATGTCTTAAATATAAGAAAGGTTCGCACTATGGCGACTTGTCGAAACTAGTTAGGGACAAAAATCTCCCGGCACGTAGTTGCCGGGCCGGTTCAAAATTCCCTATAATAATCTTTATTATATAAAAGAAAGGGTCTGTCAGGTGTGTACGTAATGGCGCGAGCCCAGTATTTATGCGGCTTCCAGGCGTACAGACCTACGTACAGACCCCGTACACACCTCTGAAGGCCGAAATGGCCAATTGGCGATTTTGAGCGAATTTCGCCACTTCTTGTTTTTTACTTACATTTACGATTTCAAGTCATTTTTGCTTGAATTACAAATTGTTTTGAACTAATTTTGATAGTAACTCAACAAGAGAGACCGCTCAGAAGACAGTTACTAGATAATCATTACGCCGTTTCAATGTAGGTTTTTGGCCCTTCGGAAATAAAAATTTGGCCACCTACTAAACTTCAAACAAATAGCTCGTATGGTCAAGATGCGAGAGGCGATTATCATCAGCATGGGCGGATTGTAGACTTTTATTTCCCTCATAGCGGTGCCAGCTTCGAGATGCTTGACCCATCGAGAAAACAGCTGGCACCGCTTGTTATTAGGTGCCGAGGGAAATGTCACTATGACGAAACAAGAAATTATCGACGCTCTGGCTCCGTCTCTCAAACCAGAAATCCTGACCTCCATCAAGGAGATATTCGACAACGAGGAACGCCTCATGAACAAGGTGTTCAACGAGGTCGCCAACCGCTCACCGGAAACCAAGACCTTCAGCCAGGTGATGGCCGAGAGCGAGAACCGCATCGACGCAATGCGCGGTCGCGAGAAGTACATCTGGGGAGGCAACGATGCTTAACGAAAAGATTGCAAAAAGAAAAACTCCGCAAAAAAGCGGAGTCTTTTAAATAACAGGAATTTGGTTAGTTGCGAGCGAGACCAGGAACGAAGCCCGAAGCCGTACAAAGCGTACGGCGAGCGGATTCGTGACGCCGTATCGCGACGCAAATAAACAAATTACTTATCCGTGAGGAAAGCAACGCCCGGCAAAACCTTGCCTTCCAGGAGTTCCAAAGAAGCGCCACCACCCGTAGAGGTGTGGGTCACCTTCTTGTCTGCGCCGTACTTCTTGGCAGCCGTAGCGGTATCGCCACCACCGATCACGGTGATTGCGCCAGCAGCGGTAGCTTCGACGATAGCATCGGCCATTGCCTTGGTGGCCTTTTCGAAAGCTTCGAATTCGAACACGCCTGCAGGACCGTTCCAGACGATGGTCTTTGCAGACTTGATAGCGTTCACGAAGAGCTTGGTGGATTCAGCTCCCACATCGAGGCCCATCCAGCCAGCCGGAATGCCTTCGGCGTCAGTGACAGCCTTCGTGGCAGCGTCGGCAGCGAACTTGTCGGCAGCGATGTAGTCGACCGGGAGGATGATTTCCTTGCCGGCAGCCTTGGCCTTGGCCATCAGATCCGGAACGAGCTTGGCGCCTTCTTCGTCAAACAGAGAAGAACCGATTTCGATGTTGTTCAGAACCTTCTTGAAGGTGAAAGCCATGCCACCGCCGATGATGATCTTGTCGGCCTTGTCGAGGAGGTTGTTGATGAGCTGGATCTTGTCAGCGACCTTTGCACCGCCGAGGATGGCGAGGAACGGACGCGGAGGATTGTTGAGCACCTGGTCGAATGCCTTGAGTTCCTTGTTCATGAGGAAACCAGCGGCACGCTGCGGGAGTTCAACACCAGTCATGGAAGAGTGGTCGCGGTGAGCGGTACCGAAAGCGTCGTTCACGTAGACGTCAGCGAGCTTGGTGAGGCTTGCGCGGAAGGCCTTCACGGCTTCCTTGTCGGCCTTTTCCTTAGTTTCGGTGCCATCGGCGTTCTTGATCTTGCGCTTGCCTTCTTCTTCGATGTGGAAGCGGAGGTTTTCGAGGAGGATGATTTCACCCGGCTTGATAGCGGCGCAGGCAGCTTCGACTTCGGGACCCACGCAGTCGGAGAGGAACTTCACCGGCTTCTTGATGAGTTCTTCGAGCTTCTTTGCAACCGGAGCGAGCGTGTACTTCATGTTCTTTTCGCCATTCGGACGACCCAGGTGAGAGGCGAGCACGACGGCTGCACCGTGATCGAGAGCGTACTGGATGGTCGGGAGAGCGGCTTCGATACGCTTGGTGTTGGTGATTTCGCCAGTCACCTTGTCCTGCGGAACGTTGAAGTCAACACGGATGAACACGCGCTTGCCGGCGAGTTCGAGATCTTCGATAGAAAGCTTTGCCATTGTAGCAATCCTCTGTTAGGGTTAAAATTTTACGGGCTTAAATATAGTAAAAAAGAAACCCCTTTGAATTGGTGCCGCTTTGTTGCACGGACTATGTAAACATTGTTAAACATTGGGCTGGAGAGAACATTATGTGCACGGCTGTATATTACAAAACAATTATTTTCAGTACCATTATACGCATTTTTTTATATATTTCCATCAAAAATTAGACATTTTGGAGTACAAATGAAACGTTCACTTTTGATGGTCCTTTGCCTGTCTGTCGTATCCGCTTTCGCAAGCATTTACGATATCGATGAATTTACCGCCAAGGATGCTGGTGTACCCGATGACTACATCGTAGCCGAATTCGGTGGCGAACTCAAGGTCGCTCCGGCTGACGAGGTCTCCTCTTTGCAGAGTGGCCGCTTGGTTGTGCGTCAGAAATTTGAAGACCCGTTTGGTGAATCTGAAACCTCTTACCAGCTCTACCAGGGTGGTAAAGGCGACCTTTCTTCCATGACTCCGATGACCGCCGAAGGCGTTGACTACTCCAAGCTCGTTAACGCTAAGCTCTATACTCGCCGCGGTGCCGCTGCCGATAAGGATGTCGAAAAGGTTTACTTCGACGGTAAGGCTGTCTATGCTCCCGGCCTTTCGACCGCAGTGGTGTATATCGATGGCAAGGCTGTTGAATTGAAGGGCGAAGCTCCTGCTGCCGCTGAAGAAGAAGAGGAAGAAGAATCTGTTGCAGCCGCTCCTGCCGTTCCGAGCAACCAGGCTGAAGAATGTGACGAATACGATCCGGATTGCGAAGACGACGATGATGAAGACTACAGCAAATACAAGACTTCCGCTCCGGTTGAAGACGATCGTGACTACGCTGCAAGCGCTGCTGCAAGTGACGTGGGTGACCGTTTCGGTATTGCTGACGAAGTCCGTTTCTGGACGGCCGTCGGCCTCTCTGCCTTGGCAGTCACTGCCGCCGTGGTTGGAATCATGCAGCACAGCAAGGCTAACGAAGCCAAGGATGCCTACGACAACTTGAGCGGCTTGAACAGCCAGATCCTGAGCGCTTGCCATGATCCGGGTGAAGCCAACCCGGCCAAGTGCGAAGAAATCATGGCGTCGCAGGTAAGGCAAGAAGCCTGGACCCTGCGCGATCTCCAGAGAAGAATGGAAGAAGACAAGAAGACGCAGGATTCTTATACGTCTGCCCGTAACATCTGGTTCGGCGTTTCTGCAGCCGCAATCGCAGGTGCTGTCGTACTCTTCGTATGGTAGTCGAAACCGGAAAAATCACGATTCGTGATTTGGAATTCAACTGCATTATTGGAACGCTCCCTTACGAGCGCGAAAATATGCAGCCGGTTGTCCTGAATATTTCGGTGTGGCTTGATTTTACTCTTGCCGCCCGAAATGAAGATCTTGCCCATTCTATCGATTATGTGCAACTAGCTGACGACGTGCAGGATTTTGTCTGCAGGTCGTCTTTCCAGCTAGAAGAAACCTTGGTGCTTGAAACGGCCAAGTATATCTTGAACCACTACCCGAAGACGCTTGCCGCAGAAGTCTCTGTCCGTAAGCCGTTGGCAATCCCGCAAAGCGCAGGAGCCGAATCGAGTATCAAGGTGATTCGTTAGCTTCTGAAGGCGCGGTAGCGCAGGGCTTCAGAAAGGTCTACAATTTCAACGGAATCGGATTTTCGAAGGTCGGCAATCGTTCTGCCGACCTTTAATAGTCTGTAAAAGCCGCGGGCGCTGAGCCCCATTCTGTCGGCGGCGTTGATGGCGAACTGTTCGGTTTCTGCCGAAAGCTTGCAGCTCTTCTTGGCAAAGTCCGAAGTCATTTCGGCGTTCGTCTTGAACGGCGTTCCCTCGAATCGCTTGCGCTGGATTTCCCGGGCGCTACAGATTCGCTTGCGAATCTCGGCCGAAGACTCGGCGGTGCTCTTGCGGCCAAATTGCGAGGCTTCGACGGGCGGGACGCTCACTTGGATGTCTATGCGGTCGAGGAGCGGGCCGGATATTTTTTCTTGATAGCGCTTGCGAGCCTCGGGGAGGCACGTGCAGGCGCGTTTCGGGTCCATGGCGTACCCGCAGGGGCAAGGGTTCATGGCCGCTCCCATCATGAACCTCGCGGGCCAAGTGACGGTCCCGCTAGCGCGACTAATCGAAATTTCACCCTCTTCCATGGGCTCGCGTAAAGCTTCCAGAACGCTGCGGTTGAATTCCGGCAGTTCGTCGAGAAACAGGACTCCGTTATGGGCTAGGCTCGCCTCACCCGGCTTTAGCCGGGTGCCACCCCCCACCAGCGACACCATGGAAGCGCTGTGGTGGGGGGTACGGAACGGGCGAATCATCACGGGCTTGAATTCTTCGGAGTCGCCCGCAGATCTTGCACACGAATGGATTCGGGTCGTTTCGAGAATTTCAAGTTCCGTCATTTCGGGCAGAACGCCCGGCAGGCATTTTGCACACAAAGTCTTGCCCGCTCCGGGCGAGCCAACCATAAGGAAGTTGTGGGCGCCAGCGGCAGCGACTTCAAGCGCCCGCTTTACGCCTTCCATGCCGACCACGTTCTTGAAGTCGGGAATGTCCCGGTCGGCATGCGTTAAATTCATTTGCTCTTTCAATCCGGATGCATGCTGTGCGTAATTCTCGGCTCCGGCTTCAATTTTTTCGATGCATTCCATGAGCGTGTCTGCGCAAACATAGCGGATTCCCTCGACAAGCGAGGCTTCTTGCTCGTTGCCTTTCGGGATTACCAGAATGTCTTTAGACTTTTCGGACAAACTCATTGCAATGGAAAGAACGCCCCGGACAGGCTTCAACAGGCCATCGAGTGAAAGTTCTCCGACAAAAACGAGGTGTTCCAAGTCGGGTGCTTCAATCTCTTCGGCTGCAGTCAAAAGCCCAAAAGCAAGGGGCAAGTCCAGGGCGCTCCCTTCTTTTCGCAAATCCGCGGGCGACAGGTTTACCGTCGTGCGAAAACCGGTCACCACTTTGCCTGCGGAACGAATTGCAGAAACAACTCGTTCCCTAGACTCTCTTACGGCATTGTCTGGCAAACCTACCAAGGTGAATCCAGGCAGCCCCTGCGAAGAGTCGACTTCGACATTGACAGGGACTGCTTTAATTCCAAGCAAGCAATAAGAGCGGATTCTGCGGAACATGCTGGCTCCTATACGATGGCGGCCTGGTACTTTTCAAGGATGCAGTTTTCGATGTGCTCGCGAAGCTGGCGAGTCACCGGATTGCAAATGGAACGGAACGATTCGCCCTTGAAGAACGGATCAACGGGGTAGCCCACGAAGAGTCCGTTTTCGCCATCCATCACGCGCAGCCCGCGGATCATGAACTGGTCGTTCAGCACGATTGACGCAATGCCCTTAGTGTGTCCCATGGAAGGGCCTTCCTGGAAGGGGTAGACTTGTACATTGGTGACGGCGAGGCAGTCGAATGCGGAACTTGCCTCGGATTCTTTTTCGGGCATTTTATTTTTTGTTGCCATAAAGGTCTCCTGTTTTATTAGAGTTGTTGCTTTTGTAAGCAAACCGCTAAATGCAAATTGCGTGCCAATTATTTGAGGTGGCGAATTCGGCGGAAAATCCCCAATTCCTTAAAAGTACCTATGGCAATTCAAGTGATTAATCACTGCTTAATCATTGATTAATCACTTTACTACTTTTTAACCATGCTCTTGAAACCGAATATGAATTGGGTGGCAAACCAAGGGAAAACGCTCCCGACGGTGCTTGCCGAAGTCGAAATTTCGCCGGATTATTTCACGGTGAATTTTACCGTTGAGGAACCTTCGGACTGTTTCCGTGCCGAAGTAAAAGAAGACAACGGCTCCAGCTGGGAAGATTCCTGCGTCGAAGTCTTCTTGCAGAACCCGGCGAACCCTGCCGAATATTTCAACTTCGAAACGACTTGCCGCGGCTACTTGCTTGCGGCCCGCGGGCCCGATCGTAATTCGCGAGTCAAGCTTTCCCAAGAACAAATTAATTCTGTCGTGCGTACCAAGCAATTGGCAAGTGTCGCTGGCAATCTTGTATGTTGGGGAATGACTGTCCAGATTCCGCCTTCACTCTTTGGTTTGCGGACCTTTGAAGGCGTTACTCTTCGCGGGAATCTTTACAAGTGCGCCGATAAGTCAAAGACGCCCCATTATCTGAGCGCATTCCCAATAGAAACAGAAAAGCCGGATTTTCACCGGCCTGAATTCTTCCAAGAATTTTAATTCGGCGGTTACTTCATCTTGACTTTCATCTCAAAGACCTGGCGTCCTGAATCGTCTTCGATTTTCATATAGGTCGCACCCATCTTGTCGGCGCGGAAAATCGTGACTTCCTGGCCTTCGCGGGTTTCTCCCAAAAAATGCAGCTCGAGCATCGCGGGGATGCATAGTTCCAGGTCGGCGGCGCTGAACACATTCAGACCAAGCTTTACGTATTCGATGTTGTTCATGTGGTGCGACATGTCGATATGCTGCGGCAGCACCTTCTGGCGGTACACTTCCTGATATTCCTCGGGCTCTACGGGAAACTTCGAAAACTTGTTGTCCATAAAGGGTTCAGGGGAACCTTCTGCAGGAAAGTCCACCGCAGAAAGCTTCATGGGGCGATGTGTTTCCAAGTTGAGGCAGCAGGCTTCTTGTACAGCGAGAATGATGGGTTCCCCTTCGACTGTCGTGACGGCAGTATTTTCGTAAGTGCGGATGGGAGCGCTGTCGGCGGGGAACGATGTGGTCACCACCTTGTCGCGCCAATAGGGGCGTTGGAAAAATTTAAACTTCGCTTTGGTGATGGCCCAATAGCCGCCTTTTTCGTTGACGCAGAAATTGTCCATCTTGAGTGTGCCGAAATTCTCGGTGAAGTTGTCCTGCACCATGAGTACCGTCTGCGCAAGGCCCATCTTGCCCGAAACATCGATGTAGGCCGAGGTAATGGTGCGTTGTTTCTGGAAAACCAGCGGATTTTTAGCAAGCGAATAAATGTCGATCATGCCTTCAATATATAAAGAAAAAAGGAAGTTGTGGGTACAACTTCCAATATTTTATACGTACAGAGCTCTATGTTTATTAGGTATGAGGATATCACTCCACATCACACATTACACATCACACATTGCTTTTTAGATCTTCTTCAGCACCAGCAGGTGGCCAGGAGCCTTGGCAGGATCGAGGCGCACAAAGTTCTTGTTGCCGCGCCATACAAAGCTTTCGTCGGTAATCAGGTCCTTCAAGAAGAAGAAGGAATCGTCATTTAGGCCGAGCTTCCTCATGTCAAGTTCCACGATGCCTTCCTGCGCATTGTCCATGTCCATGTTGCACACGCAGAGAATCACGTCTTCGCCAGATTTCTTGGAATAAACCATTAGCTGGTCGTTGGCGCAATAGTGGAAGTCGAGGTTGTCGTATTCCTGCAGGGCGACGTGTTCCTGACGGGCGGTGTTCACGCGGCGAACGAAGTCCTGGATGCCCGGACCATACCAGTTGTGCACCTTGTACTGGTACTTTTCGCTGTCCTGTAGTTCTTCCTTGATGGGGCTCGGGATGTTTTCGCAGAGCTCGTAGCCGTTGTACATACCGGTAAGGCTAGAAAGCGTACCGGCCAAGAAGTAGCGCTGCTTGAAGGCGTTCGGGCCCTTGTAGGCGAGGTACTTCGGGAAAATGTCCGGAGTCGTCGGGAAGAAGATGCCGCGCATGTATTCCTTGGCATCGCTCTGGGTAAGTTCCTTGAGGTATTGCTCGAATTCCCACTTGGCAGAGCGCCATGCGAAATACGTATAGCTCATGTCGAAACCGGACTTTGCGAGGCGATGCATCATCTTCGGGCGCGTGAACGCTTCGGCGAGGAACACGAGTTCCGGACGTTTTTCCTTGACGTCTGCAATCAGCCATTCCCAGAACGGGAAGGGCTTTGTGTGCGGGTTGTCGATACGGAAAATTTCAATGCCCTTGTCGGCCCAGAACAAGATAATGTTTTCGATTTCTTTCCACAGGGCCTTGTAGTTCTTGTTGTAGTAGTCGAACGGGTAAATGTCTTCGTACTTCTTGGGCGGGTTTTCGGCGAACTTGATGCTGCCATCCGGTTCGTGATAGAACCATTCCGGGTGCGATTTCACATACGGGTGGTCGGGGCTGCAGTTGAGTGCGATGTCGAGTGCAAGGCGGAGTCCCTTCTTGCGGGCGGCCTTGGCGAAGTGTTCGAAATCCTTCATGCTTCCAAGTTCGGGATCAACGTCGTAGTGGCCGCCGTTCTTGTTACCTACGGCGTACGGGCAACCCGGTTCGAGTGGCTTCCCCTTCTTGTCGACCTTGGCGTGCAAGGCGTTGTTCGCGCCCTTGCGGTTGGTAACGCCGATCGGGTGAATCGGCACCAGGTAAACGGTATCGAAGCCGAGGCCGGCAATGTAGTCGAGCTGTTTTTCGCAATCCTTCCAGGTGGCGCTCTTGGTGGGGTCAGTGCCCTGGCTCTTCGGCCACATTTCGTACCAAGTACCAATGCGGGCGTAAGAGGGGTCCACGCGGAGTTTCATTACCGGGCTTTCGGTCGGGGTGTCCTTGGGTTCCACGGTCCAGGCGCAAATCTTGTATTCATAGTAGCCGATGTTGTTGACCGTGAAGGAACCTTCCCACTGGTCGTTATCCACGAAGTGCATGGGAGCCTTTTCCCATTTTTTCTTGGAATCGTGGCGGTAGAAAATCGCCGCGTCATACTTTTCGTGGCTGTGGCGGAAAATGTCCGCGGTAAGCGTGACGGTGTCGCCCGGTTCGCGCTTGAGCATAAAACGCCCGCCTTCGATCTGGGGACGAATGTTTTCGATAACGAGATTGTCTTTGCGAGTAGGAATTGTAGCCATAGTGGCCTAAATGTAGAAAAGTAACTAGAAGGTTACAAGAGGCCGAACTTAGAACTTAGTTGGTAGAGCTTAGAGAGAATGATTATCTAAGTTCTAAGCTCTAAGTTCTTAAACCTATTCTGAAAGCCTTAAGACTTTGACTTCCTTAATCCAGAAGGTGCGTTCGGAGCCGCCGAGGTTCAGTTCAAAGCGGGCGAACGGGTCGCTGACTTCGGGCGTGAACGTGATTCCGACGGATTGGCCAGTGGTCTGCACTTGCACATGTTCCTGGAACCCGATTGTTTCGTAGGTGTTGTACGAACCGATACGGGCCGTAATTTGACCTTCCACATCGGACCAAATGGTGAATACGCACTGGTACTGCACGCCCGCAATCAGGGCCACATTTTCTTGAATTAGTTGCACGCTATAGGAATGCTTGCCGCCATCCGTAACGTTCACCTGCATAATGCGTTCCTTGGACCCCTTTTCGAGCAGCACCGTCGTGTCGGAATGTCCGCCAAACTGGTTCATCAAAATCCAGTCGGTGGTAAAGGGCGAAGAGAAGTTTCCGTTGATAATCGTGTTTTCGCCCTTCTTGGCTGCAATACCCTTCCATATGTCAGCGACATATTCGAAATGTGCATCGCCAGCAACCGTGGTGTAGTCATAACGCAACGGCTGGAAACTTGTCACAAAGCGCTTGTTCATTGCGTTCCACAATTCCGAATTGTACTTGGAATCAATATGAATTATGCTGTCTTCGCCGACTTCGGCGCCCGAGAAATCAATCCCGTCTGTAAACTGCTTGACTCGGAAAACTACAGACAAATTGGCCTTGCCGTTTGCGGTATCAATCTGCGAGTAGTGGTAGCGCAACATGAGCGTCTGGAAGTTCGAAAGACTGTAGACGAAGGGATGGTACTTCTTGTCGATGAGAATGCGACCGAATATGGCCATGGTTTCGTCGGGCTTGAATCCGACGCCCATTTCCTTGAGGTAGCCTTCTTCGTTCAAGTCGATATCCTTGAAGGGGTCTTCGATGAGGGAACCCTTGGTAAACGAAATCGCAAGGGATTCGTTGGGGGCGTCTTCGTAAGGCCAGAGCTGGAGTCCGACAACGGGGTCGACAATCAAGGTTGTGTAATAATAGCTAGAGAAGGAACGTACTTCAGTAAGAATCAGGGAGAATGAATCCAGCAGAATCGGTTCGTCCTTGTCCGCTTCCTTGGCGAGAGCCTTGGGATTCACTTCGGAATAGTCGATAGAGAAATCGGCGACCAGCGGAAGGGCAGGCTGTTTCTTGTCGGCGGTGTCCTTGGATGTAGTATCCTTGATAGTCGTGTCCTTGACTGAGGAGTCCTTTGCTGCGGTATCTCTTGCGGTTGTATCGCTGTCCGCAATGCTCGGGTTGCCAATTTCGATTCCAGTCAAAGACTTGTCGTTGGAACAGGCTGCCAGCGACAAATAGAAGGCTGCGCAAAAGGCGATCGATGCTATGGACAAAAAGAATTTCATCACACTCCTCGGGTCAAGGGGAAGAGCTGAATGTTGACTTGCACAACATCTTCTGCTTCTCCGGCTTTTGCAGAGAAATCTAGTAGTTCTTTTCGCATTAGTTGTAAATGTTTTTTCAAATTGGGGAAATCTGAGCGCTTTATTCCAAAAGTAAGCGCAGAAACATCCCTTTCGTGGCCCGGAAGGTCTGCAAGCATGGTTGCAGACAGCTTGAGCATCTGGAAATGGTACATCTTGACCATCATATCCTGGACTTCGTCATCGGTCGTAATCAGGGGGTCGCGTTGGCGATAGCCGTTGGCGGTCTTGACCAGGAGGCCCAGTTCCAAGAGCAACTGGAGCGATTCGGTCACTTGTGCGGGAGTCACGAGCCCGCGCAGTTTTTTGGAAATCAAGTCGGGAATGGGGCGGAAATCCTTGAGCCCTACCATCTCAAGAATCACAGAATGGTGCCATTCCTGGAAAATACGTAACTGCGCCTTGTCCATCTTGTGCAGCTTTGAACGGGGGCTTGCCTTGATGAGCTGGGCGTAGTAGATTTGCTTGTCGGCGTCGGTTTGTGCCTGGTTAAAGAATACGAGGCTTTCGAAGTATGCGGCGCGCTGGTTTTCAAGGCCCAAGCCATGAATGAGCTTGGTGACCGTGTTTTTGGTGATGTTGCGTTTGCCGTCGATTGCGAGCTTTAAATGGGCATGGCTAGAAAGCCCTGCCTTCTCGGCAAAGAACCGCAAGCTGAACGCGGTCGAGGTTTTCTTTTTATACTCGTAATAATCACGGAGAAATACCCTGTAGTTCGTGTACTGCAGGATATCCGGTTCTACGAGTTTCTGCTTTTCTCCATTTTCCATACTCAAAAAAATAGAAGAATTAACCCCTGAAAGCCATATCTAATTTAAGTTTCCCGTTTACCCGAGTAACCATTGTAACTATTAATATACGTCCCGGGCCAGAAGCGAAAATCGCCTGTGGTCAACGAATTTGCCGTTTATGAGCTCGTAATCGCGGTTTATGCCCTCTTCCATGAACCCGCATCGTGCGGCAACGGCGGCGCTTTTCCCGTTGTATACAGAGACTAAAAGTTCCAGACGGTTGAGCTTGAGGGTTGCAAATGCGAACGCCGAGAGCAACTTTACGGCCTCCGTCATAAGCCCCTGACCCGTAAATTCCTTGCAAAGCCAGTAGCTCAGGGTCGCAGAACGATTCGATAGTTTGACGTCCATCATGATGGCGCCTGCTAACGGGGCTGAATCTCCGGCCGTGATTTCTTCGTCCGCGTTCTTGAAAATCAGCCAGCAACCGCCTTGTCCGAAGCGTTCGTTCAGGATCCAGGAACGGATGCGTTTTTTGATGTCGAAAATATCGGTATCGCGAACCCAGGGGAGGTACTCCGAAAGATGTTCGCGGGATTTTTCGATTGCCTGCATGATCGATTCTGCGGAAATCGGACCCTCGGAATTTTCTCGCAGGCCCTTGAGCGTCACTACGCTATTGGCAAGTGTCGCCGTTTCGAATGTCGCCGTAAAAAAATCTTCGAAGTTATCCATGAGGGGGAATGTAGTAAATAGTTGGAAGTGGGCAGTAGGAAGTAGGCGGTAGACAGTAGGAAGTAGGCAGTAGACAGTAGGAAGTGGGCTGTGGGAGAAAATAAAAAACCGCCGAATCGCTTCGACGGTTTTTCAGTGCGGATGAAAGGACTTGAACCTTCATGCCCTTGCAGGCACTAGAACCTGAATCTAGCGTGTCTACCAGTTCCACCACATCCGCGTGGGGTAAGCCAAATTTTGAAAATTTTGCCCTATTTGTCAAGGGTTATTTAGAAAAAATCTCTAAAATCCAGTCTTTGTGCTTGTTTTCCCAATAGCTCCAGTCATGCTCGCCTTGCGGGTCGAATTTGAGGTCGCATCCGGTGCCTACGTTTTTGCAGAATTCCTGAATCCAGGGGACGGTCTTGTCGGCGGGGTAGAGCCGGTCGGAGCCGCCCTGAATGAATCTCCAATGCCCGTTTTTGAACGGAGCCTGAGCGGCGACTTGTGCTGCCGGTCCGAGCGATTCTCCGTACGAACTCATGAGAATGCGGTTTTTGATTTTGCGCTTGCCCCACATGGAGTAGGCGATGACTCCGAGCGATCCGTCCGAAACTCCGATGAGCGAGACTTCGGCAATATCTTTCTTTTGGCGCTTGGCAAGGCTGTCCAGGGCATCGTCTAAAGAATTGATAGTGGAGGGCTCGACCCAATGGTTTTGTTTGCAGGCCGATGCGCTGACTACGGTGTAGTTTGGCATCATTTTAGAAAGTGCTCCGCCGGCAACAAGTCCTTTTTGGCAGTTGTTGCTTGTCATGCCGCCGTGAAACCAAACTATAGTTCCGGCTGTTGGCTTGTTGCCTTTGGCTCGCCAAACTCCCACGGGCATGTTGGGTGATTTGTTCCCGGCCGAAAACATGAACGACGCGTTTTCGAGAGGGTTCCTGTATTTGACAAACAAGGTGTCTAATTGCGGGGTTGCCTGTACAAAGCAGAATGCAACTAACAATAAAATGAGGATGGATTGCTTCGTCACGTTCGTTCCTCGCAATGACGGTTTGCTTGCTGCCAACTAAGCTCTGCCAACTGCTTGCTATTTTCTCTTTTTTACGATCCAAAGGATAAACAGTATAACTGAGACAAGAGCCAAGGCAAGTACAATTGCGCAGCCGATGAAGGCATTGTAGACTTGATAATCTATGACCAAGGTGTCAAAGTCCATCTCGCCATCGGTGGATGCAAGACTATGGACAATGAAGGTCTTGTTATCGATGCGGCTTGCCGAAATTTCAAGCGGAATATCGCCTGCGTTGCGGCTGGCGAAACTGTACCATTCGGCCATGTTGTTCAGCATGTCTTCCGAGGCATACAGAATAAAATTCGCCTGGTCGTCGCCGTTAATCTGGAAAATAGTTTTGTCGAAAAAGGGAATGTTGCTCCCGCCAAAAATGCTCGGGATAGCGGCATGCGAAACCGTTCCGTAGAACAAGTGCTCTTCTTGCATCAAGCCTTTGAGGGCAGGCATGATGTACGAAAAAAGCCATCCTGCCAAAAAAAACAGCAGCAAGGAAAAATTCAAAAGGGCCGGTTTTCTAGAAGTGTAAAATCGCATGAGTTCCTTATTGCTTGGATCTGAAAATAAAGAAGAAGGTAGAAAGCATCAGCACGAGAGTCAAGAAGTAGAATGCCATGGGAATCTTGGATTTGAGCGACATTTCTTCCATGCTCTGGCTCTGGAAAAACTGAATCAGGTCTTCGCTGTACATGACGGCGAGTTCGCTGTTGAAGCGGCTCCATGCAAGAGTCTGTTCTTCGTTGTCCTGGAGCAGGGCGAATATGGCATCCTTGGTTGAATCGGGAATGGCGTTCACCACTGAGTCGCCGAGGCCTGCAATTCCGACCAGGTAGCCGGCACGCGCGGAATCAAGCGTCCCGCGCAAGGGTATCTGGACGCTTGCAGGGAGGTTTGCCACTTGCTGGTTGACCGCCTGCAATCTTTCGAGCCACCCATGGCGGCTTGCCGCGTAGCGGCGCATGCTCGAAACCTTGGCCAGGACTTCGCGCTCGAACCGTTCGACGGTCGAATGCGGGGGAGCCTTGACTCCGACCCGGCTGATTTCGTCCATTTCGCGGGTGAACGAAACTGCAATTTCGCGCAGGGTCATGGTCTGTGCCTGGACAAAAACGGTGTCAATGCCAAAACCGATTCGCACGCGTTCCATACCGCGCATGGCGTAGGACTCCTGCAGCTGGTAGTCGGAAAGTGTCTTGATATAGCGCGAATACATGATGATTTGCGGCTTTTGCGAAAAATAGAACAGAACTGTGAGCCCTATAGCAACAGCCAAAACCACCCACGCCCAAGGGGAGCGGATTCTTGCGTTAAAGGTATCGGCAATCGATTTATTCTTTAACTCTGGCACAACTAGAAATTACCTTTTTTCTACTTTAACTGGTATGTGTGCGATTCGTTTTATACCCTTTTTCGGCCTCGTTGCGCCAATTTTGATGCTCGTTTCGGGCTGTACGGTGGAACGTGCCGAAGAAAAAGTGCTTGCCGAACACGCAAATGGGGCGAAAAAGACCTCTATCTGGGTTTACCCCGACGGCGAAATCCTGAAAAGGAACGAATGGTACACCGACGGAATCAAGGAACTTGAGATTCCGTACAAAGACGGCGTTCCGCATGGCGACTTCAAGCGTTGGACTGGCTTTGGCGATGTGGCCCTGCTCGGGCATTACAAGAAAGGCCTCAAAGACGGCAAGTGGACTGCGCTGTTTAGCGACAAGAAAGTCGAAGCTTACCTCTATTACGAAAACGATCACCCGGTGGGCGACTGGGAAGGCTGGCATTACAACCGCGAACGTTCTTTTGAGGAGCATTACAATGACGATGGCTTGGCGGTTGGAATCTGGAAAAAATGGTTTGACAACGGCGCCTTGCAACAAGAAGGCAATTGTCACGCCATGTGGGATCCCAAACGCGAAATTGTTTCGGCTTCGGGCGATTCGGCTTACCTGAAACGTTTTTCGAAGGATTGTCACCTGCTTGAAGAATTCACTTGCAGAAACGGGATTCTTGACGGACCGTTTTCGCTGTATTACGAAAGCTTTGGTGAATCGGTTGACACTGCCAATTGTGGTGTGGGCCGCGTGCGTGTACAGGGGGTGCTCGGTAAAGGGGCGACCGGCAAAGACAGCGCCCTAATCGGGACAGTCACTTATTTTAGGGCCGACGGCACGCGCATGAAACAGGAACATTGGAATAGGGAAGGCAAACGTGATTCCGTATGGCGCTGGTTCGATGAACGCGGTGAACTGGTGCGCGAGGTGGATTTGAGCATGGACGGCGTGATTTATGGTGCCTGCGAAGGCCATATGGCCAAGTTCTGCGCCGAGACCTCGTACGTGGGCGGAGTCAATGGCATTCTTGACAGTAGTAATCTTGCCCAAAGCGTTGATTTTGTACAAAGTATCGGAAAATTCCCTGCCACGGTGCGTTATGTTAAGCCGGGACGTTTGTTGCTTTACGAAGAACTTTGGAAAGATGGCCAAATTGCGGAAAGCCGTAGCTTTTTCCCGGACAGCATGGGCGGCAGACTTGCAAGTGAAACCTTCTGGAAGGACGGCAAGAGAAACGGAATCATGCGGAACTGGTACCGGAGCGGTGTACTCCGCGACAGCCTTACTTTTGTAAATGGCGAGCGCGTGGGCGAACAGTTCAGCTACGACAGCACCGGAAAACTCACGATTCATAAGACAGAGGCCGGCAAGAACCGCCCTGTGATCATGCACTTGCTCGGGGAATAGGGAATAAAAAAAGACCCCATGGAGACCGCTCGGCTCATAATCATCTTGGAACTTATGATATCGCCTCGCTCTCGCCAACACGACTCGTTAATACGAGTCGTTTATGGCTCACAAATAAAAAGAAGACCCCTCAGTGAGGGGTCTAAGAGCGGCGGACCGGGATCGAACCGGCAACCATTAGCTTGGAAGGCTAAGGCTCTACCATTGAGCTACCGCCGCGAGCAAGTCCAATTATACAAAAATCCGCCTATTTTCAAAGGGGTTCGTTAAAAAGTTCTTGCATTTTTTATTAAAAAAACTATATTTAGCGCCACAATAACAATTTTACCTAGAGGTAGCTTAACTTGGCGTTACAAAATCCCCGCGACCGTCGCATGCCGAACAGACAGAGTGACGGAACCCGCATTAACGAAGACATTCGCATTTCCCCGATCCGTCTTGTGAAAGACGATGGCGAGGCCGTCATCATGGATACCAAACAGGCTCTCCAGATGGCCAAGGACGCCGGACTGGACCTGGTGGAAGTGTCTCCCAATGCTAAGCCGCCTGTATGCCGTATCATCAACTACGGCAAGTACAAGTTTGAACAGATCAAGAAGGCCAAGGCCGCAAAGGCCAAGCAGCACGTGGTGAAGCTTAAAGAAATCAAGATGCACCCGAAGACTGCCGAGAACGACTACCAGTACAGGATCAAGCAGGCAGCCGAGTTCTTGCAGGATGGCATGAAGGTCAAGCTTATTATGCAGTTCCGTGGGCGCGAAATGGCGCACATGGACTACGGCAAACGCCTAATGGAGCGCGCTAAGGAAGACTTGCTCCAGTACGGCGACTTGGAAATGGATTCGCGAGTCGAAGGCAACACAATGCTCTCGATTTACGGTCCTAAACGCGGTGCAGGCACTGCCAAAAAGCAGCCCCAGGCACCAAAGCCCGTAACCGAGCCCATGGCAGCAGGTGAGGCTTCAACTTAATAACCTAAAGAGGTAAAAATGCCTAAGATGAAAACACACAGCGGTGCTAAGAAGCGCTTCCGCCTGACTGGTTCCGGCCACGTCAAGTTCAAGCGTGCTGGCATGCGCCACATTCTTGCCAAGATGTCCACGAAGCGTAAGCGTAACCTGCGTAAGGGCGCTCTCGTTAAGAAAGTCGATGTTTACCATGTCAAGCGTCTGCTTGTCGTTGCATAAGGAGTGTAAGAATGCCACGCGCTAAAACCAGAGTTCCTTCCCGCGAACGCCGCAAAAAAATCCTTAAGGCCGCCAAGGGCTTCTATGGCCGTCGCAAGTCGAACCTTCGCCTTGCTATCGACGCCGTGTCCCACGCCGGTCAGTATGCCTACGCTCACCGCCGCGACAAAAAGGGTGACTTCCGCTCTCTGTGGATTGTCCGCCTCAATGCCGCTGTCCGTGAACTCGGCATCAGCTACAGCCAGTTCATTTACAAGCTTTCCAAGTCGGGCATCAAGCTGAACCGCAAGGTTCTCGCTGACATGGCCGTCGCCGATCCGGCATCCTTTGCCAAGGTCGTGGAAACTGTGAAGGCTGCCTAATAGCTTCATCTTTACGCGAGAAATTGCACCCTGCTCCTAATCGGGCGGGGTGCTTTTTTGCAGTTGGGCGTCGGCCATGGTGAGCCGGAGTCGCCAGGCGTAAGCTGGCGATGTAGGCGACCTTTGGACACTTGGCCTTTAGGCCTTAGTGTACATGGCCACCTTTAGGTGGGAGCATGCGAAGAACCGCTGACCATGATTTCTTGCAGAACTTCGCATGCGGTCTTGTAACCGCCGTCGCCGATCCGGCATCCTTTGCCAAGGTCGTGGAAACTGTGAAGGCTGCCTAAATGAACCGTAGTCGCCAAGCGCAAGCTGGCGACGAAGGTGAGAGTGAGGCACTTTTCGTTTTTAGGAATTTGTTCGTAATTTGAGGTTTGTTTTAAAGCTTTTCTTTTTTTAGAGCAGGAAAAGCGTGCTAAACGAGTGTCGCGACAAAATGCTCGCATTTTGTCATGACCGAGTGACGCTGCGGACGCCGCAGGCGTCAAAAGGGATTGTCGCTTGAGAAAGGGACTGCGGCTGCGCCAGTCCCCGAGCTTTGCGCGGCTGGCTTGCCGCCCTACGGGCTCGATGCAAGCTGCGCTTGCCTCAAGCTCATAATTTGCCTCTTCGCACTTCGTGCATGAGCCAAATTATGCCGCACCCTCTCCCCCAAGGGGTCTCGGGTCCGGTCCCTTCCCGTGTTATAAAAAAAAGAAAGCCACCTGATAGGTGGCTTTTCTTTTTTTAGAGCGGGAAAAGGGACTCGGACCCTCGACCCCGACCTTGGCAAGGTCGTGCTCTACCAACTGAGCTATTCCCGCGGGGTAGCCCAATTATAGAATAATAAATTCACTATGTCAAGGGCTTATGCAGAGAAAAAATCAAAATTCCGTTCTTTTTTCCGCGTAATTCGAAAAATCCGGCCTTTACGCTCAAAAAACCGTGGGGGAGCGGCAGGGGAAGTCTCATATATAAGTCTTCCGAAATCAAAAAGTCCTGCCCGAGCTTGGAGCAAAGTGTCTGGATTCTTGAAGTGGTGTTCAGCACGTCGCCGTGGTAGGCCATTTCGCTTCCGAAGTTCCCGACTTCGGTAGAGATTACTTTTCCGCAGTGGGCGGCTGCCTTGAATGCGGGAACAATCCCGTAGCGTTTTTTGAATTTGTATGCGGTGCGTTCCAGGCATTCGGCAAAATCGTAAAAGCAATCCAGCGGGCGCGCGGCGCGTTTGCAGTCGCTGGTTTTCCAAGTCAAGAAAACGCCGTCGCCTGCAATTTGGTAAATCTCGCCATGGTTTTCTTCGCAGCAGTTCGAAAGCAGGCGGTAGTAGTCACGAATAAAGTTGCTGTACTTTACGTGTCCGAGTTCTTCGGCAATCTCGGTGGAATGCTTCATGTCAATGAACATGAATATCAAGTCTTCTTCTTTGGGGTCCTGATTCTTGCCGAGCAAGGTGTTCATAAAGACGCGGGTCCCGAACTTCTTGTGCACGGAACGGATAAAGGTAATCAGGTGCCCGAGCATGAACAGTTCGAAAATCAGAATGTGGTTTTTCGGCTGCTTGAAAAAGTTCAGCATGTGTTGCAGGGCGGCTTCGTTAATAAGGCCTTCGCTGCGGTCGATATCCCAAATCAGAATGCATAGCGTCAGGTTCGCGCAAATGCTTGCCAAGAAAAAACAGGAACGAATAATCAGGGCTGCCGCAACAGGGCGTTTGTCCATTTCGTCTTGCAAAATAATTACGTCGTAAATAGCGTGCGAAAGTCCTGTCAAAAGAGACAGCTGCAGCATGAAGAGCATGCGTGTCGGGTCGAAACCGTTTCCGGCGCCGTACGTCAAAAGGGCCGAGGCACTTAAGGTGAAAATCACCCAACTCAAGATATAGAAAGCGATCGCTTTGCACTTACGCTGCGTTAATCGGGTAATGGCCATAGCACCTTCAGTGGATAAATAGAGGCAACGCCCAAATCATGGCAATAATGATGATATCTTTGTACGATTCGTCTAAAAGGAGGGTCGATGCCAAAAAGAAGATAGCGGTGGACAACGTCAAGAAAATCAGGAGCGGGAGCCGCTTCTTCAATTTTTTCTTGATTTTATTTAGTTGCTTGTTGTCCATATACATTTATATAATCTAAATTTTATAAAAAAGGTTTTTTGTAATAATTTTATTCGTTTGTAAAAGATGTTTTGTGTTTATATTCACGTGCCTTTCTGCAAAAAAGTTTGCGATTATTGCGATTTTCGCGTAATGCCGTCGCAATCGAAAATTTTTGCCGAGTACACGGACTTGTTATGTAAGCAAATTGTAAGTTTTGAAGGGGGGAACCCGGGGCTGCTTGCCTCGGCTCGAACGCTCTACCTGGGTGGGGGAACCCCGTCGGAACTACCGGCAGAATTTTTGCACCGGATTTTTGAGTGCCTTGCTTCGGTAGGGCTCGATATATCCAAATTGAACGAAGTTTCCATGGAGTTCAATCCGGAGTCGACTAGTCGCCAGTCCGTACAAAATGCCGTGGAACTGGGCGTAAACCGCATCAGTCTTGGAATTCAGACGTTCGACGCTAATTTGTTGAAATTGGTCGGGCGTTCCCATTCGGTAGAGGCTGGGCTCGAGGCCTTGAATTTGCTGACATGCACGTCGAACTTGCAAGTGAATGCGGACTTGATGTTTGATTTGCCGGGGCAGACGGTCGAGGGCTTCTTGGCCGATGTGGACCGCCTTTCGGATTTCCCGCTGAACCATGTGAGCTTTTACGGGTTGAATGTCTCGCCCCGCTCGAGGCTCGGGCATCGCGTGGATCGCGGGGAACTTGCCGTAAACGAAGACCTTTACGAGCCCATGTACATGAGCGGTGTCGAAATCCTGAAACGCAAGGGCTTTGAACGCTACGAGGTATCGAACTTTGCACGGCCCGGTTTTGAAAGTGCCCATAACCAGAATTACTGGAATCGGGGCGAATATGCGGGCTTTGGCCCTGGTGCCCACAGTTATTTGCATGCGGTGCGCTATTATGCTCCCGAAATTTACCCCCGGTGGCGCGACTATGTCAAGTCGGGCTGCCCGGAATCGATGCTTTCGTTTGACCGGCTGAGGCGTGAAGACGAAATTATGGAGCTTTTGTGGCTCTCTCTTCGGCAATCTAGGGGAATTTCGACTGAAGATCTTGAAAAAATGGGAATTGCCTTGGATAAATCAGTGTGCGAACGCTGGATTTCGAAGGGCTTCTTAAAGCACGGAAATCTGTCAAATTTGTTACAAAGTAAATCTTGCTTGCGCCTTGAAGGACGCGGCTGGATTTTTATGGACGATATCGTTACAGACCTTGCAAATACTTATTCCAACTTGGAATAAACAAATTTGAAAATATCTTGCGATTCGTATCACAACGTAAATTTTTGTTGTCCGTTTTCTAAAAAAAAATCATATCTTTGGAGTATATGTTATGCAAAGTTTTCTTTGCGTAAGTGGAGCCAATTGTAGAGGTCATAATGCAGTCTGTAAAAAATCATATTCTTTCGCTGATGTTGTTCGCGTTGCTTTGTCTTGCAGCGGGGGCTTTTGCGCTTGAATCTATTGATTGCATTGACTACAGTGGCAAGCCCGACGTGCGTTGCAAGTATTACCGTATCTCGGAAACCCGAGGCGCCATTCTTTACGTGGTTCCGCCCAAAGCCGACCTTGTCAAGAAAAACGCCATCAAGGGTGCTTCGTTCTTTATCTACGCTCCGCAAGAAAAGGACTATGGTCGCGACACCTTGACTCTTGAACTTTCGGAAGATTCCTCTGTCGTTCACAACATGGAGCCCGTAAAAGCCGATGAGGACTCCGGTCTCGTGAAACTGCGCGTCGGAAGTCGCTATAAGCTTTACAACCTCATGCTCGGTACTGCCGAAGACGAATCGGCAACGGATCCGATCGTAAGCCTGGTCTACAACTTCTACGTGCCGTACCTCAAGTACATTGTGAAGGGCAAGGAAGTGACCGATGCATCCAAGCTCCAGTACGAAGTGGGCGATACCATGCATGTCGATGTCGAAGCGATTGTCCCGATTGGCCCGGCAAAGGGACGAGTCGATTCGACTCTGACGAAAACTTTCTATTTCAAGGCTTTCGGCGAAAGCGAAAACCTGGAGTTTTTGAGCGATGGTGGAGTAAACCTGAAGCTAAGTGACAACACCATTCGCTTAAATATTGAAAACGGCAAGGGCCGGTTCCTGGTGGTTGCGAGCAAGGCCATTACCGACGGTTCGACGTTCAGCATGAATGCGTTCCCGGATAGCCTGCGTAACAATGAATTCATTCTGAGCGATCCGTTCCCGGGTGAATACCAGTTCGTGAATCCTGACATGCCGACTCTCGATAACGCCGCCATTTACGATACCGACGGCGATGGTATTGGCGACAGCATTGCGACCTGGTTCGGCGGCAAGACCGATTCCATGGATGTGAATGATTTCTTCTACAGCTGGCCGAGCGACAAGTCCTTTGAAAAGTACAGTGGCGATGTCAAGCAAGATGGCGATGTCTATGGATTGCCCGATGTCAAGGTTGAAATTCAGGGTGACGATGCGAAGGGTGTCGTAAAGGCTTTTGTGTGCTCGGTGGGTAACCGCTGTGACACGCTCACGACGGCTCTTGCCGATAGCATTGGCGCAGCCATTCAGACGGCCACCTTGGTCAAGGGCAATGACGGGACGGATACCTTGATCGTTCGCTTCAACAAGGATATGGATCCGTCTTGGACAAGCGGTCGCGGATTGAAACTCAATGGCGAATCAATCGACGTGGATGCAATCTCCAAGAAGGGAACCCAGTGGGTATTCACCGTGGAATCAGGCGTTGTGTCTGTGGGTGACATGCTCAAGATTGAAACCATCTGCAGCAGCAAGGAATGCCCCGATGGAATCCTGACTGCCGCTGACGGTGTACCGACAAGCAAGAACAACCAGGAAGTCCCTGTGCAGAATGCTGGCCGCATTTATGTGGACAACGACAAGAACGGATTCTATGACCGCGATGGCGATGGCCGCATGGACTCTACCTCGCTTGGCTTTGAAACCCCGATCACCGAGGAAGACCTCAAGAAGATGGACATTACCTTCTACTGGCTCGACAACGACGGCGAATTGGTGGCCATCAAGCCGAACATTGCCGACCTCGAGATTTCGGAAGGCGGTACGCTGCTTGGCTTTGCTCTTGATCCCGAAGAATACGACATCAAGAAATTGCTGACGGGAATTGACAAGTCCTATTCAAAGGACGGCAAGACAGAATACGGCTATGCCTCGATTACAAACAAGGTTTCTGTCGAAGGCAAGGAATCCGAAGAAGAAATGATGTATGGAATGAACGACTACATGGCTCCGGTCATTTCGTCGACGTTCCTGTATCCGGAATCCTTCCAGATGATGGAACCGGATAAATTCAAGATCAGCTTCTCCGAAGCGATGGACAAGAAAGGCGTGGATCTTTCCGATGACTGCCTCGCTTTCTATGTCGATGGCGCCTGGGTGCATTACAGCCTGAGGTCTTCGGAATGGAGCGAAGACGGTCGCGAATTGATGCTGTACATGGAAGCCGGCGAAGACCTCGCAAGCCGCATGAATCCTGCAGACTCAGTGCGTTTCGATAACTTCACGAGCGGTCTTGTCGACAAGAGCGGCAACAAGGTTTCTGAACTTGCTCCGACTGTCATGGTGGAAGGCGATCCGCGCGTGATTATGAAGACGAATTCGTTTGCGGACTTGAACAAGGCTGAAGAACTCAGTGACCGCGTGAAGCCGTTTACGATTGAACATGTGAAGGATGCCAAGGAAGCCTCTGACCAGTCTTCGCTGGGCGTGCTCATGGATATCGGCTATTCGACCATTATGGGTAAAGATGACAAGGGCCTGGCTGTGCCGAATATGGAAGATATCGGACTCCATTGGGAACTCTACGTGTATACGAATATTGGCAACTACGTTGGAGGCGCTTCGGGCAGTATTGCTTGCGATGACCCGTTCTTCGATGGCAACTGCCTTGAAAATCCGGACAAACTCTATGTTCGCTGGAACATGCGTGCCGACAATGGCCGTAAGGTGGGCGCCGGTATTTATCTTGCAAAGTTCAGAGTAAAGGTTTACGGAGCAAAGGATGACTTTAAAGTTGAAAGAATCTTTAGATGGGGTATCTCTTCTAAGAGGGCTAAATAAGGATTTTTTTCGAGGGTAAGAACATGAGAAATACGGCAAAATACATTTCAATGCTTTTGTTGTCTGCGGCGGTAAGCTATGCTGCAGATGTAGATTATCCTACCCCGGAAAATCCGGCGACGGGTATTTGGATTCAGCAGATCGGCGATATCGTGCCGCATGCTGCTACCAAGGCTACGCTGTACTATACCAAGTACGAACAGAACGACCGCGTCAAGAGCATCAGCTACCAGTATAATGGTGCGGGTTACTTGCTGATGAAACCTTCTGACAAGAAGACGCTTTGTACAGAAGGCGATAACGTGAAGGGTGCCGATGGTATCGTGCACCATCCTGATGGCGACCTGTTGGTGGCTGGTCAGGGCGAAAAGATTTATAAAGTGAACAAGACCGCCAAGGCCACAGGCTCTGGAAAATGCCTTGTGAAAACCTCGACTCCTGCAACGCAGAAGGGCGGTTTCTGGCATTTGATGATGGATCCCAATCAAAAATGGTTGTGGGCCGCCGGTATTCCGGGCTACTTGTACCGATTCTCGACGGCAATGGATTCGGCTACCAAGAACTTTGCTGACATTGGTCACCAGGTAGAACTTGTGCCTAAGGAACCGGATCGCCATAACGACAAGAAATTAGCTACTGTGATTTGGGATGGCGAAGGTACGGCCTTCTTTACGTATTCTGATTATTTGGGTGGTGGTTGCGAATCGAGCGGTGGTACCAGGGCGTGTTCTGCAGAAAGACGAGGCCAAGAAAATAAAAAGGCCTATTTCGGTGTATTTACCGATACGACTTGGACGACGGTGACTAGAGAAAACCAGTCCCAGATTGGTGGTAAAATTGGCGAAAAGGTCATTACTAAAGTCGGAACGAAATCTTTGATTGACTCCTTGGAAGGTGCACATGGCGGCGCCTACGATACGTATTCCAAGACCATTTTCGTGTTCGGTGGTTCCAAGATTGTGCAGATCAAGCCGTCTTATGAAAACGGTAAAGTCACGGCGAAGAAGATTGCTGAAATTGATTTGCGTACATATTTCTTCGAAGAAAGAAATGAAAACTTGACGGGCCCGAGAACTCCGGGTGTGGGCTGGCGTTTGGACCAGGGAACCACCGATGGCTATGGTCACCTTTTTGTGGCGTCTAATACGGGTCATATGATCTTTGTGGACTATGCGGCAAACCCGAAGAAGATGATTAACGACAACGTGTTGATTCATGTGCAGTGGATCGACAACTACCTTGATGATTTGGCTCCGCTTTCGGGTGTGGGCGTGATTCGTGAAGGCGGTCATACGGGTAGCGATGAAGAAGTTTCTAGCGACTCCCAGAGTAGTTCTTCGCTGGTGGAATACCATGAATCGTCTAGCAGTGCAAAGTCTAGCAGCTCCAATAACGGCTCTAGCTCCGGCAACAATGGCAATTCTAGTAGCGGCACCAACTTGAGCTCTGCAGGCAATGGCAATAGCTCCGGTGGCGACGCTTCTAGCTCTGGCAGCAACGACGGAAGTTCCAATAGTAACGGCGGTAGCTCCAATAGTAATGGAGGCAGTTCCAATAGCAATGGCGGTAGTTCCAATAGCAATGGTGGTAGTTCCAATAGCAATGGAAGCAGCTCCGGTAATGACAACGGTAGCAGTGGCAACGACGGTACCAGCAGCGCCGGCGATTCGAACTTGAGCTCTGGTGGAAACGGCGGACATTCCAGCAGCAACAGCAATGGTAACGGTTCTAGCAGTAGCGAACAGGGTAACGGTGAAGATGTTGGCGATAAGTCCTCTTCGAGCCGTACAATCGGAAGTGGAGAAGACGAAGGCGACGGTTCCAGTTCTTCGAGAGTGTATTTCGGTGCTGAAGACTATGATGAAGATCCGGGTACGGGCTTTGACGAATACCCGTCTGCCGATGACTTTGAAAAGGGTGATTCTCTTGTCTCGAAGACGGTGGTCCTTGTTCCCACGGATCCCGATCCGAGCAACCCGAAGGTGGTGGCGATCAATGGCAACCATTACCTGCTGACGAATGACCCCAAGGGAATTCCGATGGATTTGCACTATAATTCCGGCCTGGATTCTGCCAAGGTGGGCGATGTCGTTGCCATTACTTTGGATAAGGACAAGGTCAAGGAATATTTTGACTCTCCGGATTCGCTCCGCTTCGTTTCGAAGACGGGCGTGAAGCTGGTTGACCCGACGGACGGCTCCAAGAACGAATCCCTGGTGGTTAACGCTGACGGCTCCGTGACGATTTTCGTGACGGCAGACGAAGTGGTTCAGGGCGGTTCGATCAAGGTGTATGGTGGCAATGAAATGATCATCATTGACAATATCAACTTCTACGACCCGATTCCAGATACCCGTGTCGGCTACATCAAGGATACTGATGGCGATATGGCTTTGGACTATGTGGAAATCTTGTTGGATGACACCTTGTCGAGCAACTACTACCTGGATGGAGTGAAGCTTGTGCTTGGTAAGGATACGCTTGATTGCGTGGATCCGAAGCTGAATGCGGCTGGCGATCGTATTTTGGTTTCTCGTGTGGATAAGTATCTTACCTTGCCGGGCGTGGGTGAATTCCCGAAGGATGCCAAGGCCTTGGTGACCTATGGCGACAAGGCTAGCGATGGCGCAACCTATGTGCGCGAGGCCTCGATTGTGGAAGTGGGTAGCAATGTCATTAAGGACGCCTACGCTATTCGCAACGTAAACGGTCTTGACTCGCTGTTCTTGCAGTATAACATTGACCTGTTCCCGGTGGACATCGGTATGCCCGAAATGCTGGTCATGATCAAGCAGAGCGCTGAACGCTACGGCTTCGATGTGGACCAGATCAAGAAGGTCTACATGCCTGCCAAGGATATCGTGATTCTGGTTGGCAAGAACTTCAAGCTGAAGGGTAGTGACAAGGATAGCGTGTCGCTCTATCCGGGGGCAACCTTCACGAATTTGCCGTACATCACCTCTGACGAATACGAACGCGAAGTTCCTGTCCAGGTGGTTGACAGATTCCCGATGATCCAGAATGTGGAATACTGGGATACCGATGGCGATGGCGTTCTCGACCAGGTTGTGGCCGTGTTCGACAAGAAGTTGACAAAGGATGACGTGGACGAATCCTTGTACATGTCGTTCCCGTGGTATAGCTATCGCGGAATGATGATCCAGCTGCAGGCTCAGCCTGAAAACATGAAAATCGATCCGAAGGATCCGACCCGTGTTATTTGGGACGTGTTCTCGACGACGAAACTTGCTTCCGGCGTCACGAGCATCTCTGAGAACTTGCCGCAGGCAACTATCTATACCTACTACAGGATCTTTGGCGAAACCTTCGTGAACGAAGACGTCGCTCCGCTGGTTGACAAGATGGCGCCGGTCGTGGCAAGCGCAACGCTCAGTTATGGCAAGAAGGCCGATACGCTTGAAATCAGATTCTCGGAACCGATTCGCACGAAGAACCTGAAGGGTAAGGATTTCTTCTCTTACATTCATGGCGAAGAAACAATCGAACTGAACCCGACGAGAATAGACTGGTCTCCAGATGGCCTTACTGCAAAGCTTGTCTTTAACGGAAGCGACGGAACGATCATGCCGGGTGACTCCATTGTGGTTCACAAGGGTCTTAAGGATGCGATCAAGGATAACTACGGCAATATCGCTGGCGAAAACCCGCAGGCGGTCATTATCGGAGGTCTCCTGAACCACTTGGTCGAAGCCACTCAGATGGGTACCTTCGATGTCAATGACGACACTCCGAGGGAAGATTCTGACGGCAAGAGCTACACGTTGCAGACCGTAAGCTCGGTGAACCTGCGCTACGTGCCGGGCTCGACCACCAAGGAAGACATGGAAAAAGAAGGGGCGCTTGGACAGTTGGTGCAGTTGGGCGAACGCTTTGTGCCGCAGCTTCTTGACCGCGCCCAGGTTTCTTCTGACGGTACGTACGACCCGTCCGTGCTTGATTCCTTGAAGCCTGAAGATGTGTACATCTCGTTCATCGTGAACTACTTCGATCACTTGGGCCAGTACGTGAACGACACCATTATTACGGTGCCTTGCGAAAGCCCGAAGTTCGGTGGTAACTGCCTTGAAACCGACAAGAAGGTCTTTGTGAACTGGAACTTCAAGGATCACAAGGGACGCTTCGTTGGGACGGGCGTGTACACCGTGCAGTTCAAGATGGTTGTCCGCTACGAAGACAAGAAGATTGTCGAAGAAATCAAGGACAAGTGGGGCGTTCGCCGCAAGAAACACAAGAAGTAGGGGCGGCTGCGCCGCAGTTAATAGTACTCAGTTACGAGTTCTGAGCAAAAAAATGAAAAGTGATCGCCTTCGGCGGTCACTTTTTGTATAAGCATAAAAGAAAACGTCTGAATTATCTTCAGACGTTAAATGGTTTTAGATTGTTGCCCGAATATGGAAAAGGGGTCCAGGGGGCGGAGCCCCGTGCGTCATCGAGCTGCCATTACTTATTGATGCTTTGCATCCATAAGTGCTTCGCCTCGGTCATGCGCAAGTCTTTGGTTTGCGCGCGACGCTCGGCTCGCTACTTATTAATGGCTGCTAGGAAGGCGTCCTTCTTGTCTTGCAAGAATTCCTTGCTGTTGTACTTGCGGATGCGGCGGAGTGCCTGGTCGCGCAGCTGACGGACACGTTCGTGGGAGATGTTCATGGATTCGCCCACTTCGCGAAGTGTCTGCGGAGCTTCCTGGTTGATACCGAAGATGCCGGTAATCACCTTGGCTTCGCGTTCCGGAAGCTGTTCCATGAGGTCGCGGGCCAAAGCTTCGACGCTCTGGATTTCGGATTCGTTTTCCGGGTTCGTGGCGGTGCCGTCAGGCAACACTTCGGCGTAGGTCGCCTTGGAGTCTGCCTTGAGCGGGCTGTCGAACGAAACGCCGCGCTGACCGATCTGGATAAGTTCGCGGATTTCTTCGTTGATTTCCTTACCGCGGCTTTGTTCGTGCAAAGCCTTACGCACGCGCAAGTGCTGGTTGGCCGGCAAGCGAATCAGGTTGCCTTGTTCGTTAATGGCGCGGGTAATGTAAGCCTTAATCCACCACACGCCGTAACTAATGAACTTAAGACCACGAGTGTGTTCAAAGGATTCGATAGCACGCACGAGACCCATGGCGCCTTCGCTCACCAAGTCCGGCAGCGGAATGGGGCAACCACGGTATTGAATAGCGACTTTCAAAACGAAACGCATGTTGGCAGAAATAAGCTTCTTACGGGCGATCTTGTCGCCTTCTTTGGCTTTCTGGAACAGAATCTGCTCTTCTTCGCGAGAGAGGGGAGCGGTGCGTCTAATATCTTCGAGGTAACGTTTTAGAGTGGTATCAGTAGAATCAATATGCATTTTATAACCTTACATCCTTAATATCGTATTTTTTTAAGCAAGATGCGTGCCAAAAGTGTAAAAAATTAGCAAAGTGTATCAAATTTCCCGTATATTGTCACATTTTGATGAATTTTGTCTTTAAATTTAGAAAAATTGTTTCAAAAAATCAACTATTGTCGTAAATTTGTGACTAATGTGGGGTTTTAGGGGCGGAGCCCTTAGGCGAGGGGGTAGCGTAAGACACGGTATTGACGGGGCGTGGCTGAAGCGAGGGGGAAACTTTCCCCTTTACAGACCGTTCGGCTCTATTTCTAACAAAAAAATGTGATATAGCCTCACTCTCGCCGTCACGACTCGTTTATACGAGTCGCTTTCGGCTCACGGCAAAAATCGAATTCCAAATTTTGAATTCCGAATTAGTATATTTTACACGCTATGTCTATTAAAGAACCTGATCAGTCTGTCTGGAACAGATTTTGGCAACAGAAGAACGATATGGACAAGGTTTACCCTTCGTCTCCGTCTGTGTTGAATACGATTAAGAAGAATTTTAAGCTCGAAGGCCTCAAGGTTTTGGAAGTGGGCGCCGGTACCGGTCGCGACAGTGCCGAACTGGCCCGCTTGGGTGCCGATGTCTATGTGCTCGATTACGCTGAAAACAGTTTGAAGATTGTGGACGCCATTCGCGCGAAGGATAACCTTTACGATAACCTGAAGCTTGTGCGTGGCGATGCCTTCAAGGCTCCGTTCCCGGATTGCACTTTTGACCTGGTGTTCCATCAGGGCCTGGCCGAGCATTTTAAGGATTCGCTCCCGCTGATCAAGGAAAATTACCGCATTCTAAAGCATGGCGGTCACTGCCTGTGCGACGTGCCGCAGACCGTTCACCCTTACACCGTAATCAAGCATATTCTGATTGCGATGGACAAGTGGTTTGCCGGTTGGGAAAAGCAGTTCACCATGCCGCAGTTGAAAAAGCTCATGACCGATGCGGGTTTTGAATGCGTTTACGATTATGGCGACTGGATGCGCCCGAATCTCTTTTACCGCATTGTGCGTGAAGTGGGCTTCAAGGTGGGCGTGGAACTGCCGAAGTATCCGCTGCAGGGAACGGCTTACCAGAAGGTCAAGGACAAAATTCTTGATGCGCTCGAAAACAATTCGCTTATGCACTACACGCAGTTGTGCATTGGAGTCCTGGGCAGAAAGCCCTAGCCGATGAACATCCTTGTAGTCAATTACCGCGACCGGATGCACCCCGCCGCAGGGGGCGCCGAAAAGCACCTTCACCGTATTTTTTCTCAGATTGTAGAATCGGGGCACAAGGTTGTGCTCCTGACGACGGCGTTTGCCGGCTGCAAGGCCCGCGAAACGGTCGACGGAATCGAGGTGGTTCGCAAGGGTGGCGATTTGCTGTTCCAGCTCACGGTGGCGATGAATATCCGCAAGTTGGATTGTGAATTCAATTTCGATGTGGTGGTCGAGGACTTGAACAAGCTTCCGCTGTTTACGCCGTTCTTGACCAAGAAGCCTGTGGTGGTGCAGATGCACCACTTGTGGCGTAGCTCCATTTTCCATGAGGCGTCGTTCCCGATTGCCTTTATGGTGTGGGCGTTCGAACGCGTTATTCCGTGGTTCTACCGCAAGCAGCCGTTTGTGGTGGTAAGCCCGAGTACCAAGTACGAACTGGAAGAAATCGGAATTGCCGAAGACCGTATTTCGGTAATCTATAACGGCTCCGACGATGTGGATCCGTCGCAGGTCGAGAAGTCTGAAGAAGTGCCGAGTACGCCGTACTTTTTGTGGCTTTCGCGCGTGCACCGCTACAAGGGAATTTGGACGGCGCTTGAGGCTTTTGAAGAATTTGCCGAGAACGAGAACCACCCCGATGTAAAACTCGTGGTGGCGGGCGATGGTCCGCTCCTGAAAAAGATTCCGGCGTGGCTCAAGGAACGCGGGCTTACGGAGCGTGTTGAACTTTTGGGATTTGTAACGCCGTCGAAGAAACGCGCTTTGCTGCAGAATGCAGTGGCGCTGTTGCAG
Organism: Fibrobacter sp. UWB1; assembly: GCF_002210325.1. Taxonomy (NCBI): domain Bacteria; kingdom Pseudomonadati; phylum Fibrobacterota; class Fibrobacteria; order Fibrobacterales; family Fibrobacteraceae; genus Fibrobacter; species Fibrobacter sp. UWB1. The sequence goes on from NZ_MWQL01000001.1 coordinate 201,496, forward strand.
ACGAGCTACAAGGAAGGTTGGGGCCTTACGGTAGTGGAGGCTGCAAGGCTTGGGACGACGACGATTGCAAGCGATGTGCCTGGGCTCCGCGACAGCGTAAGAAACGGCGAGACGGGACTCTTGTTCCCGGTGGGGGATTTTCATACTTGTGCGTCCGAAATGGACAGACTTTATAGCGACGACGATTTGCGCACGAGACTTTCGGCGGCGGCGAAGAGTTATGCGGGTGAGTTCCGCTGGGACATTGCAGCCGAGAGGACTCTCGATCTTTTGCAGGATGCCGTTATAGAGCGACAAGTGGGGGGAGGAAATGAGTAAAATGAATGGCCGACTCAAATCGGCGTTGATTTTTTGTTTGAAGTTGGTGGTGACGATTGTCCCCGCTTACTTTGTGTACAGAAACATCGTGAAGGCGCCGGACTGGAGCGTTGACGATCTGTATAGACTTTTTAGCGCGCACAGCGTGTGGCCGCTTTTTGTTGCCTTGTTGTGCCTTGGACTTTCGAACTTTACGGCGTGTCTGCAGTGGAAGCTTTTGCTCGAAAAGCAGAACGTGAAAATGGGCTATGGTCATTTGCTCAAGCTTTATTACGTGGGCTTGTTCTTTAACAACTTTATGCCGGGCAATGTGGGTGGCGATGCCAAAAAGGTTTACGACATCCGTATGCAGGGCGGGCAAGATTCCGTTGGCGCTGGGCTGACGGCGACATTCTTTGACCGCCTTTATGGGCTGTTCTTTATTACGCTGTTTGCGCTTGCCATGGGGCTTCTGTTCTTTATGCATGACGAAGCGCAGCGTTCGTTCATGTGGCCCTCGGTCTGGATTTTCCTGGGATTCTGTGCCCTATTTGCAGCTCTCTGCAGCCGTAGGCTCGGGCGCCTCTTGTGCAAGGTGCTTACGAAGATTTTCCCGAAGAAGATTAACGAACGCCTGATCCACATGTTCGAACGATTCCAGCAATTCCGTTCGGTAAAGCTTTTGGCGTCTATTAACTTGCTTTCGGCACTGACGCAGGGCCTTCGAATTCTGGTGCATTATTTTTGCGGAATCGCGGTCGGCGTAGACCTCTCGATTTCGTGGTACTTTTATTACATCCCGCTCGTTGCAATCGTGAGTGCGCTTCCGATTTCGATTGGCGGTTTTGGCCCGCGTGAACTATTGGCGCAGTCGCTGTTTGCGCGTGCCGGAGTGCCGGGGCTTGAATCGGTAGTGATTCAGTTGCTTGCTTACTTTGTGAGTCTGGTACTGAGTTTGTTCGGTGCATTCGTGTTCTTGCTTGGCGGAACGCCTGCGGCAAAAGTGCCGGCTAAGACTGAAGGCGAGCCGAAATAATTCAACGGCGCAGGCCTTGGAATACCCTGGGGCGTGCGACGGTTTTTAGATAGCGGTGGCGATTTACATGTACTTCGCCCCATTCCCTACGAGGCGTTATGGACGCCGAAGAAATCCTCAAGGGTTTAAATTCTGACCAGCGTGCAGCGGTGTTGCACGATCATGAGAAAAATGCGCAACTTCTGATTTTGGCGGGGGCCGGCTCGGGCAAGACGTCCGTCTTGACCAAGCGAATCCAGTACAGGATTCTTTGCGGTGTAGAACCTGAAAAAATCCTGGCGTTGACCTTCACCGCAAAGGCCGCCGCCGAAATGCGGGAACGCGTGCAGAAACTATTCCCGAATGCGGGCGTGCGGCTGTGTACGTTCCATTCGCTTGCGCTGTACATGCTCAAGTGCAAGATTCCGTGCGGTAAGGCGGGAGCGGGCGGCGGGTGCCCGGCTTACGAACTCTTGGGCTTCAAGAAAATGCCCGTGCCGACGGAGTCTTCGGAACGTGAATTTTCACAGGCGCTTTCGAAACTCAAGCTGAAAGTCAAGGTGTCTCGGGAAAATTTGTTTTCAGACTGCTATGGCGCGACAGTTTCGGCAAAATTGCAGCCGCTCCGCGAGGCGGTTCTTGAATCGGGGCAGGTCGTGTTCGAGGACCTGATTTATTCGGCGATTCAGTTGCTCGAAACCAACGAGATGGCGCGGAATTACTTTCGCGAACAGTGGCAAGAAATTCTGGTCGACGAGTACCAAGACATCAATCCTTCGCAGTACCGCTTGGTGAAAGGACTGCTCGGCGACCGCAAGCAACTATTCGTGGTAGGCGACGACGACCAGGCCATTTACGGGTTCCGCGGTGCCGATATCGGGAACATCGAACGCTTTTGCGAAGACTTCAAGGAATCCACACAGATTCGCCTGGAATGGAATTATCGCTCGGTTCCGAATGTGCTGTATTTGGCGAATGACATTTTCAAGAATAAGCCGATTCACCTGCGCAAGATGCTGCGTGCTGGCAATTTGAACGGCTCTGGCGGAAATCCGCTGTACAAGGAAAACCGTAAGCCCGAAATTTGGGTGTCCGACAACCCTGTCGAAGAAATCCAGAAGATTGTCATGTCGATCAAGGAAATTCGCGAAGATTACGACCTAGCCTGGAAAAATTTTGCGATTCTGGTCCGCTACAACCGCCAGCGCCTTTATTACGAACAGGCGCTCCGCGACTATAACATTCCGATTGCAGGCGATGTGGTGACTGAGGCGGGCGAAATGAAAAATGGAGCCGCTGCGCCCGAGGTGACTGTTGAAGACGGCGTGCATATCGAGACGGTTCATGCGTCCAAGGGCCTCCAGTATGCGGTGGTGTATTATGCCGGATTATGTGAGAAACTTACGCCCGGGGAATGTACCGGCGACCGACAAGCGCGAAAACGTCAACTGGATGAGGAACGGAGGCTTTATTATGTGGGGGTGACCCGTGCCGAGGCGTGTCTGTTTTTGTTATATTGCAAGCGTAGATTCTGGAAAGGCAAATTGCGAAGGTTTAGACGTTCAAGGTTCTTGCCTTCTGTAACTCACCAGAATCGAAGTATGGATTTGAGTATGCCTGTATTCTTGTTTAAAGTCTATGTCGCTGTCGCTGTGTTGGGGTATATGCTGATGTATATTCTTGCGCTGCCGTATTTAAAACTGCGCTACAAAAAAAATTTTGAAGCTTGGCTTGAACACAAAATCCAGGATTTTTCAAGATTCTGCATGAAGGTGCTTCGTGTGGATCTGACTATTGAAAACCAGGCTGAGCTTGGCAAAGTCGATTGGAGCCGCCCGGTGTTCGTCGTAGGCAACCACAATTCGTTTGCCGACATTCCGATTGTATTTTTGGCACTCCAGAAGACGGTAGGTTTTGTCGCGAAAAAGTCGCTTGACCGAATTCCGTTCTTGAATTTCTGGATGCACAAGATTGGCTGCGTCTTGGTGAACCGCGAAAAGGGCGGTGCCGCCAAGGCCGTGCGCAAGGCTGTTGCCGAAAGAGGCAACTCTGTTCGCATCTTTATTTTCCCCGAAGGCACGCGCAGCAAGACGGGTGCTCTTGGAACGTTCAAGAGTGGCGTATTCCGCTTCGCTTGCGAAAACGATGCCATTATGCTTCCGCTAGTGATCAAAGGCTCGGGCCCGGTGTGGGAACGCCGCAAAGACACGAAGCGCTGCAAGGTGAGCGTGAAGGTGCTTGCTCCGATTGATGTGCTGGAGTGCCGCAAGGAAAGCGAAAAGTTCGACCCCAAGGTTCACATGCTCCCCATGGTCCACAAGATGATGGAGGAAGCCCTGTGATAGGCGTGTTCGATTCGGGCTTTGGCGGTCTTACGATTTTGAGAAACCTGCAGAAGGCTTTGCCGCAGTACGACTACCTTTACTTGGGCGATAATGCCCGCGCCCCGTATGGCTCGCGCACGTTCGAAACGATTTTCCGCTATACGTTGCAGGCGGTGCGTGAATTGTTCAGCCGCGGTTGCCCCTTGGTGATTCTTGCTTGCAATACGGCGTCGGCCAAGGCGCTCAGGAGTATTCAGCAAGATGTGCTGCCGTATGAATTCCCCGACAAGCGCGTGCTAGGCATTGTGCGACCCACTGCCGAGGAAATCGGCAAGTTCAGTCAGTCGGGCCATATCGGAATTTTCGGGACGGCAGGGACAGTGTCTTCGGGCAGTTACCTGATTGAGATCAAGCATTTTTACCCCGAGCTGCACGTGACGCAACATGCCTGCCCCATGTGGGTACCTCTGGTCGAATACGGCGAAAGGGAATCCGAAGGGGCCCGGTTCTTCGTGAAGAAGGATGTAGACGCCCTGCTCGCCCAAGACCCGGATATCGACACCGTCTTGCTCGCCTGCACCCATTACCCGCTCCTGGAGGGGGCGATCCGTGCAGCGCTCCCCGAGAAGGTGAAACTGGTATTCCAGGGGGATATCGTGTCCGAGAAGACGGTGGACTACCTGAAGCGCCATCCGGAGATGGATGCTCGCCTTACAAAAAATGGAAAAACAAGGTTTTTGACCACCGACACCGCGAAATTCTTCGAAAAAGGGGCGTCGCTCTTTGGAATGGCCGGATTTTCGGCGGAGTCAGTTACCTTTTAGCTTATAAATTTGTATCTTGCATATTGAAAATAAGCAGCGGACTGCCATAAGTAGTCCGATTGTAAGATTTATATAAAAAGGGGACTCCGGACCAAAAATTCGGGGTTCCCAAAGTTTAACCTAACTAGAGTGGATGACAAATGCCTAAAACACAGATCAATCTCGAAGGTTGGCAGGATTACCGCGGCAACGCTGCCGGGAGCTTGCTCTACGTCGAAACCAGCCACCAGTCCGAAATGCCGGTCCGTGACCAGCTGAACGAAAACGGTAAGGGTTTCCTTTATGAACCCAACTACGAAACCAGCACCTATGGTCTGATGAGCTGCTATAACGTGAAGGCGATTAATGCAATCCTCAAGGCTAAGAGCCGTTACATTCTGTTCGGCACCCGTTACGAAGGCCTGAGCGATTCCGAACTCCGCAACAAGTACCTGATTATGGGTTATATGCGCATCGACAAGATCAAGGACGTGCGTACCCGCCACATCCAGCGCTACATGGCCAACCCGGAACTTGAAGAACCGGAATGCATGCAGATGGAACACAACTGGGCTGTCTATGGCCCGATGCGCTTTGTCTCGATGAACGATGCCTTCGTGGTGACCGACGAAATCTTGAAGGAATGGGGCTACCGCGGACATGCCAGCCGTCAGCTCAAGGCCGTGTTCAAGAAGGAACACCTGGAACAGATCCTTTCTTACCTGGATTCCAAGGACGACATGATCGACGAATACATCGCGACGGTCGACGAATACAAGGAAGCTCTCGAAGAAGGGTAATGGACGTTGCTTGCGTAACGAAAAAAAGCGGGCTTAAAGCCCGCTTTTTTTGTTGAGTAGGAAGTAGACGGCCGACAGTAGAAAGAAAAATACTGTCTACTTCCTACTTCTAACTTCCTACTTTTTTATCGCTTTCACCGTAGCGTTTTTCGTCTTCACGAGGTACATGCCCTGGCGCAGCTCGAGACGGAGCGTGCCGTCGGCGTTCAGAGCCTGGCCCTTGAGGCCGCTCCACACGAGATTGCCGTTCAGGTCGAAGACTTGTGCAGGCATGTTGCGGTCGTTGAACACGAACTTGGGGGCCTTGATGATGCCGCTAGAAGAACATCCCGTGGCCACGATCTTTGCGATGTAGATTCCGGTTGCGTCACTGTTGAAGGTGAGGGCGGTAGAGCCGTTATCGCCTTCCTTTTCGAGATCCACAGTGGTTTCGCTCCACTTGCCTGCGGCGGCGGTGCGGCCGTACTGGTAGTCGACCCAGCTGCCACCGTTTGCGGCACCCACGTTCACGTAGGCGTTGGATTTGTCCTGGCTACGCATGGTAATCACCAGTTCGGAGCAGTTTGCCAGTGCGGCGGCACCTTCTTCGCTGATGTTCACGAGCTGGCTCTTGTAACCGCATTCGGCCTGTTCGCAACCGGCGAGCGGAACGTTTACGTAACCGGTAATGCCGTCGAGTTCGCCGGCTTCGTAGGTGATGGCGCCGAGGTCGTCGCTCATGGCCTGCCAGGTGGAAACGTCGGTGGTCTTGGAGTAGTCGAGAATCACAACGTCTGCAGACGGGGTGATGACCGGTTCAGAGTAGTTCGGGTCGGTCGTTTCGTCTTGGCAGGCGGCGACGGTCGGGGCGGCAGCGGTCTTGGTGAGAACAAGCGTTGTCACTGAGCGGGCCGGGAGCATATAGCAGCTGGCGATGGTGATGTTCTTGCTCTTGAAGCCGTTTTCCTTGGACTGTACTGCGGTTGCGACGTTCATGTTGCTGATTGCCGGAGCGTCAAGCTGAATGGCAGTCTTGCCAGTGTTGATGACAATTACGGAGATGGAGTCGCCGGAGGCGCTTGCGAAGGCGACCGTCTTGAGGTCGTTTTCGGTGGTGGTGGCAGAAATTGCCTTCCAGCCCGGATTCACGAACTTGGAGTAATGACGCATGGCGTGGTATTCAGGGCCAATCACGATTTCGTCTTTTTTGCAGCTGCCCCAGCCTTCGGTGCAAACGCCGATAAGCTGGCCGCGGCCTTCGCCCCAGAAGAGCTGCCAGGCGATGTAGCCACCGAGCTGACCGTCGGTAAAACCGACCTGCATAATGTGGGCGAGACCCACCATGTCTTCTTCGCGAGTCTTGTCGAGCATGTTGCAGAACTCGGTCATGATAATCGGCTTGCCTTTGCCGCCGTAAGTGGAACCGATAGCCTTCATGGCCTTGCGGTAGTTTTCGGGAGCGAGGTAGTTGTTGCCGGAGTTGTCGTTGCCGTCACCGGCGTGATACAGGTGGTAGGCGTAGCCGTCCAGCTTGTTGTCGTCGAGTTCCTTGGCGTACTTTTCGAAGTTGCTGTAGCCAATACCGAGCGGCTCGGGGCCCAAAATTTTGGTAGTGCCCTTCACGGCGTCATAGACTGCATTCAAAGCTTCTTTGTAGCCGGCCGCTGTGTCTGTTTCGGTGGGGTTGAACAGGGTTTCTTCGTAGTCGGCATTCATGTCCGGTTCGTTCTGAAGGCTGATGTAGTCCGGTGTGATACCCGCGGCCTTGTAGGTTTCGAGGCTCTTTTTCCACCAGGCGGCAAAGTCACTGTAGGCGTAAGCACCGTAGGCATCGCCACTTACCTTTTTCAGGGAGTTGTCGGCCGAACTTGAACCGTCCTTACCGTTCACGCTGCCGCTCGGCTTGAGGTTGCCCGGTGCAGACCAGCTGGACATTTCGATCTTCACGTGGTTGCCGAGGCGCTGCTTGGCTGCCTGCACGATGGCGATGTCATCTTGGCTTACCTTGGCGGTATCGGCCTGGAGCCAGTTGCCCACGCGCAAAAGAGAAAGGTTCAAGCCCGTGAAGGCGGTGTCAAAAAGGGCTTCCTTGTTTTTGTCGGCAAGTGCCGTAATCCAGCTCTGGTAATAAACGGAAGCGCCGCCGAAACCGACAATTTCTTGCTTGGTTGCGGTCGGGTCGACGGTGATGTTTGCTGCAGAAGCGATTGTGGCTGCAGCGAGGGCTGCAGTAGTCATTTTTTTCATCATAGACACAACTCCAAATTTTGTGTCAAGATAGCTTTATTTTGTAGTTCTGTTTACCCTAGAATTGTAAAAAAGAAAAAGGAATATAGGGTGCGGTTGTGAACATCCTGATTTAAGGGGGTATTGTTCCGTAATCTAGGTTTTGGGGTATGTTGGTTACTGCTTGCAGCCGATAACGCTGCAAATGGGACATTGCTCGGGCTTGTGGCCTAACGCTTTGCAGTAAGTGCGACCGAACAAGATGATTTGTAGGTGGCGTTTTTCCCATTCGCTTTCGGGGAATATTTTCTTAAGGTCTTTTTCAGTCTGTTCTACAGAAGAGCCGTCGGAAAGTCCCCAACGTTTTGCGAGGCGGTGAATGTGCGTGTCCACCGGGAAGGCGGGAATCTTGAAAGCGTGAATCATCATGACGCTTGCTGTCTTGTGGCCGACACCGGGGAGCGCCTCGAGTTCTTCGAACGTTTGCGGAACAACGCTGTTGTACTTTTCGACAAGAATCTTGGACAAGTTGAAAATGTTTTTGCCCTTGGTGGTCGAAAGCCCGCAAGGCTTGATAATCTCGGTGATTTTTTCGACGCCGAGCTTGACCATGTCCTTAGGCGTTTTCGCCTTCTTGTAAAGTTCCTTGGTCACCTGGTTTACGCGGAGATCGGTGCATTGCGCACTCAACACGACCGCGACCAGGAGCGTGTATGGGTCAGAGTAATCCAGTGGAATCGGCGGGTCCGGAAGCAACTCGTCGAGCGTTTCGCTGATGAACTGAACTTTGTCCTTTTTATTCATCCCACATCACACATTACACATTGCACATTGCACACTGCACCTACTCGCAGTCGCGGGTGAAGTCTTGCTGCATGTTGAAGCTGGGCATTTCGTCGTGCGGCTTACCGACTTGTACGGCGGGTACGCCTGCGTAAGTCGTATGCGCCGGAACATCGCTTACCACCACAGCGCCTGCGCCAATCTTTGCGCCATCGCCGATGTGGATGTTGCCGAGCAGCTGCGCATGGGCGCCGAGCATCACTCCGTTTCCGATTTTCGGGTGTCGGTCGCCGACTTCGTTGCCGGTACCGCCGAGGGTCACGCCGTGCAGGAAGCTGACATTGTTGCCGACGACAGCGGTTTCGCCGATGACAATGTTTGTGGCGTGGTCAATCAAAAGGCCGTAACCGATTTTGGCGGCCGGGTGAATGTCCATGCCGAACTTGCGGCTAATGATGCTCTGGAGCATTTTGGCGGGGAACGATCTGCCTTCTTGCCACAGGGCATGGGCGGCGCGGTATGCCTGCAGGCCTTGAAATCCCTTGAAGAACAGAAGCGGTTCCAGAAAACTTGTACAAGCCGGATCGCGAAGAACCGTTGCGTACAAGTCCTTGCCTGCGCAAGTGATCAGTTCCGGATACTTGAGGTAAAGAATTCCGAAAACTTTTTCAAGTTCAGCGCGGTCAATCACCTCGCCTGCAAGCTGACAAGAAAGAGTGACCGAAAGCATTGCGGCAAAGTTCTTGCTGTTAAGAATTTGCTCTGTGATCATCAGTACCGAAAGCGGTTCGTCGTGAACCAGTTTCTCGGCTTCGCAGCGGATTTTCTGTTCAATTTCTTCGACGGTCATTTCTTTGCTTTGTCCTTAGCTTCGCCTTCATCTTCGTCCAGAGTCGGAATAACCTTGTTTTCGCGGCATAGATTTTCTTCGCGGATTTTGAAGGTAAAGTCTACGAGGTTGTTTTCAAACATTTTCTGGTAGGGCTTTTTCTTTTGCACGCTTTCGAGGGCGCAAGTGCAGTAGTTGATTCGCTGGATGAGCGACTTTTCGCTGCCAGGAGTTCCCTTGCCGAAAACGCATTCGTGCATGATGGCGTATTCCATGGCGCGGTCATAGCGGTACTTGCACTTGTTCGGCATGTCGGGCTGGGCTGCCACGCGTTCGATAATGCCTTCGTTCGGAATGCTCGTAAATACGCTACAGGTAATGATACCTGCAATAAAGAACAGCAGGCACACGCCAAGGTTGATCAGTAGTCGTTTGCCGCGGCCAATCTTGTTGTAGCTGCGTTCTACAGCTTCGAAGGCTTGGGTGGCATGGAGTCGGACGTCATCTAAATCGTTGTTTGCCATTTAGTTGGTCTCCTGTAGTGTCCAAATGTCCGGTAGGAATCGGTAATCGTTTGCGTAGTCGAGCCCGTAACCTACCACGAATTCGTTTGCTATTTCAAAACCTACAAAATCTGCCGTGATGTTTACTTCGCGACGCTCCTGTTTGTTCAGTAAAACGCAGGTGCGGACCTCTTGGGCGCCCCCTTCCTTGAGCATTTTGCAAATTCCGAGCAATGTGGTTCCCGTGTCGGCGATGTCGTCGACCATCAGAATCCTTTTTCCGCGCAGGTCGATTTTTTCAAGCCCGTGCACATGGAGCTTGCCGCTGGATTCCGTGGAGTCGCCGTAGCTTGATGCCTTGATGAAGGCTATCTTTTTCTGGGGGGCTTTGGCGCCTTCGGCCTTGGCGAGTTCTCGGCTTAGGTCGGCGGTGAACATGTAGGCGCCGGTGAGCGCCGAAATCAGGATGTCGTAATCGTAGACGGCGACAATTTCGCGGGCGAGTGTTGCTACCCGTTCGCGAATTTCGTTTGCACTAATCAGCGGTTTTTCGAACATCCTGTACATGCTATACCTCGAAGTTCAGCCAGCTGAACATGGGCTTGAGGCCCGCAATCTTGCTGGTCGGGTACTTTACGTATTCCTGGTATGCGGGGAATACCTTGTTTTCGAGGCTGGTCTTGTCGATGCCGAGGCCAAGCCAGTCGGCCACCGTAATGAGGCCGGTAATGTGCTTGACTGCGGCCGGGTCAAATTTTTCGAAAACGGAGTCGATCAGCTTTACGAGCTTGGCATGGAACATACGGCCCGTACCGCCGAACGAGAAGTGGGTGTGCAAAGCCTTTGCCTCTTCGATCAAGTCCTTGATTTCGTCGAAGACCTTCTGGTCGTCGGTTTCCATGTAGGCGAGCGCCAGATGGTGAATCTTGGAGTTGATTTCGAGCGAAAGAATCTTGCGCATGGTGTCCGGCAGGGTATGGTCGAGGTCGGCCAGACTGTCGATTGAAAGGCCATGCGAAAGGGCGAAGTTCGAGAACGATTCCGTAATTTCGTTCAGGTACTTCTTAGTCGAAATCTGGTTGATGCGCTTGATGGAGTCGCTCATCAGGTTACGCATGCGAACCACATAGGCGGTGGGGTAGAGCGCCTGCAATTCCTGCGTACTCATGTTCGGGTCCCTGACAATCTTGAGCCCGTTCTGTTCGTTTTCGCCATCGGCAACGACCAGGTTGATTCGGCCGAGCGTGTCGGTAATGGCAAGTATCGTCGAAATGCGGCGTTCGTTAATGTACTTGTCGTAATATTCCGTACGCACAAGCGTCTGGCGTTTACGCGATGCAATCTTGGTGGCGACTATTTTTTTGTTCTGTTCGTTGTCGTCTTCCAGGTTCAGGTGGAAAATGGCGGCTTGTTCGGCCATTTCCTTCACGATAGAAGGAACGGTTTCTTCTGCGTATTTCGTGAAGACTTCTGCGCCGTTCCACTTATGCTCGTTACTCGTGGCACGGGCAAGAATACTGATGACTTCGTTCTTGATATGGTGACCATACGGCAGGAACGGTTCCAGGAGTTCCATGGCACGGAGGGCGTAGCGCATGTTCTGTACCGGTTCCAGACCTTCGATATCGTTGAAGAACCAGCCGCAGCTCGTGAAGCTGAACAGACAGAACTTCTGGATTTCCAAGAGTCGGATTGCCTTGGCGCACATTTCGGCGTCATTCGGGTCTTTGACCGTTTTGTCGAGGAAAGCCTTGATGCGGGATTCGTCTTCGGGAGCGACCAGGACTTCCACAAAGTTGTTGCGGGCATCCCACGGGTTCACATCCGAAATTTTTTCGAATTCGCGATAGAAAATATCGTCGGCGAGTTTTTTCAGATGGTTGAACGCGTCGCGCAGAGGACCGCGCCATTTCTGGTTCCAGCCCGGGCCGCCGCCTGTCGAGCATCCGCAATCGCGGTACCAGCGGCCAACGCCGTGGGCGCAGCTCCAGGCACAACCTTCGCTGTAGAAATTCTTGAGCAATACTTCGTGCTGCGGCGGGAATTCTTCGAGGAACCAGCCGTAGTTTACTGGCACCATGTTGTGGTCGGGAGCGTAGTGGTTGTAGAGCCAGGCGGCGCACATGTCGCCGAACGGTTCGTGGTGACCGTAACTTTCGCCATCGGTACCGATGCTTACCAGCTGCGGGTCTGTGCGGTTTTCGTCCCAGGCGTCCTTAATGCGGTTACCGAATGTTTCTGCGCTGCGCAGTAGGTGTTCAAAGCCCACAGCCGAAGAAAGCCACGGGTTGTAGAAGAATACATCCAGGTAGCCGTCGCAAACGAGTACGCCGTCTTTGTTGCGCGGGTAAATGCGGTACGGGCGAGTCGTATCAATGCTCGTGTTGCTGCAGTCAGTCCAGTTGGAATCTCCAAGCTTGCGGAACTTGTCGGCCTGCGTGGGCGAAAGAATCGTGAACTTGATGCCTGCCTTGATGAGTTCCACCACCGTCTCGAAGTTGATGGCGGTTTCGGCGAGCCACATGGCTTCGGGCATGCGACCAAAGTGGAACTTGAAATCTTCGATGCCCCAGCGGATTTGCGTCTTTTTGTCTTCGGCGCCTGCGAGCGGCATAATGATATGGTTGTAAACCTGTGCAATCGCGTTACCGTGACCGTTCAGTCGTTCGGCACTACGCTTGTCGGCTTCTTGAATGCGCTTGTAGGTGTCGGGTGCATTCGTGCGGATCCAGCCCATCAGAGTTGGGCCGATATTAAAACTCATGTAATCGTAGTTGTTGACGATGTCAACGATACGTCCTTTAGGGCTCAAAATACGGCTTGCAGAGTTCGGACTATAACATTCACTAGCAATACGGTCGTTCCAGTCATGAAAGGGACGTGCGCTGGGCTGGTTTTCAATGACGCCAGTCCAGGGATTTTCACGAGGCGGCTGGTAAAAGTGACCGTGGATCGTAAAATAAAGGGGGTGCTTCTTTTCCATGTTAACAAATATAAAAAATAGTGGGCGGTAGGCAGTAGACAATAGACAGAAGGACTCGCCTGAGCGAGTCCCTGTTTGCTAAAGTCATTTTTTTGTAGGCTTTATTTCACCTGAATTCTCTGTGCGTAGTTCATGGTGCCGTTCTTGGCGCGAACGATGTAGTTGCCGCGGGCGATTCCGTCGAGGCTGAACTGCAGGGTGCCTGCGGGTAGGTTGCCCTTGGCGAGGCTTGCAACCTTGTGGCCGAGCATGTCAAACAGGGCAATGTTTGTGTGGCCTGCTTGCGGAACGGTAATGCTCAAGTTATTGCCTTGTAGCGCAATGCTTAATTTGTTTGAAATCTGGCTGAATGCTCTGGAGGTTCCTTCGGAACCGATGGCGCTCACCTTGTCCCAGCCGGGCATGTCGTCGAGGGCGATAATGCGTTCGTCGTCCAGGTTACGCTTCCACATGTCGGCAGGAGTCTTTTCCAAGAAGTTTCCGCTCCAGGTCTGGCTCCAGGTCATCCAGTAGCTCCAATATGCCTTGTCTTCGGCAATGCTGTCGATGTCCGGAATAGCACCGTTTTCGCTCAAGGCAATCATCTTGCTTGTGCCCACGTCGCTCACAATCTTGTTGTAGTAATTGGCTGCAGAGTTGTGGTCGTTCAGCGGATCGTAAATGTCAACAGCGACAATGTCTACGTATGCATCGCCCGGGTACCAGGCCGCATTCAGAGCGCTGTAGTCGTAACCGAATTTCGGGTCGGTATTGATGTTCCAGACCCAAATCAGGTTGGTGAGCTTGTTTGTCTTGACCATGCGATCGAATACCAGGCGGTACAGCTGCACATAGCATTCGGGGCTTGCGGTACCCCACCAGAACCAGCCACCGCTCGCTTCGTGGAGCGGACGCCATACGACGGCGATTCCCTTTTCTTCGAGCTGTTTGAAGTAGCCCGAAACAATGTCTACGTCGGCGACGATGTCCTTGTATTCCTGTGAGGTCTCGTCAAGTTCCTGGCATTGTTCGCCCTTGAAAGCCTTGGTGTAGTTAAAGCAGGTATTTGTGTTCGAAGTGCCCATGACGCCTTCGGTGCAGCCGGGGTTGTTAAAGCCTGCGGGAGTGCCCTGCGTGTAGAATACGGTGTCTTCGCCGACCTTCCAGTGCCAAGTATAAGTTGGAATGCCGCCCATGTTCCACAAGTCTTCGGTCATGAGCAAGTTGTTTTCGGTGTAGCCCTTGAACCAGCCTTCTTCATGGTGGCCGCCTGCGGCAAACAGCATGTCGAAGCCGCCGATAGCGGGGTAGTGGCCGCTACGCTTGTAGAATTCGGCAATGTCGGTCTGGCCCTTCCACGAGACTTCTTCGTCGCTGAACTTGCAAGAGTCCGCGGGCGTGCAGCCGCCAGGCGGAATGAGTCGCATGTTGCCGTAATCGTAGTTGAAATTTTGGTCGCTAATCATCATGCCGCTAACGGTCTTTTTGCCGAAGTTTTCGCGGAGGAAGGAATAGAGTTTCTTCGCGCTTTCGCTGGCGTTCGGCGTGACTGGTGCAGTTCCGATGTTGAATGTCGGGTCGGGGTGGCGTTCGACGGTAATGTAGTCCACGCCAAGAGCCTGGTTCCCTACGGTAATCTTGTTTTCGCCGGCCTTCATTTTGGCCGATGCCGAAACCACGTAACTCGAATCGCAGTTGCGCGGGGTGGTAAGCATGGAACCTACATCCACACCGTTGACCGCGATTTTAGAGGTGGTCCAGTCGTATTGCTTGATTAAAACCTTGGTGGTAATATCGTAGACGGCGGTTTCTTCGACCTTGACGGTGAACGTGATGCCGCTCGGGTCTGCGGTTTTTGCGTACTTTCCGCCCGAAAATTCGGCGCCTTCGGCAACGCTTGCGCCAGGCAAATCTTCGGCTTCGTACATGGTGGGGGCTGCAAAAGCAGACACCACGGAGAATGCGGACAGCGCCGCAAGTAATTTACATCCCATACAACACTCCTTAATTTATGCCTTAAATATACCTTCGAATGGCCGCGATTTTCGTTTTGAAAGCAAAAAAGCGGAAAAGATGTTGTCTTTCCCGCAATAATCGTTTTACGCGCTTTTTAGCGAAATTTGGCTATTTTAGCGTGATTTTGAGGCTTTGAGTCAAACCGTTTACCAGGATTTTTACTAGGTACGGTCCGCGGGCGAGGCGTGAAAGCACAATCGTGCCGTTCTGGCTCATTTTTCTTACGAGCACGCGGTTTCCTTGCAAATCGTAAATCGAAATCTGGGCCACGCCGGTGTTCAGGTTCACCTGTAAATCGCGACCGACAAGCCGGACTGCGGGGGAGGCTTTCTTGGAGGTGGCGATTGCGGTCGGCTGCATTTCGTACTTGTCCCAGCCGGGCATGTCTTCGAGCGTGATGATGTAGTCGTTGTTCATCACCGTCTTCCAGCTTTCGGCGTTGTTGTCGTTGGCCCAGCCTTCCATGGCGTAGTCGCCGTACCACGGCATGAACCAGCTCCAGTTCGCGCCATCGGCCTTCATTTCGTCGGGGTAGGGCACGGAACCGTTTTCAGACAAGGTGACAATCTTTTTGGCGCCGTACATTTCCTTGATTTTTTCGAAGGAACTCACGAGAGAGGCGTGGTTTGCTTCGCGGGGGTAGTAGTAATAGTCGCGGCCTACCACGTCTACGTATTCGTCGCCCGGGTACCAGTCCAGCGCATCGGGGGCTTCGTCGGTGGTCCAGACCCAAATCAGGTTGTGCAGCCCCTTCTTGTTCACGAAGGTGTCGAACATGAGTTTGTACAGGGCGACGCAAGGCTTTGCGCCATCGGTGCCCCACCAGAACCATTTGCCGCTCGCTTCATGCAGCGGGCGCCACAGCACGGCAACGCCTTCTTTCTGGAGCGTGAGCAGGGAATCGGCAATCATTTCCATGTCGCGCATAAGGGCCTTGTATTCGTCGCTGTCGGTTTTCCACTTGCCGGTGGTGGTGTCGTAAGCAAGTCCGATGCTGAATTCGGTAAAAGGCGTGTTTCCGCTAGATTCGGTGTAAAACGCTTCCACGTCGTGCATCGGGTCTTTCCAGTGCCAGTTGAATTGTGGAATGCCGCCCTTTTTCCATACGGTCTTTGCCATTTCCAAGGAGGCATGCGTATAGCCTTGATACCACTGCTGGTCAGAACTCTTGCCGGAAGAATGCAAGAAGTCGAAACCAACGAGCACCACGTTCTTGCCGCTCGCTTTGTTGATGTAGCTGAGTTCGGTCTGGGTGTCGAAATCTTGCGGGGTGTACTGCCCGTTGTTTTCGAACGGGCGTTCGGTCATCACGCCGCTGATGGTGCGCTTGCCGAAATTGCTGAGCAAGAAGTTGTAGAGTTTCTGGGCGCTTTCGGTGGGTTCAGGCGTTACAGGAGTCGGGCTGATGTTCCAGGGGGTCGCCTCGTATTCTGAAACTTCAATGTAGTCAACGGCCACCCATCCCCAAGAATGGACTATCCCGATTGCGTTTTCACCTTTTTTTAGCTTGATTTTACCCGCCGCCTTGAGGACCTTAAAATCATCGGAAACTCCGAAGGTCACCTGACCGGCGGAGCTTCCGTTCAAAGTCAGATTCTGGGTTTTGCTGCCGCGATCGGTGGGGAGCTTGTAGCTCACGTACAGCGTGTAGTAGCCGTCGCTCGGCATGTTGATGGTGAATGCGAGGTCGCCTTCGCCCATTTCGACATATTTGCCGCCCGAGGCTTTTGCGTCGGTCAATGTCTCGATTTTGTGGTCGTCGGCAGGTACGGCGTCTTCGGCTTCGACGCGGATGGCCGCTGCCATGGAGTAGGTCGAAAAAGCGAGCGCTGTCGCGGTCAAAAACTTGTAGGTATTCATACAACCTCCGGTTCCATTTTAAAATACATTATTTTCCCCGAAATTGAAAATTCATTGTTCAAATAGAAGAATCCCCGCGGCAAACTTGCGTCGACCACGGGGATTCTAGGAGTCATGAAGAGAAACTTACTTGATTAATACCGGCTGGGTAGCGGCAATGCCTGCGCCCTTGACGCGCACGATGTAGCGGCCCTTGGGCATGTCGGCGAGGCTGAATGCGCTGGTGCCTGCGGCGAGGTTGCCCTTGTAGAGCGTTGCCACGCGCTTGCCGTTCATACCGAACACTTCGACGGCAACCATGCCAGCCTTGGCGGTAGTGAGCGAGACGGTCTTGCCCGAGACGCCGAGCTTGGCGGAGGCGCTTGCCTTGGCGACCACCGGCTTGATGGCGGCAGGTGCGCCCGTTTCGTCGACGAGTTCGATTTTTGCGATATGACCCTTGCTCTGGTCGGCGGCGGTGAAGAGTTCGGTCTTCTTGTCGAATGCGGAAATCACCTTGCCGTTGTCGGCGACGAGTTCGTCGAAAATCACGGTTCCTTCGAAGCCTACTGCTGCAACCATGAGCGTTACAGAGAAGAGGTTGTCGAGATCGATCGGATGTTCTACCTTGTCGTCATCTTCGTACTTGGTGATGTCGAATTCGCAAGTAGCAGAGGCTCCGTCGTTGATCCAGCAGCCGGTGGAGGTAGACATTTCCCATGTCCAGGCGTCGTCCTTCATGCCATTGCGGACAAAGGCGAGACCAACCCAGATGCCATTGTCTGCACCGCCGGAACCGTTATTTGTAATCTTCAACGAAACGGTCGTTGCTCCAGTGAGGTTCGGAACCTTTTTGAGTTCGATGTTTGCACCGCTGTCGTTCAAGGCAGTGTAGGTCACGGCCATCATCAGGTTCTTGTAGTCTTCGGGAGTTGCTTCGCCGGCACCGTACTTGGCGTTTTCAGTCGAAGTCGGGCATGCCTTTGTTGCAGAGGCGGCTTCATTATAGTTGTCCCAACCCGGCATTTCATCGAGCGTGATGATTCGTTCGTCGGCGAGGTTCTTCTGCCATACGCTTTCGGCGGTTTGGCTTACGAAGCCTGCAGACCAGGATTCGTACCACGGCATCCACCAGCTCCAGGGGGCGTTTTCTGCGTACATGTTGTCGACATCGGGAATCGGGCCGTTTTCGCTGAGGGCGATAATCTTGTTGGTGCCGCCCTTGTTGGCAAAGTCGATGAATGCAGCGCTGTTGCTCTGGTGATCGTTTGCCTTGTTGTAAATGTCGACGCTAAGCACGTCGTAGTAGGTTTCGCCCGGAGTCCAGGAAAGCTTGGAGGCGTCTTGCGGGTTAAAGTCCCAAATCAAGTTGTTCACGCCGTTCTTGAACACCATGCGTTCGTAGAGTAACTGGTAGAGGGCGATAAACTGCTTGCCCGTATTGATGCTCCACCAGAACCAGTTTCCGCCGGATTCATGCAACGGGCGGAAGATGGCGGCAACGCCTTCTTTCTGGAGGTCCAAGAAAATCTGGGAAACGTGGTCGATATCTCCGACAATTGCCTTGTAGGCGGCAGAAGTCGTATCCCAAGTGGTGGAACCCTTGATGAATGCTTCGGAGAAGTCGAATTCGGTGTAGGTGTCATGAGCACCCTTCACGTAAAATTCAACTTCGTCACCTGGGCGCCAGTGCCACGTGAAGGCCGGAATGCCGCCCTTCTTCCAGGTGGTTTTTGCGATATCGATAGCCTTTTCGGTGTACTGCTGGAACCAGCCTTCGTCCTTGTTGGCGCCGGTTGCGTTCATGAGGTCTGCACCGATGAGTGCCGGGTATTTGCCGCCGGCCTTGTAAACTGCTTGCACGTCTTCGTGCTGGGTGGCATCGCCAATGGTGTAGGCGTCCATGTTACCGGTCATCACGCCAGAAATCGTCTTCTTGCCAAAGTTGTTGACCAAGAAGTTGTAAAGCTTGATTGCAGACGGGGTGGCGTTCTTGGTAACGGGAGCGTTGCAAAGGGTGAATGCCTTGGCTTCGAATTCCTTGACTTCGATGTAGTCTACATCGATCCAGCCCCAGCTATTGGTAATGGCGATTGTGTTTGCGCCTGCTGCAAGTGTAAGGACGGTTTCGACATCGACAAACTTGCCTTTGTCTGTAACCGGGAAGGAAACCTGAGAGGTTGTACTGCCGACACCGACATAGTTGATCTTGTCGCCACCGTAGTTGTTCATGTAGTGGACCACTACGCTGTATTGGCCGGCTTTCTCGACGGTAACAGCGGGGAACGTGATGTCGCCGCCGTTCATCTTGACGTACTTGCCGCCCGATGCTTCGGTATTGGAGGCGACAGCTGCGTCTTTGGTGAGTGTTCCGTCTTCGGCTTCGTACTGCGCCGCACTTGCAGATGCTGCAGCGGCAAGGCCGAATGCGAGAAGGGTTTTAGTAAATTCCATAACAGACTCCTATATTGTCGTCTTGGAAAATAGGTTTTAAAAAACGCAAATCAAAGAATATTTTGAATTGTGTTGAATAAATCGTTGGGTGATTCTCAACAAAAAAATCCGCCATTTTGGCGGATTTCGTAGATTACAGTTTACAAAAAACTTGCGTTTTTATAACTCGATGCCCATTTTTTCGTGGAATCGGAACCCGAATGTAAACGTGCGTTCTTCACCAGGCGGAATTACGATGAGGCCGCGGTGGTGGTTCAATGCATCGGGCTCTGCAGTCATGGGCTCGATAGCGATGCTCATGCGGTCAGGCGGAGTGTAGATCTGGATTGCGTTATATTGCTCGACACCGGCCTTCTGCCAAATATCAAGCGAATAGTTGTCGCTTTCGAGCGATACGTGAGCGTTGTTGATAAAGTCAGAACCGTTGGCCTGCAATTCCGTGACATCTTTTTCAAGGCAGAAACAGTCGTTAATAAATTCGTCGTTAATCTTGCGGCCGCTTTCGAAACGGGAGTCTTCCTTGAATTCGCCGGTCGGAATGTCCGCCTTGTCCAACAGGGCAAGCGAGCAGCTGGGCAATTTCATGGTCAAGTTGTCAATCTTTTCGCCCAAAGTAAAGTACGGGTGCCAGCCTTCGGAATAGGGCATATCGGTGTTGCCGACGTTTTTGACGGTCGAGGTAATCGAAACGCTTTCGCCAGTAAAGGTGATGGCGTTTGTGGCACGGAAGGGGAACGGGAAACCTGCAAATGCACCCGGCCAGTCACAAGTGAATACGGCGGTGCAACTGTCTGCTTCGCTTTCAAAAGATTCGAATTCCCATTCCTTGTTCTGCAAGAATCCGTGCAGGGCATGCGGAGCCCAGCTTACGTTGTTCACAAGTTCGTAAGTCTTGCCCTGCCAGGTGAATTTGGCGTAGGCAGTGCGGCCGGGGAAGGGCGTGAGCCTGCAACCGGCATTTGTGTCAGGAGAAATTTTTCTAAGGGTAGGTTCGTCCTTGTAGCCGTAGAGCAAATCGAGCGAAGTCGAGCTGTGGGAGTTTTGCTGATTTTCTACGGGGACTCGCCAACCGTTGAGTCCGCAGCCAAAACCGTTCAGAATTTCAAATTCGGCTCCGTCGTCGCGTTGAAGCACAAAACAGGGGATGGTGCCCAAGGGGCGGAAAATTAGTTTGAATTGGCTCATAGGTTAATAAATGTACAATAAATAAGGGGAAAATGCCTTGTTGCAATAATCAAATAAGAAAATATTAAAATACAATGTGTCAATTTTCGTACATAAATGAAGGCCTCGGGTGCTTTTGCTATCTTTGCCGCCATGGATTCCCAGACGATTGTTGCCCCGATGACGCCTACGGGCGTGAGTGCCGTAGCGGCCCTCCGAGTGAGTGGCTCGCAGGTTCGTATGGTGGTGGAACGTCTGTTTGGAACAAAGGCTGCCAAGGGGTTAAAGCCCCGCATGGCAAATCTCGGCACGGCCCGCGACCCGGAATCGGGCAAGGTGCTCGATAGCCTCTTGTTCATTTATTTTGAATCGCCCAATTCTTACACCGGCGAAGACGTGCTGGAACTTTACCCGCACGGAAACCCGCTGATCGTGCGCGACTTGCTGCAGGCGATTCGCCGCATCGAAGGCGTGCGCCTGGCCGAACCGGGCGAATACACGCGCCGCGCCTTCTTGAACGGCAAGATGGACTTGACCCAGGCCGAATCGGTGGCCGACGTGATTCACAGCGCAAACCGCGCGGAACTGGAGAACGCCCACCGCTTGCTGGGCGGCGCACTATCGAAAAAGATTGCGACGCTCACGGCACAGGTGAAAGACATCTCGGCCCGCCTTGAACTCGATGTGGACTTTGCCGAAGAAGAAGCCGACCCCGATTTTGCAGGCTGGGAGACGCGCTTTGTCTCTATCCGAGAATCGATCCAGCAGATTTTGAACAGCTTCCGCGGAAAGGCGAACCTGAGCCGCTTGCCGCTGGCAGTTCTCTATGGCGCCCCGAATGCGGGCAAGTCGAGCCTGGTGAATGCACTCCTCGGCGAAGACCGCGTGCTCGTGAGCAATGTGCCGGGCACCACGCGCGACTTTGTCGAAGTCCGACTCTTCTTGGAAGGCGGTGAAATCCGTCTGGTCGATACCGCAGGCATTGCAGAGCATGCCACCGACGAACTCGATGCGCTCAGCATGAAAAAGTCCCGCGAGATTTTGGAAGAAGCCGACCTCAAGATTTTAGTCCTCGACGGTACGGATTCGACCGAGCCGGTTGTCCAGCCAGATTTTATAGTCCACTCCAAGTGCGATGTGCGCGGAACCCTTCCCGAAACGGGACTCCGTATTTCATCCAAGACAGGTGCGGGCCTTGCCGAACTCAAGAGCGTCATGAATTCCGCCTTGTTCAAAAAACGTGAAAACGAAGAAGACCTCTGGATTACAAGCGAACGCGAAAAGGCTTGTCTCGAAGACGCTTACGCCGGCGTGAACCGAGTGCTCGATTTGCTGCATAGAAATCCGGCGGTGGAACTGCTCGCCTTTGAAATGCAACTGGTGCGTCGTGCATTACAAAGTATAACAGGCGAAATTTCGTCCGAAGACATTTTACAATCTATTTTCGCGGGGTTCTGCATTGGAAAGTAGTTATATCGGAGCTTTGCTTGCCATTTTCATGTTTGGCTCCTACATGGTGCCCCTTAAAAAATGGCCGAATTATTCAAGCTGGGCATACCTTTCGATGATGACCTTGGGCGCGCTTTTGAGTGCGCTTGTCGTGGCGTTCTATACGGGCACGTTCAACGTGCACCCGGTGGGCGTGTTTTGCGGTCTCTTGTGGGTCGTGGGCGGAGCCTTCTGCTTTTGGGCAGTGCAGGCCGAAGCCGACCTCGCGGGTGCCGGCGTGCGCTCCATGGGGGTGAGCATTCTGGCTTCGTTCCTTTCGGGCGTGCTCCTGTTCGGTGAACAGTCCAAGTTCTTCCTCTCGATTCCGGCGATTGCATGCTTTTTGATCGGGCTTTCGCGCTTGTCGCCGTCGCATGGTGGTTCCGTATTCAAGAACTGGCGTTCGCTTTTGGGCGGTTTTGCCTTCGGTACATACTTGATTCCCTATAAGCTTGCAGTTCAGTCGGGTCTCTCGATGACCGATGTTGAATTCCTTTGCCCGTTTACCATCGGCATTTTTGTCGGCAGCCAGGCGCTGATTGCCGTGCTTGAAATCCGCCGTAAAAAGATGTTCGAATACAAGCTTGTGCCGAGCGTTGTTACCGTTTTGATGGGTGTGCTCTGGACGATCGGCATGCACGGCTGCTTCTGGGCTATCGATGTGAACGGCGCGCTCGGTTATGCCATCGGTTATCCGCTCACGCAGCTGAACTTGCTGGTGAACCTCGGCTGGGGCGTGTTCGTTTTCGGTGAATACAAAACGGCCCGCGAACGAATCAAGTTGCTTTTGGCGACCTTCATCATTTTAGCGGGCGCTGTTTTGCTGACCCTGTCGAAGGGCTAGCCGGGGCGTTTGCCCTCTTTTATTTTATCACAATCTTCTTTGCTCCAAAGCCGTCAACCTTGACCATGTAGATTCCGCTCTGCACGTTGTCGAGGTTCAGCGTTGCGTGTCCGGCGGTAAGCTTTGCGGTCGCAATTTCTGCGCCATTGATTCCCAAGACGTGCACCTTTGCGGCACCGCGGGCGTTTATCGTAAGCGTGCGACCCTGAGTCAGCACCGAGAACTTTGCGCTTGCGATGGTCTTAGGCTTGATTGCATCAGGGTTGTATAGCTTAATCGGGTTTTCATCGTAACGGGTGGCAAGTGCCATTAGGTACCAGGTGCTATGCGGTAGCCACTGTTCCACCCAACGCCAGTTGTTCCACGGTTCTTTGGGATCAAAGCCTACGTAGGCAACGCCATCGTCATCCCATGCGATTCCCGAACCGTCCGTACTCTTGCCGGTAATGCCGTTTGCGATGCCTCCCTTGAGGGTTGCGTCATAGTCGGAGGTGCCGTCGTACTTGGCGGGGTTCTTTTTACCGATGCCGTACATCATGCAGGTGCCGTAGGGGTTCTTGCCCAAAATCCAGTCGAGCTGGTCGGTTGCGTACTTGTTGATGTTAGTGTCGAGGAGGCTTAAATCACTTGCGACAAGCGATGCCGCTGCTGCAAGGCTTGCGATACGGGCGTCTTCGCCTTGCCACCAGTACTTGCTTTCGTTGTCGTGCGGGATAAAGAAACCATCCTTGATGTTTCCGCCAGTTTTGTAAGTCTGACGGGCGTAACCGAACGGGTTTTCGACCTTGTTTGTAATGGAGATGAGCCAGCTCAAGTGCTTGCGAACGGCAGATAGTGCTGTCTTGTAGATGATTTCACCGTTGGTGGCGGAACAGTCAAATTCAGGGGGGCAAGGTTCGCGTGCGATTTGCATTTCCGCTTCCAGGAATCGCATCAAGGCAATCAGCGGGAGTCCTGCGTCGCTTGCGTGCCAGAACGGACGAGTCTTCGCGTCGTCGCTCCAGAAATATCCGTCTTCGCTAATGCGGGCGGCGAGGTGTCCAGCGCGGCTTTCCATATCGTCCATGTAGGAGGCTTTTCCCGTAGCGAGGAACAATTCCGTTGCCGCAAGGAGTGCGGTGTAGTCATCAATGATGTTTTCCTTGCCGTCGTCGCAGTAGGCGCAATTGCTACCGATGCTTTGCTTTTCAGAGAGGTGTGCATAAGCTTTCTCGGCTGCAGCGAGGTACTGTTCGCTGGTGTAATCGCCTTTGACTCCAAGTTTTGCCACGCGGGCAAGGCCTGCGATCGCCATGCCGCCGCCTTCGCGGAATGCCGTCTGGTAATTATTGCTCTTGACGCCGTCGGAACCGCTAAAGGCACAAAGGTAGCGACTTCCCATGCCCCAGTTGTCGAACACAGTCATGTAGAAGAATCCCTGTTCGTCAAGCATGCGTACCAAGAAGTCTGCGCCGTAGGCGGCTTCGTCTGCGGTTTTTGCCTTGGTGCTTGTAGACGCAAGTAGCTCCGGAATGCGCTCCGCTGTAAAAGCGAGAGCCCACACCGTTAGGGGAATCTGTTGCGGATTCAAATAGTTGGCGTAAGATAGATGACTCAGGTACTTGCTCACGTCGCCGCTAGCATCGTACCAGCCGCCGCGAACATCGCGCGTAACGCCCGAACTCCCGTAAACGGAAACCTTCTGGTCCCATTCGGTAATGGGAGCCTTGTCGGCGCGGTCGTTGTAGAAGTAGTCCAGCACCATGCCGAGGGTGCTCTTGGCAAGCTGGTTTCCGCCTACAGAGAATTCCGCTGATGTGGAGGGGCTGCCTGTGACATCGCCGATATAGTACGTTCCTGCGTACATAAAACTGTAGGGAATTTCGATGCGATAGTATTTCCCGCTTTTAGACCAATTGTCGGGATTTTCGCCTTTGCCAAATACGCCCTCTGCTAAAACTTGCGCGGGTAAACCTTGAGTTTGGGGCATGTTGTCGCGATTAAAGTAAAGGCTCCACTTGGTTCCTTCGAGTTCTTCGGTACTTTGTACTACGGCCGAAAATGGCATGCCCAAGTCGTAGCCCGCCTCGTTAAGGAAAAACGTGTTGTCCGCGAATGCGGAAGCCGCAATCGCAAAGGGGAGAAGTCTGCAAACTGTTTTCATAGGCTTGAATATAATTTATTGCCCCCCGAATATCAACAACCCGGCGTAAAAGTGTGTTTTCAGTCAAAACAACACCCCCTAGGAACACCTTGTGCGAAAAGATATTTTTACGTGACTGTACCAATGGCTTGCGGACAAGCTGTTTTTGTGATGGGGGGGGGGGCTTCCCCCTCGGCAAAGCCTGTAGTCTTTGCCTACCCTCTCGCCTAGGGGCTAACGCCCCTAAGACCCCAATGAGCCACACGGATTGTACTATGTACTAAATGCTTGGCTCGAAAATAGGCTTGCAAGCAATCCTGCTTCACTCGCCTTACGCATTTATCGATTTTGCTAACGCAAAATCTGGATATGTAAAAAGTTGCTTCTAATTGTCTTGCCGGGCTTGACCCGGCATCTCCTTTTTCTAGTTGCGTAGAAGCGTTTTTTGTTAGTGCAATAACGACTGCATCTGATTTTTTGAAGCTTCTAGCTACCGCTTTCCGAAGATGATATTATACCCTAAGCAGGCTCGTGGTGGTGTTTTCAGAATTTATTTCTGCATGGCCCTGAACGAGTTGAATACGCTCATTCTGTTGTGTGCGAAAATGAAACAATATAAAGAACTTGTTAAACAAGGAGTCATGCGATGAAAAAAGATCAAGTCCTGGATTTCATGGGTTCGCTTGAAAGAGAAGACGAATCCTTCTTACAAGCAACTGCTGAAGATGGCGGAAGCTGTCGGTGGCGATTTGTTTGTGACACCGATGAAAAATATGACCGTCCTGGTCCCATATGACTTGCAGGAATCTGTGCGGAAAATGTCGGCCGACGCAGGCAAAACGACGAACGAATATTTGGAAAGTGTTTTGCGCAACGCTATAGATGATGCCCGCGCGAAAAAATCCAAACGAAGGAAATAAATTTTTTGTTTGGCTATCTAAAATTTCATTACGCCCCTTGCCAGCTTTTTGAATATTAGGTGCATTCATGCCCGACGCGTCATTCCATAGAAAGGAATGATGCGCTTTTGTTTTATTTGGCTTTGCCATCTCAGCAGACGTTCGAGAATATCAAACACATTGATGAAAACGGAGCCGAGTTCTGGTATGCGAGGGTGTTGCAGACGGCTTTGGAATATGCTCAATGGCGGCGCTTTCAGGAATCAATTGAAAGGGCTAAAATAGCTTGCGAGGCCAATGGGTTAATTGTCGGGGATCATTTTGCCGACGTCGGCAAAATGATAAATCTTGCCAAAGGTGCCCGGCGTGAAGTCGCCGACATGAAGCTTTCCCGTTATTCCTTAATGCATCTGACGGGGACGTATTCGCCGTTTTCGCGGGGGTCGACTTTTTCGTAATAAGCGAAGAAGTCGCTGTTCATTGCGTATTCGCCTTCTTCGACCCAGAACAGGTTGTAGCCAGATAGAGTCATGTCCATGCCGTAGGGGTCTACGCCGCCGTTTTTTCTGAGCGACAGGCCGAATTCGTCTGTTACGACTCTGGTGTTACCGGCAATGTGGGTTCCTATCGCGTACAGCTTGGGGTAGTATTTATCCGCTTCGGAGTAAGACATTTCTGTGATGTGGTTCCAGTCTTCTTTGGTGGGTAAGCGCCAGCCGGTGGGGCAAACTTTCTTGATCACGTTGACGGTGTAGAATCGGCTGGCTCCGTCGCAATAGGCGTTTTCGCTGGGGTCGTGCTTTTTGTGTTCTGCGACCTTGGCGCATTTGCTCTGGTTCACGAAAAGAGGATCGTCTCTGTCGTAGTAGTCGATGTCTTGCGCAAGCCAGGTTTTGCCTTCGTACACGGTTGTCTTGTACACATGCCCGTCGCGAGGGTCTTCGAAGGTGCCGTATTCAAAGTCCGGGTTCAAGAAATATTCTGCGGGTAACGATGCCGTGTTCGATATGGCGCGCCAGAAACTGTCGAGGCAGATGTAGGTCATGTCGTTGTTGTCGTTTCCCCTGACGACGACTCGGTCTCCGTTGTTGGTGCAAATCACGCCGTTCTTTTCTTTGCCGAGCATTTCGAGCGTGACCCACGAACCTTCCTCGCATACAAAATGGTCTTTGCCCAAGGTGATCATGGTGTCGCCGACGCTTGCGTTGCAGTAGGGCATGCCGTTGCACTTTCGCCAGATGTTGCGCATGATGGCCAATGGGTTGTTGATTTCGGGCGTGCTGATGAAGCAACCCAAGGGCATAAACAACATTGGGTAACCGTCCAAGGCGGCGTATGGGACTTGGTTGATGCAGTAGTTGTCCGCTTCTAGCGTGCCGTCGGCAAAGTCGTCGACCAAATCTTGATTCAGCGTATTCTCACTTTTGTTTCCGTAAAGGAAGAATAGCGTGTATTCCAGTTGATATTCCGCGATGTAGGGGTTCTCCTGGAATAGGGTGTCTAGGCCGAGTTCGCGCTGGAGTTCTTCGATGGCGAGGTCTCTCGCGGAGTCGTTGCTTAAACCTTGCTGTACGAGGGTCTCGACTCGTTTCTGGATAAAGGCGTCGACCACGCCGAAGGTTTCGCTTTCTACGGGGGCGGTGGGCCTACAGCCTCTTTCTTGCGGAAAACTGATTCCGCCTGCTGGGCCGGAACCTGATTGCGCGGCGCTTGAAGATGATGTGGTTGACGCGGTGGCGCTTGAAGAAGACTGTGTGCCTGTAACTGTGCCGCTTGACAGCGGAGCGTCCGAAGCGGTGTCGCTAGATTGTGTCTCGGCTGCGGAGCTCGACGACAAGACGCTTTTGTTGGACGATGACGATTCCTTGTCTGGAGTTGCGTTGCTTTCGCTGGAATATGAGATTTCGGATGATGAAATCTCTGAAACCAGTGGTTCGTTTTCGGGTGAGTTGGCGTTACTGCCGGAATCGTTTCCGCAGGCGCACAGAAAGAATGAAACTAATCCCCAAAAAATTTTCTTTTTCATAGTGTATAAAATAACTTTAAATTGCGGGAATGGCTTGGATTTTCTTTGATTTTATATACGCAAGATATGCGTAAAATGAAAATTGCGCGAGCAGCCTTCGCCTGCTTGGTTATGAAGATTCTTATTCAAATGTCGGGCGTTTTTCGTTTCTGGAGGTCTGTTTTTTCGATTTTTGAAGATTTCTAACCCCTTGATTTTGACGGAATTACAAACTTTTTGTTAAAAATAACGCAAAATATGCGTTAAAAATAAACTTTTTTGAACGATTTGCTTTGCTGCTCTTGACCGGCGCATTTACAGAACCTATCTTTGCCTGCGAAACAATTAACCTTAACCACTAGCCGCTCGTGGCGACGCTCAAACCTCAAAGCGAAGCGACCTCATAACCACTATGTACTACGAAAGCATCAAAGTTTTGGACTGCACCATCCGCGATGGCGGCCTGGTGAACAAGCACGACTTCTCCCTTGAATTTGTGCGTCGCCTTTACACCCTCCTGTCTGCCGCCGGTGTGGACTATATGGAAATGGGTTACAAGAACTCTCCGGAACTTTTTGACCCCAAGGAATACGGTCCGTGGAAGTTCTGCGACGATGACCTGCTCTGGAAGGTGAAAGACGGTATCGATTCCAAGATCAAGATGGCTGTGATGGCTGACGTGGGCCGCGTGAACATGGACGCCGTGAAGCCCGCGAGCGAAAGCCCGTACCAGATGTTCCGCGTGGCAAGCTATGTGAAAAACATCGACAAGGGTATCGAGATGGTGAACGCCTTCCACGACATGGGGTACGAAACCACCCTGAACATCATGGCTGTGAGCCGTGACCGTGGCCCGGAACTCGACGAAGCCCTGCACCAGGTGAACGAAGAATGCAAGGCCGACGTGCTTTACTTGGTGGACAGCTTCGGCGCCTTCTACCAGGAAGACATCGATAAGGAAATTACCCGCTACCGCGGTATTGTGAAGGGCAAGAAGTTCGGCTTCCATGGCCACAACAACCAGCAGCTGGCTTTCTCCAACACGATTCAGGCAATCATTGACCATGTGGACTACCTCGACGGTTCCGTGTCGGGCATGGGCCGCGGCGCCGGCAACTGCACCACCGAACTCCTGCTCGGATTCCTCAAGAACCCGAAGTACGACCTTCGCCCGGTGCTTGACGCCTACCAGGAACTGTTCTTGCCGCTCAAGGAAAAGTACGAATGGGGCTACATCATTCCGCAGATGATTACGGGCATGCTGAACCGCCACCCGCAAGACGCCATCGCCGTCCGCAAGACCGAAGACCGCGACAACTACACCAAGTTCTATAATCATATGATGAATGACTAGGAGGCGAGCGTCGCAGGAACAAGCTAGCTTGTTTCTATGACCGAGCCGACGAGTCATGGGCTCGCGTAGCGAGACCAACGATTAAAGACCGCTCGCACCCTTGATTTGAAAAATCAAGGGCCACGACTAATCATGAGTCAAATGCGGCGATAAACTATCCGGGTTTTAGGGCGGAGCCCTAGGAGAAGGGGTAGTGGAAAACGCAGCAGGGCTGCGATTGCAACGAGGGGGATTCTTCCCCCTTTTTTTTTTTTTACTAGCTTATACCTGTGCGCTACTTATTCTTGCTGATTGTACTTGTATTTGGGTTGTCTGTCTCGTTTGCGGCAGACGGCGTAGACTCGCTTGAATCAGAGAATAAGTTGTCCGAAATCAGCACGGTTCCCTTGCCGGGGCAGACCGCCTACATGGAACAGGGACTTTCGTTCGGGCTTGGCTTTGGCGTGTACGACCCGCTGGACGAATGCGACTGCATGGGCGCCTGGCAGGCGCAACTCGAATACTTTTATAAAGATTGGATAAGCGGGGGAGTCAGTGCGCTCTTTTTCGGGGGCGACCTCGACCGCGACGCGATGATCGTTTACCAGCGGTACCGCCTGAATGTCAGGTTCCACATGGCGTCCGAAGAGTTCGACTTGTATGCTTCGCCGCTTCTGGGTTTTGAAAATACGAGTATCTCGGCGTTTAGAAAGCAGGTGCGCGGAAAGAAGACTGACTCGGAACAGCGGCAACATTACTGGTGGGATGACGATGCTGAAGACGACAAAGCCGATGCGGATTCCGTAGAAGTCAAAAATGACGACTGCCAAAAACTTTTTACGCTGGACGGTTTTTCTATCGGGCTTGCGCTGGGCGGCGGGTATGACCTGTCGGATTTGTTCGGCCTGACCGGCGAAGTTCATGTGGAATACAACTTTACCAAGGAATTCCTGCTGAACGTGGTTCCGGGGGTTGCCTTTAACCTGCGCGAAGTGTGGCCCTGGGCCAAGCGGACGCTCCGTTCGACCTGGATTTCGTTCGAAGTGGGGGCTCAAAAGGCCTTCAACAAGGATATTGACGGGTGGTCGAACACCTTTTTCCTGGGAATTCAGTTCGGGGCGTAGGGTAGACCTGCCTCCGAGGTTTGACACCTAAATCCCGATTTTCTATATTTGGTGCACCGATTTTTATCGGAACCCTCCCGGGGCCAATGTCGGTTTCCCGGGCGATAGACCAAAGGGACTCATTATATGAGACAATACGAAACGATGGTGATCATCGACGCTATGATCTCTGACGACGCTATCAAGGCCGAAATCGAGACTATCGCCGCCAACATCACCAAAGGCAACGGCGAAATCCTCCGCCGCGACGATTGGGGCAAGCGCAAGCTCGCATACTCCATCAAGAAGCGCCAGCATGGCTTTTACGTGATCTTCTACTACAAGGCCGAAGCCGCTACGGTCGCCTCTGTGGAAGCCGCTCTTAAGCTGAACGAAAACGTTCTCCGCTGGATGACTCTCGCTGATTATCCGATGAGCGAAATTGTTTATGACCAAACTCAGACCCAGTCCACCGAAGATATCATCCCGGTTGACGCAGAAGAAGGGGAGGCTGAATAATGGCTTTTGAAGATAAGAAGCAGGCAACCCGTATCCGCCGCAAGAAGACTTGCTGGTTCACGGAAAACAACATCAAGTTCATTGACTATAAGGACGAAAAGACTCTTCGTCGCTTTATCTCTGAACGTGGTAAGATCATTCCTCGCCGCATTTCTGGCACCTCCGCCAAGTATCAGCGTATGCTGAACGAAGCTATCAAGCGTGCCCGTCAGATGGCTATTCTCCCGTTCGTTTCGGACAGTCTGCGCTAAGGAGGAACTAGACTATGGAAATTATTCTTAAGGCCAACGTTCCCCACTTGGGCAAGATGCTTGACGTCGTGAAGGTTAAGGACGGCTATGCCCGTAACTACCTCTTCCCGCGCAAGCTCGCTGTTCGCGCTACCAAGGAAGCCAAGCTCGAAATCGAAAACAACCGCGCTGCTGTCGAAGCTCAGTTCCAGAAGGAACTCGCTGCCGCTGGCGATGTGGCTGCTAAGCTTTCTCAGATTTCTGTTAACCTCGAACGCCGCGTTGTGGAAGGCGAACGTCTGTACGGTTCTGTGACCGCTTCTGACATCGCTGACGCCATCACCAAGCAGGGCGTTAAGGTTACCCGTGCTCAGGTTGCTCTCGAAGAACCGATCAAGCAGCTCGGTGTTTACACCGTGACGATCAAGGTCTTCAGCGACGTTGAAGCTCAGGTCAAGGTTTGGGTGGTTGCGGAAAAGGCATAAGTCTTTTCTAAATCACTAGAAATCTTTCGGACCGCTCCTTCGGGGGCGGTCCTTTTTTTGTAACAAAAAATGCGGACAAATGAATGTCCGCACATAAAGTTCGATTTGAAAAATGGTTTACTTGTTGATGAACTGCGGAATGCCCTTGTACTTTTCCATGTTCTTCATGATGCAGGCCATTTCCCAGTCCTTTTCCTTAAAGCGGCGGCGGAGCAGGGCCACGAACACTTCCATGAGCATCAGGCAGTCGTAAACGGCGCGGTGCATTTTGTCGGATTCGATCTTCATGCTGATTTCGTCGCGGCGCTGGAACATGTTTGCCAAAATACCGAGCTTGTGGGAACTTGCTTCGGGGAGGATTGCCTTGGAAATAGCGAGGGAGTCGATGACGGGGTTGCCGGG
Source organism: Fibrobacter sp. UWB1 (assembly GCF_002210325.1). Classification (NCBI taxonomy): domain Bacteria; kingdom Pseudomonadati; phylum Fibrobacterota; class Fibrobacteria; order Fibrobacterales; family Fibrobacteraceae; genus Fibrobacter; species Fibrobacter sp. UWB1. The sequence continues at coordinate 232,920 of NZ_MWQL01000001.1, forward strand.
CACGAGCTGCGGATTGTTCTTATAGGCCACGCGCAAAAAGCTTGCGTCGAAGTTTGCGTTGTGGGCGAGCAGAATGGAACTCTGGCCGCAGAATTCGGTGAACTTCTTGATGGCGTCACCCACGGCGGGGGCGTCTTGCACGTCGCTGTCGTAAATGTGGTTCACGGCAGAGGCTTCGGCCGGAATCATCATGTTCGGCTTCACGAAGGTTTCGAGCTCGCCGAGCAGCTTGGGCCCGACTTTGCCGTTCTTGGTTTCGACGGTGAACTTGACGGCACCGATTTCGATGATTTCATCTTTCTGGTTGTTAAGACCTGTAGTTTCAAGGTCGAAGGCGACAAATTTCGGGGGCATTAAAATCACGATTCATTCCTTAGTTAATAAGTTATCACCTTGGTATATTTGCAGTCACAAAGATAATTTAATTTCGATGTCAATACGTGTCAGCGGCAGGGGCAAGACAAATTTATCCCATGTTTTTAGCGTGATGTGCGCGCCGTACTTGGCGCTGATTTGCCATAGGGGAGTGTGGCTTGATTTGGAAAGCCAGAGCGAGCCTTTTTTGACTACGCCTGCCGGTCCGCGAGGGCCGTCTAGCGCCATGCCTACAAAGTGGCCTTCGCGGAGCGGTATAAGCAAGTGGCGCACGTTGGTGGCGCCGTGGGTGCTAGAGCCGCGTGTGACACTGTAGCCGAGATTTTGGACGATGCTTGCGAAAAGGTCGCCGTCGCTTGATTCCGAAACGAGCGTGTGCACACCCCAGTTTTTAAAGGCGGCGGCACTCGCGAGTAGATCTTGATGCCATACCCCAAGGATTCCCGGTGCAAACGATTCGGGCGTTTTTAGCCTTACGCGCAGGCTTTTAATCCAGAGGGTAACAAGAAAAGCCTTGAACCTGACCTTGAACGGCGGTTTAGTCATGCCTAAAAGATAAAAAAATGCAAAAAAAGCCCGGTTTGCCCTTGAAAAAGGGAATAAATTTACCTATATTGCGTTTCACTTTGGCGACGTACCCAAGTTGGTAAGGGGCGGCTCTGCAAAAGCCTTATTCATCAGTTCGAGTCTGATCGTTGCCTCTCAAAACTCCTTCTCACCCCGGGAAGGAGTTTTTTTTTGGCTTGCAAGGGAATATCAAAAAAAGACGGACAAAGTCCGTCTGATTTTATACCAAACCACCAGCCTACCGCCTACAGTCTACAGTCTACAGTCTACAGTCTACTTCCTACTTCCTACTTCCTACTTCCTACTATCTTCTACACAACTAGATTCTTCCGTGAGCAACAAACACCACGTATTAACGAGGCGTGGTTGACGCCTACGGCGTCCGCGGCTTCACTCGGTCATGAAATTATGCAAGCATAATTTCGCGACTCTCGTTTTGCACGCTTTTGCGAGAGCGAGTCGATATCACAATTTTATTTATGCGACAGAGCCGAACGGACTTTTCTAGGTCTTCCGCGGCCGCGCTTTACGGGAGTTCCGTCGGGCATCACGGTTGCTTCCGGGTGCTTGGCCTTAAAGAAATCCTGAATCTTCTTGGCGCGTTCTTCGGCTTTTTGCTTGGCGAGGTCTGCGGCCGATACAATCACGGCCTTGGGCTTGTCGCCGCCTTTAAAGCCGAACGACGCCTTGAGAACGCGGCCCGAGGCGGGCTTCGGAGGTTCCGAAATCATGGACTTGGAGGCGCTGCTCAAAGTCGCTTCTTTCAGCTTGTAGCTCGAAAAGCTCGGGCTTTCTTGCGTGAAGGCGGAACTTAACATCTTCTGCTTTTCGGCCGAAAGTTCGCTGAGCGGGGGGATTCCCGGGAGGGCTGCCTTGGACTTGAAGTACAGGTCGCCCTGCTTGGGTATGGAACCGAAAATCTCGTTCGCAATACTCTGGGCTTCTCGGTATTCCTTTTGCTGCTTTTGGGCGAGGCGGTCTTTCTTGGAGGGTCTGGCGGCCCCGTTCTTGCGTTTCCCGTTAAAATCTTTCTTGATTTTTTCGGAATTCTGGATGATTTCTTCGTCGGTGAGTCCGCGGAGTTCCGGCGGAACTTCGATGATTTGGAGCGCGATGTTAGACAAATTCTGATCCATAAAGCCCGATTTTTAGCCCTTTCGGGCCTTGTCAAGAGTGGAAAAAGTCATTTTATTGTAAAAAATGCGACCCAAATTTAAAAAAAATTGAAAAAAATGCTTGTCAAGACCTAGAAAAAAAATTTTTTTTGGACTATTTTTGTTATACATGCTTCGGTTTACTCAAGAAATATTACTTGCTCTCCGTGCTATCTCTAATGAAGAAGAAGCACATGAAATGTCTAAGAAGGCCCGAGAACAGTTCGATTTCCTTGGAATTCGTCTTGTTCCCCGCCGTGAGGTGACCTACCCCATATTCGACAAGTATCCTCCGAAAGATGGTGACGAATTGGTGGCTAGGGTCGAGGACATGTGGGCACAGCCGTATCGTGAAATCCAGTATGCGGCTTGTGACTACCTGTTCCGCCACAGAGTTCTGCTCGGTGGACAGCACCTTGCCTTCCTTAAAAAGTTAATCAAGACCCGTGCCTGGCGCGATACCGTCGATACGCTCGCCGCTTGCGTCCTGGGTGACTTGGCGCTCCGCTTGCCGGCGCTGCGCTCCAAGATCGCTTCCTGGATTCGCGACCCGAACGTGTGGGTGCGCCGTAGCGCGATCATTTTCCAGATTCAGTACAAGGATCGTACCGACTGGCCGCTGCTCAGGCAGTTCTGCCTGACTTGCGCCAAGGATGATGATTACTACATCCGTAACGGTATCGGTCGTGCCCTTTCGGAATATGCCCGAATCAACCCGACCGAGGTGCGTCGTTTCGTGCAGGACAATACCTTTGCCGAACAGACCGCCCAGGAAATCCTCCGCCTGATTTAAACGAAAAAAAATCAAACATTTTAGCGCCTTTTTCGCAAGAACTGCGGAAAAGGCTTTTTATTTCTTAACAGCAGACTACTGTCTTCCGCCTACTTCGGACTTTTTCTAAATTTTAAATATGCGTTACGGTGACATTTCATTTTTCCAGAGCGGCGTGGCCGTTCCCCTCTTTAGCCTTTATAGCAAACAGAGCATCGGTATAGGTGAATTCTTGGACCTGATTCCGTTTGCCCGCTGGACCGCTTTTTGTGATTTCAATATTATTCAGCTTTTGCCGGTGAACGATACGGGGGCCGAATCGAGCCCCTATAGCGCCCGCAGTGCCTTTGCCTTGAACCCGGTGTTCATTAACGTGCAGTCGGTGGAAGGTTCTTCGGAATACGAAGACGAAATCCAGGCGGGCAAGGCTGATTTTAAAAAGTACGGCAAAATCGACTATTACAATATTACGACTTGGAAGCGCATGATTCTGCGCAAGATTTTTGACAATCGTTACGACGACCTGAAAAAAGACAAGGTGTTGCAGCGCTGGATCGATGACAATGCTTGGGCAAAGCCGTATTGCGTGTATTGCACTCTCAAGGCTCAGAACGACGAAAGAAGCTGGAAGGACTGGAAGAATTACCGCGACCCGACCGAAAAGGATATCGAGGCCCTTTGGAAAAAATTCTTGAAGGATAACCTGTACCAGGCCTGGATGCAGTTCGAAGCCGAGAAACAGTTCAGCGCTGCGGTTGCCGAAGTCTCCAAGATGGGAATCCGCATCAAGGGCGACATTCCTATTCTGATTAACGAAGACAGCGCCGACGTGTGGGCCGACCGCAAGTACTTCTCGCTGGATGACCGCGCGGGCGCTCCTCCTGACATGTTTAGCTACACGGGCCAGAACTGGGGATTCCCGACTTACCGCTGGGACGTGATTGAAAAGGACAACTTTGTATGGTGGCGCCGCCGCCTGGCTCAGGCAAGCAAGTTCTACCATGCTTACCGCATTGACCACGTGCTTGGTTTCTTCCGCATTTGGTCGATTCCGCAGCAAGAAGTCACGGGCATTCTGGGTTACTTTAACCCGTGCGTACCGCTCACTTACGACAAGTTCGCTGCCGCTGGCTTTATGCGCGAAACGCTGGAATACCTGCGCCGCCCGAATTACGGCATAGACCAGTTGCACGAATTTTTGGGCGCTGACGCCGACCGTCTTGCTCCGATTTGCTTTACCCAGCTCGAAGGTCACCCGGACCGCTTGATTCTCAAGCCGGAGTACAGTTCCGAAAAGGCTATCCTTGGCATGAACGAACCGCAAGAAGTCAAGGACAAGCTGCTCAAGGTTTACTGGAACCGAGTGTTTGTTCCCTCGGGCGACGAAAACAATTTCTACCCGTATTGGTACTGGTACAATGCGCCGGTGTTCTTTACCTTGCCGGATTACGAACAGGAAAAGTTGCGCAACTTGATCAAGGAAAACGAAAATTCCCAGAACGGTTTGTGGGATGCCAACGCCACCAAGCTCTTGACCGTGCTTTCGCAGGAAACCGATATGCTGGTCTGCGCCGAAGACTTGGGTGCCGTGCCGCCTTGCGTGCCTGCCGTGCTCAAGAAACTCAATATTCTGTCGTTGCGCATTGAACGCTGGGCCCGTAACTGGAATGCCCCGTATTCGCCGTACTACGAAATGGACGAATACCCGCGCCTGTCTGTGTGCACCACCAGCTGCCACGATACCTCTAGCTTGCGTGGACTCTGGAAGGAAAGCGACTTTGACCGCAACCTTTATTGGTCGCATGCACATTTGCCGGGCAACGCCCCTGACGAGGTGACGCCTTCTGTGGCACGCCAGATACTCTCTCACGTGTATACGGCGAACAGCTTGTTCTGCATTTTGCCGGTGCAAGATTACTTTGCTCTATCGGCAAGCCTTAGTAAGTGCGCGCCCGAAGAAGAACGCGTGAATGTGCCGGGTACGGTGGGTGGCTCTAACTGGTGCTACCGCATGCCGTGTTCTGTAGAAGAATTGATGGACTACTCGTCGCTTGCCTCTGAAATCCGCATGCTCGTGGATGTGCGCAAGCGCCGCCCCATGTGGAAGATTTAGTTGATAGAGCTTAGTTGGTAGAACTTAGTGATTGTGTCTAAGTTCTAAGCTCTAAGCTCAAAGTTCTAGTTATGTTTGCTCCTGCTTGGGTTAAAGACGCTATCTTTTATCAGATTTTTCCGGACCGGTTCTGCCGTTCGGAGCGTTATAAGGCCGTAGGCAAGTTTGTCGCGTGGGGGAGCAAGCCTACCCGCGAAAACATGTTCGGCGGGAATCTCGCGGGCATCGAAGATAAGCTTGAATATATTGCGGGCCTCGGCGTCAACGCAATTTACCTGTGCCCGATTTTCAAGAGCAATTCGAATCACCGTTACCATACGGTGGACTACTTCGAGATTGACCCGGTGCTGGGTACGCTCGAAGATTTTGACCGCTTGGTCAAGAAGGCTCACAAGCTAAAGTTGCGCGTGATTTTGGATGGCGTGTTCAACCATTGCTCTCGTGGATTCTTTCAGTTCAATAGCCTGATGGAGTTGGGCGAGCATTCGCCGTATGTGGACTGGTTCCATGTGAAGGGCTGGCCGCTGAACGCCTATACCGATAAGCCCAATTACGAATGCTGGTGGAACTTCCCGGCGCTCCCGAAATTCAATACGGACTGCCCCGATGTGCGCGAATACCTTTTTAGCGTAGGCGAGTACTGGATGAAGCGCGGCATTGACGGCTGGCGCTTGGATGTCCCGAATGAAATTGACGACGACAGTTTTTGGCAGGAATTCCGCCGCCGCGTGAAAAAGGTGAATCCGGACGCCTACATTGTGGGCGAGATTTGGGATGAACCTTCTCGCTGGCTCAAGGGCGACCAGTTTGACGGCGTGATGAATTACATGTTCCGCAAGGCGGCGATGCAGTTCCTGTTCGACGAAAATCCGATTTCGATCAAGGAATTCGGCGAACGCCTGCAGAAAGCATTCCCCGAAGGCCGTGGCGACATTCCCATGAATTTGCTCGGGAGCCACGATACCACGCGCCTGATGTCGCAACCCTGCGCAAACCTCGAACGAATCAAGCTCGCGTATACGATTCTCTTCTTCTTGCCGGGGGCGCCGTGCATTTATTACGGCGAAGAACTTTCGATGAAAGGCGGCAAGGATCCTGACAACCGCCGTAGCGTACCGTGGAGCAAGTTTGCCGAAATGCAGGGGAAGCCGCTGTACGAATTTTTAAAGCAGATGATTGCGTTCCGCAACAAGAATGCGGTGCTTCGCGACGGCGCGCTTGAAATCCGCTCCGCCGACAATGGATTTGCTATTGAGCGTACCCTCGGCAAAAAGACGATGACGCTCGTTGTGCTGCAAGACGGCTCTGAATACAAGTTCAACATTATATAAATAAAAGCCTTGCGGGGTTTTAGGGGTTAAACCCCTAGGCGAAGGGGTGGTGAGCGACGAAGTGCGAACCAGGGGGAGTCTTCCCCCCTTGCAGACCGTTCGGCTCTATTTATAGTGAAAATATGTGATTTCGCCTCACTCTCGCCTCCACGACTCGTTTAGACGAGTCGCTTGAGGCTCACAGATGCTTTCTAAACGCATTTCTTGTGACAAATTTTTAATGACTGAAGACTATTTTTCTATCTTTGCGCGCAAAACTTAGTGAATAATGCCTTATAGGGATTACAAATGAATAAGAAAAAATTCGGCATGCGAGAACTCATTATTCTCCTCGTCATTGTTTTGTCGGCCTACACGGTATGGCCTTCTATCCAGGTTCACACCAAGAAGGGCGAAGAAAAGCAGACCTTCCTCAAGGAAAATCCGAAGATGGGTGCAAAATCCATCAATTTCGGCTTGGACCTTGCCGGCGGTACGGCTATTACCCTTGAAATTGACAAAACCAACATCAAGGGCGACGATATCAAGGACATTCAGGAACAGTCCCTCGAAATCATCCGTAACCGCGTTGACCAGTACGGTCTTTCTGAACCGCAGATTTCCCCGTCCGGCGACGACCGAATCGTGGTTGAACTGGCAGGCGTGGATGACTCCACTGCAAAGGCTCTCGTGGGTTCGACCGCCAAGCTCGAATTCAAGATTCTGGCCGAAGCTGAAAAGTTTACCCAGGTGGTCGGCCTCATCGACCAGTACCTGACCCGCCAGACGACCGACATCGTGGCTGATTCCGCCGCTACGGATTCCACCGCCAAGGATTCTACGGTCGCCAAGGCTGATTCCGCCAAGGATACGACCAAGACCCTTTCCGATGACGAATTGCTCGGTAAGGCTCCGGCAGCCGAAGTGGCCGCAACCGATTCCGCCAAGGATTCTGCCGCGGTCGAGGCTCAACCGGCATCTGAGGTCGGCGTTGCTCTTTCCGCTTACTACCTGAGTTTTGGTAACGGTGGCTTTATCGCCGAAGAAAATGTCGAAAAGGTCAAGAAGCTCCTCGCTACCGACGGTGTGCAGAAGCTGATTCCGCGCGATGTCGCTTTCGCTTTCGGCAGCGGTCTCGAACCGGTGCAGCGTGATTCCAAGATCAAGGCCAAGCGCCTTTACTTGCTCAAGCGCCGTGCCGAAATGGCCGGTGACGATGTGGTCGATGCTCGCCCCTACCGCGTGTCTGACGGTGTGAGCGCCGGTGAAGTGGCTGTGAGCCTCAAGTTCGGTGGCATTGGTCCTAAGAAGTTCTCTGCCGTGACTGCCGCAAACATCGGCAAGCAGATGGCTATTGTTCTTGACAACCAGGTGATTTCTGCTCCGGTGATCCGCGACCGTATCCCGAACGGCGAAGCCCAGATTACGGGTCTCGACGACATGGCCGAAGCTAACCGCCTCTCCGTGGTGCTCCGCGCCGGTGCCCTCAAGGCTCCGATGAAGATTATTGAAAGCCGCAGCGTGGGTGCAACCCTCGGTGAAGAAAACATTGTGCAGGGTTTCGGTTCCGGTGCTATCGGCCTTATCCTCTGCTTGGTGTTCATGGTTGCCTACTACCGCCTCGGTGGTCTTATTGCAAGCTTCGGTATGGTGATCAACACCTTGGTGACCGCCGCCGTGATGTCTGTGTTTAACGCTACGTTGACCTTGCCGGGTATCGCAGGTTTCATCCTCGTGGTCGGTATGTCTCTCGACGCCAACGTGATTATTTACGAACGTATCCGTGAAGAACTCAAGAACGGCCTGACCGCCCGCGCCGCCGTGGCCAAGGGTTACGAACGCGCCTTCGGTGCCATCTTGGACTCCAACTTGACGACCGTGCTTACCGGCCTTATCCTTTATAAGATTGGTACGGGTTCTGTGAAGGGTTTCGGTCTTACTCTTACGATCGGTATCTTGACTTCCTTGTTCTGCGCAATCACGGTGACTCGCTCTATTCTTGACTGGCGTCTTGCCAAGGCTGATCGTACCACGCTTTCGATTGGTTCCGGCTTCAAGGCTATCAACGAAGCGAACCTCCAAATCATTCCGAACCGCCGTCGTTTCGGCCTCATTTCCATGATCCTGATTGTGGCCTCTATCGCCTTCATCGCTGTCAAGGGCTTCGACTTCAGCATCGACTTCACTGGTGGTCAGGTTTATACCGTGCAGTACCAGGATAGCGACAAGCATGAAAAGGACTTGAGCAAGGCTTTGTCTGCTGCCGGTATTTCTGGCACGAAGGTCCGTACGCTCGGTGGTACTTCTGCTAACTCTTACCAGATTAGCATGCGCGCCTCTGATGACGCCCAGTTCGAACTCAAGATGGCTCAGGCCTTCGAAAAGGCCGGTCAGAAGTGCGAAATCGTCGCTAAGGACAATGTGGGTCCGACCATCGGTAAGGAACTGCGCTTCAACGCTATCCTCTCTGTGATTCTCGCATGGCTCGGCATTTTGATTTACGTGTGGTTCCGCTTCGGTAAGTTCGGTCTCGGCTTCGGTGTCGCGGCCGTGCTCGGCCTGGTACACGATACCGTGATTACGCTTGGCTTCATCTCCGCCTTCGGTCTTTCCTTTGATGGCGCCTTGATTGCCTCGCTCCTCACCATGATCGGTTACTCTGTGAACGACACCATCGTGAACTTCGACCGTATTCGTGAAAACACTGCCGTGTATGGTTCCAGCAACTTCGCCGAAACCATCAACAAGTCCCTGAACCAGTGCTTCAGCCGTACCATGGTGACCTCTCTCACGACCTTGTTCGTGTGCGTGATCCTCGCCGTGATGGGTGGTTCTTCCATCCGCGACTTTGGCTTGGTCCAGTGCTTCGGTATCCTTATCGGTACCTACTCTTCTGTGTGCATCTGCTCTCCCGTGGTTCTGTGGTGGAGCAAGCGCTTCAAGAAGGGTGTGTAATTTAGCACTAAACTCAAAAAAAGCTTTAAAAAACCTCGGTTTTGCCGAGGTTTTTTTTATATTTGAAGCCGTTCGATAAAGGGGGCTCCTATGCTCAAGAAGTACTACAAGATCGAATCGGGTCGCCTCGCTAGTGCCCCGAACGAAGACAGCGCCGACATCGTGATGATGGGTTCCTTGAGCCAAGAGCAACGTAGTGTGCTCGTTAAAGAGTACGAAATCACTGAACATACCATAGCCTCTGCTTTCGACTCGGACGAACTTTCCCGCATCGAATACGATGACGATTTTACGACGATCGTGTTTAAGAAGCCGAAGAACTATTCGGCAAGCGACAACTTCCAGTTCCGCGTGGAATCTTTCGGTATATTCATCTTCAAGGACTGGGTTCTGCTCCTGACGGACTCTGACATTCCTATCATGGATGAAAAGCGCTTTTCGAAGATTGACAGCTTGAACACCTTCGTGCTGCGTGTGTTGAGCTACGCCATCTTCCACTTCAACGAACACTTGAAGATTATCAACCGCATTAACGACGAGTTGGAACAGAAACTGCGCACGGCCATGGAAAACAAGTACCTGCTTAGCATGTTCAGCTTGAACAAGGGCTTGATTTACTACGTGAGCGCCTTGAACAGCAACGATACTCTGCTCAAGAAGTTGCAGATTGGCCGCAGCCTGAACTGGAGCGAAAACGAACGGGAACTGCTGGACGATATCGTGATTGAAAACCGCCAGAGCCTGCAGCAAGCTGAAATCTACGCCAACATTTTGACGTCCATGATGGATGCCCGTGCAAGCGTCATCAGCAACAACGTGAACACGCTGATGAAGAACTTGACGATTGTGACGATTTCTATTTCTCTCCCGACGTTCTTCGCAAGTTTGTTTGGAATGAACGTGAAGTTGCCCTTCGGCATGAACGGAGACGCCACGGTCGGTTCGCCGATGGCCTTCTGGTTGATTATCGCGTTGTGTATCTTGTCGGTGATTGTGTTTACCGCTTTCTGGATGCGTCGGAAATAAAAAACTTGAATTTCTGCACAAATGTTCACTAAAAATTAGACGGCTAAGCCGTCTTTTTCTATATTGCGGCACATGACAAAGTCTATTGAAATCCGCGACGCGCACGAACACAACCTCCGCCATGTGAACCTTTCCATTCCCCGCGATTCCATCGTGGTGGTAACCGGCGTTTCCGGTTCGGGCAAGTCGAGCCTCGCCTTCGATACGGTGTTCCAGGAAGGTCAGAGGCGATTCGTGGAATCGCTCTCGGCGTACGCGCGCCAGTTCATTGGCCGCATGAAACACCCCGAGGTAGAGAGCGTGCGCGGTATTTCGCCGACGATTTCGATTGACCAGAAGACGGTGAACCGCAACCCGCGTTCGACGGTGGGTACGGTGGTGGAAATCTTGGACCATTACCGCTTGCTTTTTGCGCGCTTGGGCGTGCCGCATTGCCCCGATTGCGGGCGCGTGATCCAGGCGCAGACGGTGGACCAGATTGTCGATAATTTGTATGTGAGTGACGAAGGCAAGCAGATTACGGTGATGGCGCCGATTGTGCAGGAGCGCAAGGGCGAATACCGCAAGGAACTGGCGGAACTCAAGGAAAACGGATTTGTGCGTGCCCGTGTGGACGGGACGATTTATCGCCTGGAAGATGTTCCTGCGCTTGTGCGTTACGAGAAGCACACGATTGAAGCGGTGATTGACCGATTGACGCTCGAACGCAAGAACATGAGCCGCCTGCGCGAGGCGCTGGAAGGCGCTTTGAAACTGACCGACGGGAAGCTGGTGAGTTTCTTGCTGTCGGCAGGTGAGGGCAAGGAAGAATATCGCTTGCAGGGCACTTTGCTCGCTTGTCCCAAGTGCGGCATCTCCATTCCGGAACTGGAACCGCGGTTCTTCAGCTTTAACGACCCGAAGGGCCGCTGCCCCGCCTGTAAGGGTATGGGCGAAAGCTACAAGTTTGACTTGGACCTGATTATTCCGGACAAGACGAAGTCCATCAAGGAAGGTTGCATCGCGACCATCAAGAAGGACGACGGCACGCTGATTTTCAGCGATTTCGGTCGCCGCAACCTGCGCAACATCGCGAACGAGATGCATTTTTCGCTGGACACGCCGTGGAACAAGCTCAAGAAGGCACAACAGGATGCCGTCTTGTACGGCACGCCCAGCGGGAGCGAACGGGGAATCATGCCCATCATGGAAGAACTGTGGGACATGTGGCACATTTACCACTTCCGCAAGTACATGCAGATTGGCATTTGCCCCGAATGCCACGGCACGCGCATCAACCGCACGGCGAATGCGGTCACGTTCCATGGCGTGAACCTGACCGAGATGACGGAATGGTCCGTCGAGAAGTCGGTGGAATTTTTCAATAAGATTGACTTGTCCGAAAAGGAAAAGCGAATCGGCAAGGAAATTCTGAAAGAGATTCGCGGGCGACTTTCATTCCTCAATGCAGTGGGGCTGGGGTACCTGACTATCAACCGCAAGGCGTCCACGCTTTCGGGCGGTGAAGCGCAGCGAATCAGGCTTGCAAGTGCCGTGGGCGCCGGCCTGCAGGGCGTGCTTTACGTGCTTGACGAGCCGAGCATCGGGCTCCACCCGCGCGATAACGATAAGTTGCTCGGGATGCTGGAGCATTTGCGCGCGCAGGGCAACTCCTTGATTATCGTGGAACACGACGAAGACACCATGCGCCATGCGGACTGCGTGATTGACGTGGGGCCGGGTGCTGGCGTGGAAGGCGGTCGCGTGATTGCGGCTGGAACCGTCGAGGAACTCGAGAAGAACAAGGCTTCGCTGACGGGCGCTTATTTGAGTGGCCGTAAGGCAATCGAGATTCCCGAGAAGCGCAAGAAGATTGACAAGAATACGCCGAAACTCAAGATTTGCGGTGCTGCCGAAAACAACCTGAAAAACATTGATGTGGAAATCCCGCTCGATGGCGCGCTCACGGTGGTGACGGGCGTTTCGGGCTCCGGCAAGAGTACGCTGATTAACCAGATTCTGCGCCGCGAACTGGCCCGCGTGTTCTATAACTCCGAAGAACCGGTAGGCAAGTTCGACCATCTGGAAGGCCTCGAAAACATCGACAAGGTGATTGAAATCGACCAGACGCCGATTGGCCGCACGCCGCGAAGCAACCCGGCAACGTACACGAAGATTTGGGACGATATCCGTGACCTTTTCGCGAGCATGGAAGAAAGCAAAATTCGCGGGTACAGCAAGAGCCGTTTCAGCTTCAACGTGAAGGGCGGCCGCTGCGATGCATGCGAAGGCGCGGGCGTGAAAATCGTGGACATGCACATTTTGCCGAGCGTGCAGGTGACCTGCGAAGTCTGCGGTGGCAAGCGCTTTAACGATGCCACCCGCGAAGTTTATTTCAAGGGCAAGAACGTCTCCGAAATTCTCGATATGAGCATTGCCGATGCGGCGGAATTCTTCAAGGATATTCCGAAGATTGCAGAACCGCTGAATTTGCTTGTGGAAGTGGGCCTCGGCTACCTTACTTTGGGCCAGCCTTCGACAACGCTCAGCGGCGGTGAAGCGCAGCGCATTAAAATTGCTTCTGAACTGCGCCGCCCGGGTACCGGCAAGACGCTCTATCTGCTTGACGAACCGACGACGGGCTTGCATTTTGAAGATATCCGCAAGCTCATGGATTGCCTGAATCGCCTGCGTAGCCTCGGCAACAGCGTCGTGATTATCGAACACAACCTGGACGTAATCAAGTGCGCTGACTGGATTATTGACTTGGGCCCGGATGCGGGTATTCACGGCGGGCGCGTGATTGCGACAGGTACGCCGGAACAGATTGCGAAGTGCAAAAAATCCGAGACGGGCCGCTACCTCGCGCCGGTGCTTGCGAAAAAGCACGGCGAGAACCACCATTTTGACCGCACGCTCAAGGGCGGCGAAGACTTGTCTCTCGATATTGAGGTGCATGGCGCCCGCAAGCATAACCTCAAGAACATTGACGTGACGATTCCGCGCCACAAGCTCACGGTGGTCACAGGCGTTTCGGGTTCCGGCAAGTCGAGCCTCGCGTTCCATACGCTCTTTAGCGAAGGCCAGCGCCGCTTTGTCGAAACCTTGAGCACGTATGCCCGTCGCTTCCTCGGGCGCCCCGACCACGGGAGCATTGATTCCATTTCGGGCCTGGCGCCGGCAATCGCCATCGACCAGAAGAGTGCGAGCAAGAGCCCGCGCAGTACGGTGGCGACCCTCACCGAAATCTATGATTACTTCCGCATTTTCTGGGCGAGGGTCGGCACCCCGCATTGCTTGAAATGCGGAAAGCCCGTGTCTTCGTACAGCGCGGGCGACCTGATGCAATACGCCTTCGACCGCGACTTGAATAAGAAAGTCACTGTGCTTGCTCCGTTCGAAATCAAGGACGTGCTGAAGCTTTCCAAGATTCTCACGGAAAAGGGCTACCGCAAGGTTTACCTCGGCAATAAGCTGGTGGAACTCCCGTTGCCGAAAATCCCGACCCGCGAAAAGCAGTTGTTCGCTGTGGTCGATACGGTCGTGGTCAAGGAAGAAAACCGCGCCCGCTTGGTAGAAGCTTTTGAACGTGGCTACCGCGACGGCAACGGAATCCTTTATGTGGAAGACGAGAAGGGCGGTCGCTTGGCCTGTTCCGAAAAGCCGGGTTGCCCTGATTGCGGTTGGTACATGGATTCGGCATTGAACCCGAAGCATTTCAGTTTCAATACGCACTGGGGCGCTTGCGAAACCTGCCTTGGCCTCGGTCACTTTAAGGATGGCGAAGTCTGCCCCGATTGCCATGGCGAACGTTTGAAACCGGAATATCTGGCGGTTAAAATTGGCGACAAGAATATCATGGACGTGAACCACATGAGCATCGCCCAGGCGCTCGAATGGTTCAGCAACGAAAACTTCAAGCGCGACAACTTCGGAAAAGACAAGAATGCCGACGGTAAGATGACGGTTGCCGAACCTTTGCTCCGTGAAATTGTCGGTCGTCTCAATTTCTTGAAGGGCGTGGGCCTTGGCTACATTGGCCTCGACCGCGCGGGCGACACGCTCAGCGGTGGTGAATCGCAACGCATTCGCCTCGCAAGCCAGATCGGTAGCGGCCTCGAAGGCGTACTTTACGTGCTTGACGAACCCACGGTGGGTCTGCACGAAAGTGACACCGCTATGCTCCTCGATACGCTTTACCGCTTGCGCGATTTGGGAAACACGCTCGTGGTGGTGGAACACGACATGAAGATGATGCAGGCGGCCGACCACATTATTGACATGGGCCCGGCGGCGGGCGAGTTCGGCGGTGAAGTCGTCGCCGAGGGTTCCCCGGAGCAGCTCTCCAAGCCGTATGCGCTCCAGCAGTTCCCGCGTAGCGAGACGGTCAAGTACCTCACGCACACCATCCCGATGGCGAACGAGATTGCGGCAAAGCCCATTACCGATTCCACGGAATTCTACGAATTCGAAAAGTTGAATCACAACAACCTTAAGAATTTGTCTGTAAAATTCCCGAAGGGCGCGATTAGCGTGGTTTGCGGTGTTTCGGGTTCGGGCAAGAGCTCCATGGTCATGGACGAAATCTACCCGCGCCTCAAGAAGAAATTCCAGGCACGCGGTCGCAAGAAGCAGAGCGGCGAAGTGTTGCTGGTGGACCAGAGCCCGATTTCAGGGACGCCTCGCAGCACGCCCGCGAGTTTCACGGGCGTGTTTGACGAAATCCGTAGGCTTTTCGCCAAACTGCCGCAAGCCAAGTTGAAAGGCTTTGATTATGGCCGCTTCAGTTACAACTTGGCTCGCGGCCGCTGCGAGGCCTGCGAAGGCCGCGGCGCCATCTCGGTCGAAATGCACTTTCTTTCGGACGTGTGGGAAGTCTGCGATGTCTGCGGCGGCAAGCGTTACAATCAAGAAACGCTCACCGTCACCTTCAAGGGCAAGAATATCGCTGACGTGCTCGACATGCGCGTCGCCGAAGCCTGCGAATTCTTCAAGGACCAGCCTAAAATTCTTCCGAAGCTGGAATGCCTGCGCGATGTGGGTCTCCCGTACGTGAAACTCGGCCAGTCCGTCACCACGCTCAGCGGCGGCGAATCGCAACGCCTCAAGTTGGCGGCGGAACTTGCCCGCAAGCCTGCCCAAGAAATGGTCTACCTGCTCGACGAGCCGACTACAGGGCTCCACCTCAAGGATATTCAAATCCTCTGGAACATGCTCCGCAAACTTTCTGCTCGCGGCGATACGGTCATCGTTATCGAACACCATCCGGATATTATTCGCCTTGCGGATTGGAAGGTGGAGCTTGGCCCTGTCGGTGGTGCCGAAGGAGGTCATTTGCTCAAAATCGGGGCAAATCAGACCTAAAACCACCATCGTTGTGAGCAAAAAAAGAAATGTTTTTATATTTCGTTTAGAAATGTAGACAGGAGAAAATATGTCCCTTACCCGTTTGCTTCCGCTTTTGTTGCTGTTGCCGATTCTGATTTGGGCAGCCGACAGTGACAAGAATTTCAGGGTCGCCCCAACTATGTTCAAGGAAGGCGTTCTGATGGAGCCTGTCGCCAACATGGCGATTGTCAAGAAGGAAAAAATGATCTTGTCGGAATCCCCGATGGTTCCGCTGCGCCCGAACATCATGTTCATGCGCCATAAGAAGGGCCCCAAGGAATACCTTTGGTTCACAGGTCCCGTTGACGTCAAGAACTTTGAAAAACTGCACGCCTTTAGCCTGGCCGACAACTACCTGAGACCTGCCGAAGTGATGCTGTTGCGTTTCTACGGTTCCCAAACCTCCAGGGCTTTCCAGGACGAAGCCGATATTTATTTCGATAGGGAATACATCTATTCTCCGCGTGTTCCGAAACTCTATTTTAGAAAGAATGGCCAGTGGCAGATGATCCAGGAAACGGAACGCCCGGGCATTATTTCGATCAACTCCAATATTAAGGGGCTCGAAGCGATTTCGATTTCTGTTCCCATGAAGGAAGTTCCGTCCTTAGTTTATCCGGTTAACCCGGGCATGTATGCCTTCTCGTTTTCGGCTCCGAATTACCTGCCGTATGTCGATGCCATTTCTGTTCCGGGCGGCTCCATGGTTGAACTTAAACCGCAATTGCCGGTTGTAGATACCGCTTCCAGGGTCAAAGCTACGACTACGGTCACATTGCATGCGGTTACCGTTGCCAAGACCCTTGAAGAAACCGAACACCTGTTTGACGTGCTTACCCGCGATGTCCAGACCTCCATCGAAAAGGTCGATACCAACGAATTTGACAAGATTTACCCGCCGCTTCGCAAGCCTCTGCTTCTTGGCGTGTCTTCCGATGACAGCGTCTATGTCAAGTACCGTAACCGCTACAATGGTAAGCGTGAAGAAGCCAAGCTTTATTGGCGCATGAACAGAATGGGTTCTGCAAGTGCCGTAAATGTTGCCCTCCGCCGTAAAATCGATAGCCTGCAGGCTATTCCTCATAAGGTTTCCCTCGTGCCTACGTCTATTGAAGCGGTTAACGACGAAAAACTCTGCGAAGACGTAATCGATTCTGTTGCCATGCGTGAGCAGGCTAAACAGGATTCCATTGCGAAGGCAAATGCACCCAAGGATACGACGGTCAAGGACTCTACAGCCGCCGCTGCCGTTCCCGCCGAACCCGTAATCAAGACGAAACGTGTGTGCAGAATGGCCGCAGTCCGCATTAACTATGGTAAGAAGGGAGATCGTTATGACGTGTCCTGGGTCGGCAATGCCGAAGGCTATACCGCCGACTCCCTGTTCGCCCTGCTCACGTCGGGTGCATCTTCTCGCGCCTTTATCTCTATCGAAAGAAACAAGCCCGTCTGGATTTACCATGAAGGAGACTTGAAGGGCCGCCATCATTACCGTTACCAAAAACACGAACTGGTTGTGAACGACAAGCCGCTCCAGAGTCACGGTGCTTTTGAACTTCCGCAGTATATCTACGACGAACCCGAAGTTCAGGAATGGCTGAACCGCCCGATTGAGGAAGATGCCCATAAGGTGCAGGAACCCAAGGCGAAGGCGCTCAGGGTGGACGAGAGTGGCGTTGCGCTCGATGTTTCCATGAAGGTTCCGCGCGTCATTCGCGACCGTGACCGTGGTACGGTGGCCTTGATCGATTCCGGTTCCTTCCGTTACAAGGGCAAGGTGGTTTCGCTGTCTCCGTTTGCAATCCACACGACCGAAGTGACTCAGCAGTTCTTCAAGGACGTGATGTCCAAGATTGATTCTACGAAGCGCATCAAGGATCGTTCCTCCTTTACGGGGGCCCGTCATCCGGTGCACAATATCACTTGGAACGATGCTCAGTCCTTCTGTAAGGCTATCGGTGGCGACCTGCCGACCGAAGCCCAATGGGAATTTGCTGGCCGTGCCGACAACAACGAAGGCGCTCTTTGGAACCTTGACGAAAACCCGGATCCGGGTGCATACGCCATTTACAAGGCGAACTCCTATAGTTTGGGCAAGAAGAACCCCGCATACGGTCCGCAGCCGGTAAGCACCAAAAAGTCCAACGCCTGGGGTATCTTCGATATGTCGGGTAACGTTGCCGAATGGACTCGCGACAAGTACTTCATGTTCTCGGTCTGGGTAGAATCTTCTAATCCGACGGGTGCCATGATGGGTTCTTCCAAGGTGTACAAGGGTGGTTCCTGGAAGGACAAAGAAAGTCTGTTGAACCTGACTGAACGTGATGATGAAGATCCGCGTTACTGGTCTGATGCCATCGGTTTCCGTTGCGCATTCCCCAGGGATCTTTTTGAAGGAAAATAATGTTTAAAGGAATGCGTCTATTCAAAAAGCTTACGGCTATCCCGTATCTGCTTGTTATTGTTGCTTTGCTGATGCCTTTGGCTAATGTTTCTTGTGCCGACGATGTAATTGCCGAGCCCACTCTTTACGAGCTTGCGTCGGGCCTCGATTTGCGCCAGGAACTGAAACAGCCTGCTTTGGGTATTCTTGAAAAGATGGAAACGGGTAACCCGAGCGCCATGGAAAAGTTCCGGCAGACCATGCCGCATTTCCCGCAAATGGAACCGGTTCCGTTCCTCTACGTGATTCTTGCGGGTGCCGTGATTGCGGGCTTGTTTGCGTGCTTTACTCCGCTGGGCTCCATTGCAATGGGAATGCTTACGATGGTCTCGCTCTGGTTCTTCCTCTCGAAACTCGGACAGATCAATTCAGCCATGGGGATGTCACTCTTGAAGGTGGAACCCGGCATCGGGATTCATGCGGCATCGTTCATGATTCTGATAGGAACCGCGATGAACCTCGCAACAATCATCCGCCCGATTGTAGAAGAACTTAAGGCGCGACGCGCCGCGAAAAAGAAGTAAAAAAAACGCCAAAAGAAAAAACTCGCCATAAGGCGAGTTTTTTAATGTGTAGTGTGAAATGTGTAATGATTAATTCCACATCCCACATTCCACATTATACATTGAATAAGAAGTACATGATGTCGCCATCCTGTACCACGTAGTCCTTGCCTTCGGTGCGGACAAGGCCAGCTTCCTTGGCGGCGTTCCAGCTGCCATGCTTCAGGAAGTCTTCGTAGCTCAAGGTTTCTGCGCGAATGAAGCCGCGTTCGAAGTCGGTGTGAATTACGCCTGCGCACTGCGGAGCCTTGTAGCCGGCGTGGAACGTCCAGGCGCGGCATTCCTTTTCGCCGGCGGTAAAGAAGGTGCGGAGACCTAGGATTTCGTAACCCTTGCGCACCACGGCGTCGAGGCCCGATTCCTTCATGCCGAGTTCCTTCAGGAATTCGGCCTTGTCGGCGGGTTCCATGGCAGAGAGTTCTTCTTCGATCTTGCCGCTAATCATGATGACTTCGTGACCGTTTGCGGCTGCGTATTCCTTCAGCTTTTCCACGTAGGCGTTACCGGTGAGGATGTCGTCTTCCTTCACGTTGGCGCAGTAGAAGAGCGGCTTTGCAGTCAACAGGGCCAAGTCCTTGACGATTGCTTCCATTTCTTCGCTATCGTGCATCACGGTGCGGGCGGCCTTGCCTTCCTGGAAGGCGTCGCGGAGCTTTTCGCAAGCGGCGAGACGGGCCTTGGCTTCGGCTCCACCCATGCGGGCTGCCTTCGCTTCGGTGGCGAGGCGCTTTTCGACCGAGTCGAGGTCCTTCAAGATCAGTTCGGTTTCGATAATTTCGACATCGCGGACCGGATCCACGGAACCGTGCACGTGCACGATGTTTTCGTCGTCGAAGCAGCGGATGACTTCCATGATGGCTTCGCATTCACGAATGTGGGTCAGGAACTGGTTGCCGAGGCCTTCGCCCTGGGCGGCACCCTTTACAAGACCTGCAATGTCCACAAATTCTGTAACGGCGGGAACGATGGATTTCGGATTGTAGACCTTGACCAGTTCGTCGAGGCGGCTATCCGGCACGCTCACCATACCCACGTTCGGTTCGATGGTGCAGAAGGGGTAGTTGGCCGCTTCGGCGCCGGCGTTGGTGATGGCGTTAAAGATGGTGGACTTGCCCACGTTGGGGAGGCCTACGATACCGCATTTAAAACCCATGATAATCTCCAGTTTTGGCGGCTACCTATCTGCCGCTCGTTTTTTTGCGATGTAAAGGTAGAAAAATGCCCTTGGAGGCAGCCCCATGAAAATCTAAATTTACGCCCGTTTTTAAGGTACACAATCAAGAAACTTATGGCAAGCCACTCGTCAAAGACGAACATCGATATGCTGAATGGACCCCTTGGGAGAAAAATCCTGCGGTTCGCCATTCCTATTGCCTTGAGCAGTATTTTCCAGCAGATGTTTAACTTGGCAGATGTCGCCGTGGTGGGGCAGTTTGCGGGTGACAAGGCTTTGGCGGCCGTTGGCGCAAATACCTTCGTCATCAATTTGCTAATCAACTTGTTCGTGGGCATTTCGGTCGGGGCGAATGTGGTGGTAGCCAATTCCATTGGCGAGCGAAGCTACCGTTCTATCACCCGCAGCGTTCATACGTCGGTGATGGTCGCCTTCTTTAGCGGGATTTTGCTTTCATTTGTGGGTATCTTTTTTGCAAGGCCGATTCTTGAGTTGATTTCGACTCCGGCAGATGTGTTGGACATGGCGGTGCGCTACCTGCAAATCTACTTTGCGGGAATGCCCTTTGTGATGGTCTACAACTTTGTGGCTGCCGTTCTGCGTAGCAAGGGCGATACCAAGCGCCCGCTGTACGTGCTCATGGTGGCGGGTGCGGTGAACGTGGTGCTGAACCTGATTCTGGTGGCGGGCTTTGATATGGGCGTGTCGGGCGTGGCGATTGCGACAGTGTTTGCAAACGCCATCAGTGGCATTACTTTGTTCTACCTCCTGTTGCATGAGGTGGGCCCATTTAAGTTGGAATTCTGGAAGTTGCGCGTGACACCCTTCTTCTTGAGTCGCATTCTGCGCGTAGGGATTCCGACAGGACTCCGCGGTGTCGTGTTTTCGTTTAGCAATGTGTGCCTGCAGTCGGCTATCAATAGCCTCGGTTCTGCCACGGTGGCGGCTTCGTCGATTGCCCTCAATTACGAATTCGTGGTGTACTACTGGCTGAGTTCTTTTTCGCAGGCGTGCGTGACTTTCGTGGGGCAGAATTACGGCGCGAAGAATATGGAACGCTGCCGCCGTACGGTCCGCTGGTCACTATTGCTGGGGTGCTGTTCTACGGTTATCTTGAGCGCCCTCTGCTGCGTTTTCGCATTCCCGATGCTGTCGGTGTTTACATCGAATACCGAAATCATTGAAATTGCCTCCATTCGCATGTATGTGGTGGTGGGGCTCTTGTTCATCAACGTGTTCCTGGATGTGTTTTCAGGAGCGCTTTCGGGAATGGGCAAGTCCCTGGCGCCTGCGCTTACCTGCATGGTTGGGGTCTGCGGAATCCGCATTCTCTGGGTGATTTTCGTGTTCCCCCAGTACAAATCCTTTGCTTCGCTGATGGTTGTGTACCCGATAAGCTGGATTCTTACGAATTCTGTGATTATGGGAATCTATTTCTACCATGTGAGACGTGTCAAGTTTTAGTATATTTCGGACAATGCGTTATTTAAAACTCGCCTCATTGTCTTTATTATTTGCCCTTTCGGCTTGCGTTTACGAGCCGGAACAGTTTGCGGGTTCTGAAACCTCCAATGAAAAGACTGAAACGGGCTCGATTGTTGCGGTGAACGGTGGTAAGCAAATTTGCAACCCTTCCGTTTCCCAGGATCCTGAAAATTATCCGGCTGCAATGCTTTGGCTGAACTTTGGCGGCAAGCTGAATGTAGAAGCCCCCGATTCCGTGTACACGACTTCGAAGGTGGTGCAGCATGACCGTCTTTCGGTGTCCGACACCTCGGGTAAGGTTCTTTGGTATTTGATGCGTGATACTGAAGCGGGCGATTGCCAGTTCCAGGATCCGGAATGGAGTACGCACCCGAACTATATTGTGGCGCTCCGTGCTTACGATACCAAGGGAAACAAGGCTTGCGAAAACCTGGATTATGGCGTTTTTGCAGTCCGTATGTCTGACAAGAAACAGTTCTTCTTCTACGACAAGGACATGAGTGAATTTGCGACTCCGCACTTGTGGGTGAATCCCGATGCCGTGCTTGATTCTTCGGCCGATGATTCCAAGGTTGAAGGATTCTTCGGCACAAGCGATGTGCGTCTGGTTTATGTGAACAAGAAAGACCAGATTGTATTTGTGGACTACGCCAATGGCGGAGCCAAGAAGGCCATTACGCTCAAGAAACCCTCCGGTGTCGATGGCTGGATGATGGATAGCCCCATGATTTCGCCCGATGGCAAGTATGTGGTCTACAACGTGATTAACGCTGCGATGACGGGTTGGCGCTCCTTTATTCAGGAACTTTCGAAGGACGCTTCACCATTTGAAATCGAAAAGAATTCCGGTATGATTTCTGAACCGGTTCAGCCGCACTGGTTCTCTTTTGCCGGACGCCTTTTTGTGGTATGGGCGGAATTCCCGCAGGGTTCGCAGTACGTGAACAAGAATGATTTGACCGATGCATCGGCGCAAAACGGTAGCGCAGGCCGTACGGTGATGCGTGAAATCAAGTTGGCTGCCAACGCCCCTGCAGACCTTGCGTTTGAATGGGTCGATAACGCCAAAGAAATTGCTTCGGTCCCGATGATTGGTGGCCGTTCGCCGGATGGATTCTTCTTGGCGACTGGTGCGAACAATGGCTATTTGCTGAAGCTCCCGTGAGGTAAACGATGAAGAAGAATTTATTTAGCGGGATTTTGTCTGGCGTTGCCTTGGCTCTTGTGGCAGGTGGTGCATTTTATGCCGGTTTTAATTCGCCTGTAGAAGTTGCTACTCCGTGGGCGTCCATTGGTGGTTGCGGTGCCGGTGGCTCCGGTGGCGGTTCTGGCGATGGTATCAAGTGGATTGGCCAGGGTGTTTCTGGCGGCTACCTTGAAGTCGAAGCATTTACCAAGTACACGGTCGGCCAGAATTTCACGGGTGTCTCGTTCACGCCGCATCTGTCTATCAAGCCGACTTGGTCGACCAAGCTTGGTGTGTCTATTCCGTGGACGAGCCATAGCGGCGAAGTGCAGTACCGCAGTAACCAGATTCCGGCAGACCGCACTACGGGCGGCGTGGGCGATGTGTCCATTGACTTTAGCAAGACAATCGGTAGCGGTGGCGCCGCATCGCTTTCGGCAAGCCTCACCATTCCGACTGGTCAGTACGACATCAAGCGCGGTACCGATTCTGGCAAGGAACTGTTGCCGAGCAGTTTCCAGAAGGGCTCGGGCCTGTATTCGCTTACGCTCGGCTGGGATTATAGCCGCGATACCGACAAGGGAATCTGGCTTTACGGCCTTAGCTACACGCACCCATTTGCCATGCACCTGATTTCGGGTGAGAACGAATTCAACGATTCTTACTGGAAGGACATGGAACACGAAGGCGACCGCTTTGAATACCGCTTCAAGCCTTATGGCGAAAACGATTTGGGCGCCTACACTCCGCCTTCGGTGGGCGGCTCCATTGCTTACGGCTATCGCGGTCGTCCGGGAATCGTGCAGAGCTTCGGCGTGAATTTCTCGGTGCCGCTCGGAGTTGCATGGATCAATTCCGAAAAGGTCGGAACTTACGACCCGCGCCCCGACCCCGATCATCAGGCCTGGTCTCTCGCCTTTGCTTATGGCATCGAATTCTCGAATGCGGACTTCCCGGTGTTCCTCGCGGTCTCCTTACCGCTCCACGACAAGAGTAACGCCGCTGACCCCGATGACGAATACGACGAAAGTCCCATGCGCAAGTGGGACGCTCCCGACTGGAGTGACTTTGGCCAGCAGTGGACCATCGCCGTCGGCATCAAGGGAAGCTTTTTCTAATTCGGATTTCGGAATTATGAGTTCAGAATTATTTTTCAACTCCGAATTCTGAACTCTGAATTCAGAATTCGCCTACGCTCGCGGGTGAGTCTTCTTGAAAGCTTCTCGCAGGCGTTCTGCATTTACATGAGTATAGACCTGAGTGGTGGAGATGTTCGAATGCCCGAGCATCTCTTTTACGCTCATGATTTCGGCGCCGTTTTCGAGCAGGTGTGTAGCAAAGCTATGGCGGAGCACGTGCGGGCTCGCTTTACCTTCCCAACCGATTTCGCGGAGCAGGTGCTGGATGTCGTTTCGAAGCGTGCGCAGGCCGAAAGGCTTGCCGTCTTCGCTCAGGAATACGTAGCCCGTGGCAGTGGGCATGTGCCCCGCCTGCATTTGCGTTTGTCTGTAATTTGCGATGCGGTCAATAAAGCTTTCGGTAAGTGGAACAATGCGTTCCTTGTTACCCTTGCCGAGCACGCGTACGAGTTTGGCGTTAGTGTCGATGCGGTCCCAGGTGAGATTCTGGCATTCCGAAATGCGGAGCCCGGATCCGTAGATGAGCTCGAGCAGAATGCGCGCCCGTACCTGCGGGAGTTTTGCGTCGGCAGGCAGTTCCGGAAATTTTTCTTCGGCCAAGTCCTTTTGTCCAAGAACGTTCACCAAGCGCTTGGGGCGTTTGGGCATGGGGACGTTTTCGGCCGGATTCTTTTCGCAAATTTTGCTCTTGACCAAGTACTTGCCAAAGCTCTTTAAGGCGGCCAAGTGTTCGCAAATGCTTGTGGGCGCAAGTTTCTGCTTCATCTTCAAGTCCCACACGAACGTCTTGACGCTCGATTCCGAGAATGCGTTTAGCGGAAATTCGGCTGCGCCTTCGCCGAGATGTTCCAGAAATTTTGTGAGCGACTTGCGGTACGTGTCGATTGTGCGCGGCGAAAAACGTCGCCGGTCCGCGATGTACTGTAAATATTGCTCGATGTGTTCCGAAAGGTTCATCTAAAATACTTTTTCACTGGTCTGCAAACCAAAAATAATCTATCTTGAAGGTCAAAGTATGACATTTGCGAAAAATTCTGTTTGTATTGCTTTAATTGCTGTTGCGAGTTCTTTTGCCGCCGACCGAGTGGTAGGTGCGAATGCGACCTTGGATATTGAACCGGGTGCGCGTTCTGCTGCATTGGGTTCTGCGACAATGGCCGTCGATGGCGATTACCTGGGGCTCATGTCGAACCCCTACCAGCTTGCAAATGTGAATTACGCATGGGCTTCTTTTTCGCATACCGAATACTATGAAGATACAAAGTATGACTACGCCTCGGCGGTGGTGCCGCTCGGGGTGGGCCAGGGCTTGGGTATTTCTTTTTCAAGATTCGGTGCAGACGATATTCCCTACATTAAAGAGGGCGAACCTCTTCCCGAAGGTTCCAACTACAACACGCTTTCTATTGCAGACTGGGTGTTCTCGGCAACCTTCGGCCGTAAGCTCACCAAGCGCCTGGATTTAGGTATCGGGTTCCATGGCCTGTACCGCGAAATGGACCAGAGCGGCTGGGGCTTCCGCGGCGATGCCGGACTTCGCTTTAATGCGGTCGATGAACTTTACTTGTCGGCCCTCTTGAAGGGCTGGACGTCTTCGGCGACCAGTTGGGAATCGGGCGAGTTCGAATACTCTTCTCCGGAGTTGTATGTCGCTGCCAGTTACGGACTTCCGGTGCCTTACCTGTATGGCAAGTTGAACCTGTATTGGCAGGGGGCCGAACTTTTGCACCGTGAAGCTCGCGACCTGGATTACGAAATGGACCAGTCCCGCGGCAAGCGCGTGTGGGAAAATCCGCTGGATTGGCTTTCGGGCGGTCGCGGCGGTATCGAATACACCTTCGACTTTGGCCTTTCGCTCCGAGCGGGCCTTTCGAGCTTTACCACGCTCCAGAGCGTGACCGCGGGTGCGGGTCTAGTTATTGCAAAATTTGTAAAAGTCGACTACGCTTTCGAATCGCACCCGGTACTTTCTCCGGTGCATCGCGTAAGCGTGAGCATCAGTCCGTACTTGTTTAGCCATGCGCCTAGGCCGGGCACGCCGGAGGCAACTCCGGCAGTCAGCAAGAACCTGACTGAAGAACCCGATGAAGACACTTCTTACGAGGATATGGAACGCGAACCTTACGAAGCCTCTCGCTCTACCGAAACGGCGTCCGAGCAGCCTGCTCCGGCGTCTGCATCCGAGCAGGAACAGGGTTCGTCTGCGGCTCAAAACGAAAGTCCGGCTGCCGCTTCGCCGGCCGCTCCCGCTCCGACTAGGAACGCCATCATCGAAACAGACGACGAAGTTTTAGAGTAATTTGGGGCAAAAACCGCGATTTTATCGAGTTTAGGAGCGTTTTTTGGTGATAGGTCGCACACGTTGAACCATAATTAGGCTATATTTTTACCATGCCGCAATTAAAGAATTATCGCGAAGTTGGAATATTTGATTTGATGTCCGCCCCCCTGAATCCGATTGGGGCGTTCGATGCCGAACAGTTTAAGAAAGATGTTCGCGATCTTCTCGCTGAAAAGCCTGACGAAAAGTATTTGGCCGTCGATTTGACGGGTTTGGACTTTGTCTATAGCGACGCCTACAATGCCTTTATCCAGTTCCAGCAGGAAATGGAAGACCGTAAGGGCATTTTTGCCGTCCTTACCAATAACCAGACGATTCTTGTTGGCCTCAAGAAGGCTGGTCTCGACAAGAGCATCATGGTCTTCGCCTACGAAGAAGACTTGATGTCGTTCTCGTTGCAGGCTCAGTCTCCGGCTGCAACTGCCGAACCCGAGATCGAAGTTGTTCACGAAGAACCGGCTCCGGTTGCATCGCAGAACATGGGCTCTACCATGGGCTCTATCGATGTGACACCGTCTCATTTGGATCGCCGTACCGGTCAGCATCGCAGGTTCACCAAGAGCTTCAATGCGATTGCCAAGGAAGAACCGGCTGAAAATTCCAAGAAGAAGGGCCTCGATGTTCCGTTCGACGAAGAACCGTCTTCGGCCAAGACCGTAATCATTGTTGCCTTGCTTATGTTGGCTGCTGTGGGCGGTGCTATCGCGATTTTCAGTCTTTAGTCCGATGCCTGTCGAGTTCCACGAATACACACGTAAGCAAAAAACTTTTAATACTCAACATAAGTTCCCGTTAATCCGACTCGTGCTTGTGGCCGTGGCGGCCTTGACGGCATATTTTTCGGGCTTTGTCTCCAAAATCGCAAACGCGTTGCCGCTTCCGGGCAACGAGGAAGAAAAGCCAATCGAAACTTGGGACTACCGCTGCAAACTTTACGGTGGCAAGCCGTTTGTGCTAAAGAAGGGAATGGCACAGTGCTCGTGGGTGCTGGTTGATTCCATTCCCATTTCGCGCTTGCCGAACCCGTTCTTGCGTTACGTGGGTTCTCTCCGTAAAACTGAAAAGTCCAAGCTCCATTGGATTGCCCCGATTACAGATTTCAGTAATGCATTGCTCGTGATGCACGAAGACAGCGTGCGGTCGGTGTATTTACGTTATATGAAACCGGACTCCAGCTACATTTGGGTTTCCAAGAATACGGGCTGCAAGTTCCCCGGAGTATGTCCGAGGCTTCCACTGGAATGGTCTGCGCTTTCGATTGACGAAGGCTTTGACTTCGAAGGCCAGGAATCGCTTTTGGCGATGGATGTGTTTAGTGGCGTCGGTGAAGCTCCGATTTATCCGGTGCTTGCAGGGCGCGTGCTTGATACGGGTCGCGACTCGCTTGGTTACTTTGTTGAAATTGACCACGGCTATAATGTTACGAGTAAAACATTGGGCATGGGAGCACCGAGCGATTCCTTGTCGGTAGGCGATACCGTCGGCGTGCAATCGGTGCTGGGCAGGCTTTCTCCGAAAGACAGCGCGACATTCTTTTTGTCGGTCCGCTTGAATGGACAGTTTGTTCGCTGGAACGATTTTTACGCTTCGACGCATCCTGTCGCACCTGATTCGCTTGCGTCGTTTGAAAAGTTGAACGGTTTTTAATACCTTTGGTCTCATGAACCGCATTCGCTCTAAATACATGGGTCTTGCTTTGCTGTGGATTTTGTCCGCGGTCGTTTTTTTTGCCGGCTGCGAAAAAGACACCGATGGCCCGCTGAATGTTTCGAAAGAAGACTTTAGCTACGATGGCGAAGGGTTCTTTGCCTACGCCCGGCTCGATTCCGGCAAGACAATTCACTTGTCCAAGGACACCCTGTATTTGGACATGGGTAAAATGTGGACATTCTCGAATTGCGCCTTGAAGTCTATCAATCTGGATTACGACAAGGAAGATTCTGTCCTTTGGATTGCGCCGACGCTTTCGATTCACGCGACTGCCGAAGACTGCGCCGCTCCTTATTACCGCCCCGATACGACTCTCAAGCTTCTGCTTTCGTCGAAGCAGATGTCCGGTATTGGTGTCATCAAGGTGAAAAACGATGCCGACACGTCGCTGGATTCCATTATCCTTCGCCGCGGAAGCCTTTCGAGAGATACTTTTGAAATGTATCTGGATTCCGCTTTTGCTGACGTGCAGGCGTTCCCGCTTCGCACTAAAGACAAAAAGCACGGGAAAAATTACCCGACGGTCATGCGCGTGCTCGATTCCCTTACGCCGCGCGTGTTTTACTGGCGCACCATGAAGTCTACTTGTACGCACCGCGTGGACATGTGCAAGAATACAGTTTCCGATACCATTTACCCGAACTCCTGGAATATTAACGACACGAACTTGGTGCCGGTGCATTATGCCTGCGCCGATTCCGATTCGGTGTATTGCATCAATTCCAAATGGGAAAACGATTCAACGGAACTGGGCAAGTTGCAGGAACGCCCCGATACCATTTGGCATTACAGCACTTACTATACCGAAAAGATTCCGGAATGTGGAACGTACAGTCACTTTGCGATCAACTCCTTTGTGATCGGTGGGCAGGCCCGCTTTATTCGCGAGCTGTTTACGCCCGATGAAGACGAATCGTTCTGCGGTCCGAATTCTAAGAAAGATTGGATGGTCTATAACTTGTCGACCAACAAGATGGTGGTTGATTCCGACAGCGTTACGGTGCTAGACTCTCTGTATAAAATCTGGAAGAAGGCGACGGTCGCTCCGGATGCCCCGAAAGAAAAATGATTGAATATTCCTATTCTCCTGAAATTGCCGAGGCGGATCGCCCGATTATCCTTGAATCCCGTATTTACAAGGATTGGCTCGAAAAATCTCAAGAAAAATTCGTGGTGACCAAGGTCCACTTTTCGTCAGTGGATTTTTTGCGCAAGGGTCGCCAGCCGCTATTCATTAAGCTCGATGCGACGGCGACTCTCCCGGACGGACGCCCGGTGCATGGCATTGTGCTTGTTCGCGGGAATGCCGTTGGCGTTTTGGTAGTGTTGCGTTGCGAAGGCAAAAAGTACTTGTTGCTGGTAAGGCAGCCGCGTTTTGCGATAGGCGAGCAGGCGTCGCTTGAAATTCCGGCAGGGATTTTGGACTGGACTGGCGATTACCGCAAGGTTGCCTTGAGCGAACTTGAAGAAGAAGCGCAAATTAAGGCCGACGATTCCGAACTGATTGACCTCATGGACTTTTGGTACAAGGGTAAAAGCGACGGCTTTGCGGCAAGCTGCGGACTTTTGGATGAACGCATTCGTTTGTATGCAATCGAACGCGACGTGACGCCGGAACAGTTGAAGTCCATGGACGGCAAGGATCAGGAATACACCGAAGAAATCGAATGGATAAAGACGGTGGTGCTCCCTTACGAAGAAGCCGCCCACGAGTTTATCGATGGAAAGAACTTGATCGCTCTCTTCTTGTACGAACGCTGGCTTGAGGCTAGAAAAATGTGTAGTGTGTAATGTGTGATGACTAATTATAATTCCGCATCTTACATCTCACATTCCACATCCCACATTAGTCCCTGTTTACCATTTCCCGATGTTGTTGATGGTCAGGCCCAGGAAGAAAATGGTCAGGTAACCGTACCATAGACCTGTGAGGACGTAGTTCAATTTGCGCTTGTAGGCCTTGGGTTCGTTTTTATTCTTTTCGCGAATCACGAGAATGTTCTTGCGCAAAAAGTAGGCGCAACCAGCAAGACCAATTAAAGTAGCGAGAATCAAAAGTACGTAAGCCATGCGGTAAATATAAAAATTCGGAATTGTGATTTCGGATTTCAGAATTTAAATAATCGCGGCGAAGCCGCCTGAAAAAACAATTCTGAACTCCGAATTCCGAAATCTGAACTAATTTGCCCCTTTATTTTTATAAATCCGGCTGTAAAAATTCGTAATTGTGATTTCGGATTTCAGAATTTAAATAATTGCGGCGAAGCCGCCAGAAAAATAATTCCGAACTCTGAATTCCGAAATCTGAACTAATTTCCCCCCTTATTTTTATAAATCCAGTTGCCTAAGGCTTGAAAAATTTCTCTATTTGGTCTGTCTTGACGTTCGTGGACCCGATTTAGGCTTAAATGAGCAGATTTCGGGGCCGTATGCGAACGCCGTTTATTATACGAGGTCTATTTGGTAGCCCAGAAATTGGATACATTGGTCGCCCAGGCATGCGAAGCCGCCGGCGTTACATTGGTGGAACAGGACATGTTCCGCGCAGGCAAACGTAAAACGCTGCGCCTTTACATAGACAAACCCGAAGGGGTGACAATCGACGACTGCTCTAACGTGAGCCGTCATTTGTCCGATGCCCTGGATGCCGATCCGGATATTATTGAAGGTGCCTACACTTTGGAAGTGTCGTCGCCGGGGCTAGACCGCCCCCTCAAGTCGGTTGCCGATTTTACCCGCAATATCGGACGTTTTTTGCGGGTGACCCGCAGTACCGGTAAGCCTGTTACGGGCAAGCTCGTTGCTGCAGACGAAGAAAATTTGACGCTCACCCTTAAAGGCAATGCCGGTGACGTGGTCGTGCCCCGCAGCGAAGTGCTGGTGGCAAAAGTGGATGTACAAATATAATAGGAAGGTCATTTTATGAAGAACGAACCGAAAGTTAACTTGCTCGATGTGCTGAAAGATGTGGTCGAAGCCAAGGATATGGATGATTCCATTGTCATCAACGCTTTGAAGGAAGCCTTGGTGACGGCAGCACGCAAGTACTTGCACATCGAAAAGAAGATCGATGTGGATTTCGATACTGAAACCAACGAAGTCCATGTGTTCTTGCGCGTGGCCGTTGTCGATGACTATCCGGACTACGACCCGAACATGACCGCTGCCGAAGTGGAAGAACTCGACAAGGGTTACATGCTGGTCGAAGAAGCTCGCGACTTTAACGAAGATGCTCAGCCGGGTGACTTCCTCGAAATGGAAATTCCTATTTCTGCATTCGGTCGCCAGGCCATTCAGACTGCAAAGCAGCTCCTGAACCAGCAGATCCGCGATGCCGAACGCCAGAAGATCATGGATACCTACCGCAGCCGTATCGGTACCATGGTGAGCGGCGAAGTGCTTCGTCTTGAACAAAGTAACATCATCGTGAAGCTCGGCAAGCAGACTGAGGCCATGATTCCGGCTCGTGAACAGATCCGCCGCGAACGTTGGGCTCAGGGTAACTCCATCAAGGCCGTGATCGCCCGCGTGGAAGAATCTTCCAAGAACGGTGCCCAGGTGGTGCTGTCCCGCGCTAACGGTGACTTCCTCAAGGAACTCTTCCGTCAGGAAGTTCCGGAAATTTACGAAGGTACTGTCGAAATCAAGGGCGTTGCCCGCGAACCGGGTTTCCGCGCCAAGATTGCCGTGTATTCCCGCGACGAAAAAATCGACCCGGTCGGCGCTTGCGTCGGTATGAAGGGTGCCCGCGTGCAGACGATTGTGCGTGAACTCGGTAACGAACGAATCGACATCGTGCAGTGGAATCCGGATCTGGATACCTTCATTACGCGCGCCTTGACTCCGGCTAACGTAATCAAGCTGATTCACGTGCCCGAAACCCGCCGCACCGTGGTGATTATCAGCGACGAAAACCTTGCTTTGGCGATTGGCAAGAACGGCCAGAACGTGAAGCTTGCTGCAGAACTCGTGCAGCGTAACCTCGACGTGTTCGGTGAAAACGAATGGAACCAGAAGGACGACGAAACGAAGGCTAAGATTACCTCTCCGTCCGCTGCCGATTTTAACCAGAACCGTAAGGCTGCTCGCTAATTTTTAAAAAAGGAACATTGGAAGCTATTCATGGCTAATGAAGAACAAATCAAACCAGTAGACTGGGCAAAATCCCACGGCATCAAGGTTGATGTCGTGATGAAGCTGCTTCGCGATGCGGGCGTTGCTGTCCGTACTCAGGTGTCCAAGCTTGATGCTAAGGATTATGAGAAGATCGAAGCGGACGCCGAGGCCGAACGCCAGAAGGCTGAAGCTCGCAACAAGAATCTGAAAAAGGCGTCTTCCGCTGAAACTTCCAATGCTTCTTCTGACAAGAAGAGTGAGTCTGCTTCGGCTGGCGATGGCAAGAAGTTGAAGGCCACGCTCATCAGGACTAAGAAGCCGGCGAAACCCGCTGCCGCTGCTGCCGCACCGGCCGCTGCAAAGCCTGCCGCTACGGTGAAGCCTGCTGCCCCCGCCCCCAAGGCCGAGGCGCCTGCCGCTGTCGAAGCCCCCGCTGCCGCAGCTGTTGCACCGGCCGCTGTAAAGCCTGCCGCACCGGCCGCAGCTCCTGCAGCCCCGAAGGCTGAAGCTGCTCCGGCCGCTCCCGCAGCTCCTAAGGCAGAAACTCCTGTCGCAGAGAAAAAGCCCGCGCCCGCAGCACCTGCTCCGGCACCGGTCGCTCCTGCTGCAGTCAAACCTGCTGCTCCGGCTGTAAAACCTGCCGCTCCGGCCGCCCCCGCAGCCCCCGCTGCTGCCGCACCGGCCGCTGCCAAGCCTGCCATGGTGACCCCGGGCATGGAACTCAAACAGCCTCCGATGAAGGCCCAGGTGTTCAAACCGGACGAAGCTATTCTCGCCCGTATCAAGAAGTCTCAGCAACAGGCCCAGTCAAACCGCGGCGGTCACCGCAACGGTGGTGGAAACCAGCAGGGCTATACAGGAACTTTCGGTCGCCTCTCGAACAACAATGGCGACAACCGTAACGGCAACCGTCGCAATGACAACCGTAACGGCAATGGCGGCAACAACGGCGGTCGTACCTTTACCGGCCGCACGGGAGGCTTTACCGGCAACTCGATGCAAGACGCCTTTAACGCCAGCAATGGCGGCGGCCAGGGATTTGGTGGCCAGAATCAGGGTGGCAAGGGTGGCAAGCAGCAGAATGGCCGTCATGGTGGCAATGACAAGAATCGTCGCAATAACGGCAAGGACCGCATGGAGCAACAGAAGGAACTCCAGCAGGAAGCCGTACGCCAGAACGTTTCTCGCGTGATGGCCGACCTTTCCAAGAAGCCCGTTAAGAAAGTTTATCGCAAGGAACACAACGACAACAATTCCGGCGAAGAAAAGAAAATCCTCAAGACTTCCGACTTCATTACCGTGGGCGAACTCGCTGGCCTTATGGACCAGATGCCGGCCCGCGTGATTGCGAAGTGCATGGAAATGGGCATGATGGTGACCATCAACGCCCGCTTGGATTTTGAAACCATCCAGCTGTTGGCCGACGAATTCGGTTACGAAGCCCAGCTGATGGAAGAATACGAAGAAGAAGTGCTCGGCGTGGAAGAAGAATCCTCTGAAAACCTGAAGCCGCGTCACCCGGTGGTGACGGTGATGGGCCACGTTGACCACGGTAAAACTTCTTTGCTCGACTGGATTCGTAAGACTCACGTGGTGTCCGGCGAATCGGGCGGTATTACGCAGCACATCGGTGCATACGAAGTCACGACCAAGCAGGGCAAGGTGACCTTCCTCGATACTCCGGGTCACGAAGCGTTTAGTGCTATGCGTGCTCGCGGTTCTCAGGTGACCGACGTGATCGTGCTCGTGGTGGCAGCCGACTCCATGGTGATGCCGCAGACCGTTGAATCGATTGAACTTGCCAAGCGCGAAAAGGTGCCGATGGTTGTTGCCATCACGAAGATCGACTTGCCGACCGCTAACCCCGACAAGATTCGCGCCCAGCTCGCTGAACGCGGCGTGGAAGTGGAACAGTGGGGTGGTTCTACCAGCTGTATCGAAGTTTCTGCACGTACGGGCCAGGGCATGGACGACCTCCTGGAAACGCTCGCCCTCGAAGCCGAAGTGCTCGAACTCAAGGCGAACCCCGATGCTCATGCTCGCGGCGCCGTGGTGGAATCCAAGCTCGACGTGGGTAAGGGTTCTATGGCCACGATCCTCGTGCAGAATGGTACACTCCATGTGGGAGACCCGTTCGTTTGCGGTATTTATGCCGGTCGTGTGCGTGCCATGTTTAACGAACGTGGCGAACAGATGAAGGAAGCTCCTCCGTCTGCTCCGTGCCAGGTGCTCGGCTTTGACGGTACTCCGCAGGCCGGTGATGATTTGATCGTGGTCGAAGACGAAAAGACTGCACGTGAGATTGCCTCCAAGCGCCGTATGGCTGCCCGTGAACGCGACTTGCGTTCCCGTAACGTCAAGACTTTGGAAGATACCTTCAACGATCGTAAGGAAGGCAAACTCTCTGAACTCAACCTTATTGTCAAGGCCGACGTGGGCGGTTCTGCAGAAGCTCTTGCAGCAAGCCTCGAAAAGCTTACCAACAAGGAAGTGCGCGTCAACATTATCCGCAAGGGTGTGGGTACCATTACGGAATCCGATATCCTCTTGGCTACGACCGCACAGGCAATCATTATTTCCTTCCACTTGATGCCGTCGCTTTCTATCCGAGAAATGGCCCAGAAGGAAGGCATCGAAATCCGCAACTACCGCGTGATTTACGACTGTATCGAAGATATCACGAACGCTGTGGAAGGCCTCCTCAAGCCGACTATGCGCGAAGAACTCTCCGGCGAAGCCGAAATCCGTCAGGTGTTCAAGATTCCGAAGATCGGTCTTATCGCAGGCTGTATGGTTACCGACGGCGAAGTCGACCGTACCAGCCATGTGCGCGTGTACCGTAACGGTGTGGAACTCGGTACGACCGTGGTCCAGTCCTTGAAGCGCATGAAGGACGACGTCAAGTCTGTCGCTCGTGGCTTTGAATGCGGTATCGGCCTTAAGGGTTACGAAGACATCAAGGAAGGCGATAGCTTGATCTTCTTCAAGGAAGTCAAGGTTGCCCGTACTTTGAAGGATGTGGCCCGCGAAGAAGCCGAAGAAAAGGCGAAGAAGACCGCGGAAGAGGAAGTTAAGTAGACGGTAGAAAGTAACTAGGTCTGAGGTCGCCTTGCGGCGCAAGGCTCTGAGCGATGAGGTCGGCACCGTTGTGCCTTTGGGTATAAGTTAGGCGCCTATGGCGCAAAATGGAATCCTTAACCTCAAAGCGAAGCGAGCTCAAAGCGCTTTAGCGCGACCTCGCACCTCACAGCTTAATATAAATGAGTAGAAGAACAGACAGATTGGACGAACAGTTCCGCGAGGAAATCGGCAAGCTCTTGCAGAAGGGCTTGAAGGACCCTCGCGTGAGCAGCCTCGCAAGCATTACGCGCGTGACGATTACCGATGACCTGAGCTATGCAAAGGTGATGGTCTCGGTGATGGGAAGCGACAAGGAAAAGCGCGATTCGCTGATTGGCCTCAAGAATTCCGCCGGGTATATCCGTACGGTTTTGGGCAAGGCGCTCAAGATTCGCAAGATTCCCGAATTGAACTTTGTTCTGGACGAAAACCTGGAACACGCCATGCATATCGAAAGCATTCTGGCCGAACTGAAGCAGAAAGGGGATTTGTAATTGAGCAATTCCGGCTTCGTTCTGTTGGACAAGATTGCTGGTGAAACTTCTTTTAAGGCCCTTTTCCCACTGAAAAGGGTCTTTTCTACGAAGCGAGTAGGCCACGCAGGCACGCTGGATTTGCGCGCCTCGGGCTTGATTATTGCGGCGACTGGCCGCTGCACGCGATTGCTCCCGTTTATTGAAGCCAAGGACAAGTGCTACAGCTTTAGACTGCATTTGGGTTACGAAACCGATACCCTCGAATGGGACGGTGAAGTGGTGGAGCAGGATGAGAGAGAATTCGGAGTTCGGAATTCGGAATTCAGCGTTGACAAAGAAGGTGTCATCCTGAGCGAAACGAAGTGTAGTCTCTTTGACCACTTGGCAACTTGTTGCCTTAGTGGGCATGATCCCCGAATGGGGAGAAGGATCTCTCGTGCTGATGTCGAACGTGTATTGCCGCAGTTTTCGGGCGATATCGAGCAGATTCCGCCGAAGTATTGTGCCGTGAAAATCAACGGCGTGCGTGCAAGCGACCTCATGGAACGCGGTCGCAACATTGAGTTGAAACCCCGCAAGATTCGCATTAGCGAACTCAAGGTGATTGGCGAGGGCGAAGTGACTGAAGGTTGCTCCGGCAAGGAATTTGCGACCTTCGACTTGATTTGCGAATGCTCCAAGGGAACCTACATTCGCGCTCTCGGTCGCGATATCGGGCGTGCGCTCGGGACCTACGCCTGCGTATCGCAGATACGCAGACACCGCATCGGCAACGTGGCGGTGGAGAGTGCCGTGCGTGGCGAGAACCTGACCCGTGAAAACCTGTTGCCGGTCGATGCGGTGCTCGACTTTCCGGTGGTGCGCCTGACGCCGGAACAGGTAGCTGTGATTCGCCAGGGTAATTGGCTCCCTTGGAAAGAGAAAATCGAGGGCGTAGGCCCCGAGGGCCATGTGTTTGCCGCGGACATGCAAGGCGAAGTCTTGAGCCTGTGCTTTTATGAACCGGGGCGAATTAAGCCTAAATTTTATTTGGGTGAGGACGAAAAATGAAGCGTGCAGTGACGATGGGTAATTTTGACGGATGCCACCTGGGACACCAGGCTCTTTTTCGCACGCTCAAGGCCGTTGCCGAAGTGAACGGCTTGACGCCTACCGTCATTAGCTTTGAACCGCATTCCAATTACGTGTTGCACTCTCCCGGCGATCCGCTGCTTTTGACGACTACCGAAGAAAAACGCGAATTCATTGAAAGTCTGGGTCTTGAATTTCTGGTGCTCCCGTTTACGCCCGAAGTGGCGAAGCTCCCGTTCGATGTCTTTGTCCGTCAGGAGCTGATTGAAAAACGCGGCGTTTGTTCCATGTTCTTTGGCCACGACCATTGCTTTGGCGCCGGCGGCAAGGGCAACTACGAAACTATTACGGCTGCCTTCCCGGAACTTTCGACAGCCATGCTTTCGATTGTGCTGCATAAGGGCGAACGCGTGAGTTCTTCCGCTGTGCGAAATGCCCTGCTGAATGGCGATGTGTCTCGTGCGCAGACTTATTTGGGCCGTCCGTATCGTTTGTCTGGAACGATTGTCGAAGGCAAGCGCCTCGGGCATACCATCGGTTTTCCGACCGCGAATTTGCAGGTGGAAAAGTACAAGTTCTTGCCCAAGCACGGCGTGTATGTGGCAACCGCCCGCCTCCCGGGTGGAGTCGATGCGGATGGTGCACATGATGAACGTTCTTTCCGAGCGGTGGTAAACATTGGAACACAACCTTCTACGGGTAACCAGCAGCTTGCCATCGAAGCCTACCTGCTCGACTTCAGCGAAGACATTTACGGTCGCCCGATGGTGCTCGACTTGATGGCATACTTGCGCCCCGAACAGAAGTTCCCGAGCTTAGACGATCTGGTGCGCCAGATTGGCATGGATGCCGATACCGCCCGCAATTACAACGGCAATCATTGGGCCGAATAGAGCCTGCTTTAGCAAGAAAAATAAAAAAAAATTACAAAAGCGGTAAGAATATTATATATTTCTTACCATGAAATTAGGTTGTATACACGCTTTATTCCTTGCTGCATCAGTTTATGCCGCAACATCCATTACCCCTGTAATACCCAAGCTTTCGGACGGATGCTATCAAATTGGAACTGCCGCAGAACTTTACGGCTTTGCATCCATCGTGAATGGAAGCAACGGAATGACGCAGAATATGGCGGCGTGTGGCAAACTCACTACAAATATCATAGTCAACAAAAACGTGCTTGCGAACGATACGCTCAACGGCGACGGTTCGGCTTTTATAACCTGGACTCCGATAAAAAAATTCAGCGGTACCTTGGACGGCCAGTACCACACCATTTCGGGCCTTTACATGAGTGGCGACGAAGATGCCGCCCTGATTCTGTCTGTCAAGCCGCCCAAGGACGAAGACACGGTGACTGTCAAAAATCTAGGCATCGAGGATTCTTACTTTTTCAGCCGCGGAAGCGCTTCGGGTGTCATCGGTAACATCGATACTGGCACGGTCGCGATATCCAATGTCTATAGTGTCGCCTTTGTACGCGGTTACTATGGGTCGGCAGGCCTGGTCGGCAATGCGCATAAAGGTCCGCTCTATGTCCGGAATTCATATACGTTACCCCCGAAAACCGTCATCAAGGATGTAGGACTTATTGTCGGAGCTTATGCGGAAACAATCGATGAGGTCGTCAATAGCTACGAACCTTATGAGCATAACGTCTATTCCAGTACCAACACCATTTCGGTCAAGTCTTCTCAATTCGCCGACGGTACAATCGCACAACGCCTTCACAATTCCCTCGGCGGTAGCGCCTGGGGGCAAAACGTAGGGGCCGATCCGCATCCCGTATTCAGCGGAACGGTAACTGGTTATACAGGTGCAGACTCGGTCTTCAGTCTTTCTTGGCATAACGTGACCATGGATAATGAAATTTATGCCGTCGGCTATATAAAGGGGGCCAGGACTACTTTTCCGATTCCCGTCCGTGATGGTTACGCTTTCCTAGGCTGGTTCAAAAATGCTAAGCTTACCGGGAATCCGATTGCTGGTCTTGATTACAAGACGTCGGGTAATTTAGATTTGTATGCCATGTGGACTCCGCTCCCCAAAAAGAACGGGGACTGTTATGAAATAAGTACAGAAGATGATCTTTATGGTTTTGCCGCCATAGTGAATGGAGCCCCTGGGACTGTTCAGGAGCCTTGCGCCTGTGGTAAGCTTACGGCAGACATTGCTTTGAACGTAGACGCCGAAAAGGAATACAAGCCCTGGTTTCCGATCATGAATTTTTGCGGGACATTCGATGGTAGCGGCAAGAGCATTTCGGGATTGTATCGTAACGATACGTTGAGCAGTATGGGATTTTTCGGATCCGTAAATGAAAAGGTTATCACCTATACGGAACGCTACAGGGCAACCATCAAGAACTTGGAAGTCAAGAAAGTGCATTTCGAAGGCGGTGACTGTATAGGTGTCCTTGTGGGTAATGGATCGGGCGTGAATATCGATAATTGCCATACCAGCGGCAGTGTCGTGTGGGGATCTAGTGCGGGAGGATTTGCGGGGTGCCTGCGTGATGCGTCCATATCGCATTCGTACAACGAAGCCCATGGCTCTGCTAGGGTTTCTGTAGGCGGTTTTGTCGGTAACGTATCCGGTGATTTGCTCGTTACGAATTCCTATAACTTGGGGCGTTTCGAAAATTATAGGGATTGTTGCCAAGATAACAACTTTGCCATGTTTGGTCGAGTCGGTGGTAAGATTACTGCTGAAAACTCATACAACATGCCTATTGTCGATTTCTGGTATAAAAAGGAGCCCCCGTCTGCAACTTTGACCGACGAAGGCGACGTGGATTCCGCTTTTAACGTTTTTTACTACGGAGCGAAAAAAGATTCTAACGGAACCTGGGTGAGTGAACAGGAATTCCGGGATGGAACTGTCGCCAAGTTGCTGCACGACTACAAGAGCGAACGTACTGACGGCTCCATTTGGGGGCAGGACGTATGGGTCGACCCATATCCGACTTTCAAGGACGGTATCATCGTAGCATCGTCCATTACACCCAAGACACCCAAATTGGTTGACGGTTGTTACCAGATCGGTTCCAGGGAGGAACTCTTCGGTTTTGCGAACATCGTAAATACATCCCTTTATAACATCGTTCCC
The DNA here is from genome assembly GCF_002210325.1 of Fibrobacter sp. UWB1. Taxonomy (NCBI): domain Bacteria; kingdom Pseudomonadati; phylum Fibrobacterota; class Fibrobacteria; order Fibrobacterales; family Fibrobacteraceae; genus Fibrobacter; species Fibrobacter sp. UWB1. The sequence goes on from NZ_MWQL01000001.1 coordinate 272,494, forward strand.
TTCTGTGCGAAACTTACCGACGACATTACCATGAACAAGAATGTCATGGCCTCTGCAGAACATCTCAGGGATGGTAAAAACGACTTTATCCAGTGGACTCCCATAAAAGAATTCGATGGCGAATTCGATGGGCAGGGCCACACGATTTCGGGACTTTACTTCAACGACTCGACAGTTGCAAACGCGGGCCTTTTTGGCTCGGTGTTTAGCAAGGATTCACTTTTCCCCACAAAGATCATAAACGTCGGTATTACTGATTCTTATATACGCAGTAATGAAAATGCAGGTGGCCTGATTGGAAAAGTTGATACGCTCAGCAAGAGGGTGATTGTAAAGAATTGCCACAGCGATGCCGTTGCCGATGGCTACTATCATTTTTCCGGGTTGATCGGTGCGCACCTTGACGGTGTTCTTGATGTAAGCGAGTCTTATGCCACGCGTACGACAGACATGGGGGTGGGTAGCCTTGTCGCCTATACAACGGGAAGGCTTAACATTCTCAATTCGTACAGCATCGATGTGGGCGGTAGAGGCCTGGTCGGGTCTACCCCCTCACTTCATTTCATAGGGTCTGATTCCATCGTTGCACACATCAGCATCGAAAATTCCTATGCGCTTTCCAAGAATAAATCTACGGGAGAATGGGACTGGGTTGGCGTAGTCAATGCCCCCTATAATGTTCCGGTTGTTTATAGAAACGCCTACCGCTACGAAAATACTCAAGGGTTTATAGATCCGGATTCAAACAAGGCCCTTTATTTTGAGGTGACAGCAGATCAGATCAAGGATGGCTCTCTCGCAAGCGCCTTGCACATGTACAAGAACAAAAATATAGATGGTTCCGTATGGGGCCAAGAAGTCGGTGTGGACGAATATCCTAAGCTTACGGGAACCATCAGTGGTGTTGCCACCGTGAAAACGTCTCCGCTGGTCCTATACACCTTTGACGGCGATACTGCCGACTATCCAGATTCCTATGTCAATGGAATTGGATTGTCCCTTCCGGTTCCTGTTCGCGCAGATTATACATTTAGGGGTTGGTACGACAATGCCGAATATTCCGGCAAGCTGTATGAAGCCATTCCTGATACTGCCTCCGGAGAACAAGTCTTTTATGCAAAATGGTGGCATATTCCGCAGGTCACTGGCGGCTGCTACGCAATCGGTGATGCCGGAGAACTTCTCCAGTTCGCAGAAGACTACAACAGGGCTTCCCGCGGCGCGGTTTGCGTAAAATTGACCGCCGACATCGTAATGAACAAAAACGTGACGATTGATGATCAACTGAATGTGACTGATACCGCATCCTTCCAAGAATGGACTCCGATCAGGAACTTCCGTGGGACTTTTGATGGTCAGGGGCATGCCATATCGGGGCTTTACTATGACAACGGCTACGTGGTCAGCGCAGGGCTTTTTGCTTCCATAGGCGATGAGTACGAATTTTCTACCGTCACTATCAAGAACTTGAACATCAAGGATTCTTATTTCAAGGCCGCCAGCTGGGTTGGAAGCCTAGTCGGTCTTTCCAAGAAGAAAACGGACCTTTTAGTGGAAAATGTTACCAGCGAAAGCATTGTTGAAGCGATGATTTACCAGGGTAACCAAGTCAACGGAACGAAGGTTGGTGGACTTGTCGGTTATTTCTTCGGGGATTCGGATGCGGACGAATGCAGAACCCTGGAAATGGTGAATGTAAACCACAAGGGGCATTTGTCCAGTACTTCAGAATGTGCTGGCGGACTTGTCGGTGAACTTTTTTCCGCAAGAATACTCATTGTACATGCAAGTCATGAGGGAACTATTTTCGCAAGAGAACATGCTGGTGGACTGATTGGTGTAGCGGACAATGGATGTCAGGTTGATTTGGCGTATGTGTACAACGAGGGCTCTGTGGATGGGCGCTATATCGGGGGCCTGGTGGGGCGCAATAGGACTCCGCTTAACATATACAACGCGTATAATGTTGGCGAACTGAAAACCTCAAAATATCCCGGCGGCATTGTTGGCGATATTTATTCAAAAGTGAATTTGCTCAACTCCTTCAACATGGGCAAGGGAACATCTTCAACGAGTCCTTTCTACGGTTACAAAAGTGAAGGCGCTGTAATTCAGGTCGATAACGCATTCCACTTGGATTCCATCGATGCATTGGATGGTTCTACGCCCGTATCCGAAAAGGAATTTACGGACTTGACCTTGGCGAAGAAACTTCATGACTACAGCAAGGGCTGGGTCACGGGCGAAGGCTGGACCCAAAAAGTGGGGGATTCGCATCCTGTATTCGATATGGCTTACTTGAATGAACACTCCGCAGAAATCGCGAAGAGTATTCCGGGGCCGTCTAGCAGTTCTACGGCATCCTCTTCAAGCAAAGAAGAATCTTCTTCGAGCGAAGAAATTTCGTCTTCCGGCGAAGCGGTGTCTTCTTCTAGTGAAGTCGCATCTTCTTCGAGCGAAACGGTCTCCTCTTCGTCTAAAGAATCCAGCTCCAGCTCTGTTGGAAGATCTAGCTCTAGTGAAGCAAAGTCTTCGTCTTCTGAGACGCCGATTGCAATTGCTATAACGGCTGCTCCTCGATTCGTGATTCAGACTGTAGGTCGAACAGTCCAAGTCAATGGATCCAAGGCCGGCAAAAAGTACGCCGTGATGGACCTTCAAGGTCGCGTAATGACTCTCGGCTATACATTAGAGAATTTCTCCATCGTGATTCCTGCACCTGGCACCTACCTTCTCCGAATTGATGGAGAAATTGCCAAGGTAGATGTTGAGTAGAATGGATATTAAAAAGGTCTATATGAAACAGTTCTTTCAAAAAAGTTTGATATTGTTGTTGCTTGCTTATGGTTTTTCAGGTGCAAGTTTCTATTATGAACATTCTGGCAACCGTGATGTTGCTGTCGAAAATGCTCGGCCCAAAATCGAATCCCCAAAGGGTGAATGTCGCATGAGCAATGATGAACTTTCGAATGGTAAACGGAAACTGCTTCAAAAATATAACGAGTGCGTGAACGCCTATTCTGTTAATTCGGTACATGTTCTTTGGTTTAAGGTTTGGGAGGGCGAGTCTGGTGTAGATGAACGTGCGACATGCTTTAGGGAACTCTCTCAAGAAATTATCCGTATGAGTGACTGCGCAGAACAGAGCCTAGACAACGGGGCTTTAATGTCGCTCGATGAATTTACGGGCTATATGCTGAATTTGGGATTCACAGAATACTTTTTTGGAATTATCCTCAACTATGATTCGTTGAAGTCTTATGAAGCGGAAACCAAAATCGTTGATGAATTCGACATGGAAGATGAAAAGTACTTGTTCAAGGATCGGGATTATTCCGAACTTATTCAAGACATGCCCGTGGATAGAGAAAGCAAGGATGTTGCGTTGCTGTACTTGAATTATCTTAGGTACAAGTATGGCGATTATGGTTGTGAGCAAGTTGCATTCCATTACGAGTGCTCTTTTGATAAAGTTGAAAACGATAAGAAGGCATTCTTGAACCGTTATCCCGATAGCAAGTATAGTGATTTCGTAAATAAAGTCGTCGTTGATTATGAATCGGAACGTTCCCGTATACAAGCTGGAAAACAACATGAAAAAGATTTGCAGGAGGCCCAAAGTATTGCGAATGACTTGAAAGAGAGAAGACTCTGGATGGCGCTGAATTTATTTGGCATGGTAGGTTTCCCTCAAACGGATGGTCCAAGTTCTTTTGATAACGAGTATGATGTCTCTACTATGGTTACTTTGGGACTGAAGTGGCAATATCGGAGATTTTTCCTGCAATACCAGTACTATATGGCTCCCGGGACAACATTTGATGATTCTTTTGCCGAAAACGGTTTTTTTGTGATGTTGGGAGGATCAATTGGTACCCTTAAAAGTTGGTCGATCGATTTGTTCCTAGGAGTGAATTCTGTGAACACCCATGGTAAATATCCGAATTTGGAGGATTCTGATTTCGAACCCTTGGTTGGTTTGCAGTATAGCAAAGCGATCCAATTGACGGATTGTATTAGCTTGGTTCTTTCTGCACAGGCCGCGTGGACAGGCTTTTATTACCAAGAGCTCACTGCTGACGATCGACCTAGCGCCCAAGAAGCTGCTACGCAGCTTCACTTGAATTTCGGCGTGGGAGTTCGCTTCTGGACACCGAAACCGCGCTCGATGTATAATGAAAAATATTTGGATTTGATTGAGGAATAGTTTATGCGTCAAATGGGCCTTGCGTTTGCATTTGCGGTGTTGTTCCTTGTGGGGTGTTCCGGTAAACATTCCCTGGTGAACCCGGAATGGAAAAATGCTCCAGATTCATACACAGTGCTTGTGAGCAGACCATTTGTTGGAAATCCTGACGATGTGGCAGATGACCTTCCGGAATACACATCAAATTTTGAAGAGTGGTTTAGCGCAGAAATTGCGACGGCACTTGAAAAAAGAACCGAAAAAAAGCCTTCTGTTAAGGTTGAACTCGATGAGAATTTTAATTTAGTTCCACTGAAATTTGGAAAAGAAGCCTTTTTACAGACTCCGATTCCGAATTTGGATCGTATCAGCGGTCTTCACGGTGTAGTTATTAGTATACACCCAATCAAGTTCAAACGTAAGACGGAAAAACATAACAGTGCAAGTGGAACAACAGTCGATCATTGGTTAGTGGTGAATGGTACATATAGTATTGTTTCGGCAGATGAAGAAAAGATTCTCGCCTATGGATTGTGCTATGGAATATCGAGCTTCAAGTTTGCGATGACCAAGGGGGACTGGGAAAACGTTGTAGATGACCTTGCGAAAACGGTAATTCAAGACACTCCGCTCGAAAAATAGCGATAACAAAACTATCGCACATTCTGCTATGAAATCGCCTTCGAAAATCTAAAACGTGTAGCGCACGTCTAAAAGCAACGATTTACCCGTAGATGCTCTCTTTGACACCGGATTAAACATCATTCCATTGAGTCCCCAATGTTCATTGAAGTCCCAGTTGAAACCGGCTGCGACTTCGGTCTTGGTGTCTGCGCCCTGGGCCTCGTTAATCAAGGTAAAGCCCGTGAGAAAATGGAAATTGTTGCCGCCCAAGTAAATCAATGCTGGAACACGAAGATACTGCGTGCGAAATCGTTGCCACATCATATCGAATGTCATGTACACGCCGTTTTCTTGACTCAGGCGAACCTTTAAGCCGAGGCCCGCATCCAGTAACCCCGCATGCAAAAAGAAATGGCACCTGGATTCACTCCTTGCAGATTCAGTTTTTTTTGCGGCAAAGCCAGAGGCCGAAAAAAACAACAAACAAACCAAGACCATCTTTAACTTATTCATCACACCCAAAATAGATAATCTTTCAACAAAGCGTGTTCTAGATTGAAAGACGAGAGATTTCTTATCAAGCGCTTTTTTTGACGACTGCGCTGCGACATTAATGTGTTGCACCTTTTTTGTGTAGTGAACTAATGTTCACTATCTATTGGCCGGACCTGGAACCGAAGTATGTTTTTTGTATGCTTTCGGGTTGAAAATGTCTGCTCCATCTTGCCAAAGTGGTAGAAAATGGTAGATTTGTACTGTGTTGTGGTAAAATGTGTCAAACTAGTATGAACTTTACGTCTTTCATAGGTCAAGCCCAGACGGCTATCGATGGAAAGGGAAGGTCTTCCTTCCCCAGGGAATTCCGTCGTCAGCTCGGGCCAACCGAGGGCGAAGAATTCGTGATCACTCGTGGTCCGAATCGTACGCTTCGGTTGTTTACCTTGCCGGAATATGAAAAGTTCATGGCGGACTTGGACTCGAGGTCCGACCGCCGTCAAGCTGACCTAGTTCGGAGAGGCCTCGCGCCCACGGTAGTGGAGCTCGATGGTCAGAACCGCATTTTACTTCCAAAGATCTTGTTGGAGTATGCTGGTCTTAAGGGCGAAGTCCTTTACGTACAAGCTAGCGGAAAAACTCTTGAACTATGGAATCCTGAACGTTATAACGAAAAGTTCGGCTTGCAGACAGAAGATGCAATTGCCGCCTTCGATGCCGCGTTCTATGGAGAAAGCTTGACGGAGGGGTCCGATGTCCATTAATAGCCTCCGCAAGAACGAATTACATACAAATGAAATTTTGAGCGGCCGCGCTACGGCAGCTCATTCCGAAGCAGCCCTCGCTGGCGTCGAAAACGGCGTGTTCTATCACGATCCGGTGATGCTCAAGGAATGCCTTGAAGGTCTGAACATCAAGCCGAACGGTACTTATAGTGATTGCACCTTGGGTGGTGGCGGTCATTCTTACGCTATTGCAAACAAGTTAAATGAAGAAGGAACGCTTCACGCTTTTGACCGCGACGGAGAAGCCGTTGCCTTTGCCACAAAGCGCCTTGCTGGTGTAAAACCCAAGTTCATTGTGCATCCGGTTCGCTTCGGTGAACTGAAGAACGAAATTGCGCCGAATACCTTGGACGGCATTCTCTACGATTTGGGCATTAGCAGCCACCAGGTAGATGCCTCGGACCGCGGCTTTACTTTTGTGGGCGACAATCCGCTGGACTTGCGCATGGACCGCCGCGAAGGTGTTTCTGCACAGGAATGGCTCAAGACGGTAGATGCAGATACGCTCGCCGCTGCACTCCGCAAGAATGCCGATATGGATCGCGGCTTTAAGCTGGCGACTCGCCTGATTGAAATGGCTGCCTCCAAGGGTGACCGGGAAATTTTGCCTTCTGACGTGAAGGCTGTCGTAGAATCCGTGTTCCCCGACAAGAGGCGCGAAGTGAACGGCCTTTTGGCCCGCGTGTTCCAGGCGATTCGCATGGAAGTGAACGGCGAACTCAAGGAAATCGAAGATAGTCTGCGTGCTGCCGTGGACTGCCTCAAGGTGGGTGGCCGCCTAGTGGTGATGAGCTACCACTCCGTGGAAGACCGCTGCGTCAAGGAAACGGCCGCTGAATTTGAAAAGGCCTGCATTTGCCCCGAACATCTGCCTGTGTGCACCTGCGGTGGCAATCACCAGCGCCTGAAAAAAGTGAATCGCAAGCCGATTCTGCCTTCTAACGAAGAAATTGCAAACAACAGCAGGGCTCGCTCTGCAAAGCTTAGGGTGTACGAACGGGTATGAGCGAAAAGAATCAGAAATCCCTGTTCAACTCTAACCGCACCATTGTGTGGGTGTTTATCTGCGCCGTGCTGGTGGCAGGGCTTTTGCTGATTTTGCCGTTGTATATGCAGAACTGCTTGTCCAAGCTTTACTTGAAGTCCCAGGATCTTTCTTATAAGATCGGGCAGCTGCAGCGTGAAAGAACCCTGCAGGAACTTGAAATCAACAAGTTGTCTTCTCTTGAAAACTTGTCTGTCTTTGCAGACAGTGCCGGTCTTGACTTGAATGGCGTGCCGACCAAGGTTCGCATAACGGGGGCTCCATGAATATAATCAATATGGACGCTCTTTCGGTTGCGAAGATGATTGTGCTTGGCGCAATCGGTGTTCTGGCATGGCAGACCTTTAATATTCAGGTGCTGAACCGTGAAGTGTACCAGGCCGAAACCAAGAGCATGGTAACCCGTACCAAGAGCATTTATGCCGAACGCGGTGAAATCCTGGACCGTAACGGTGTCGTGTTTGCCAAGAACCTGCGCGACACCGGCAAGGCCGAAGACTACAGCCGAATCTTCTTGCAGGGCAAGCTTGCCTCGCAGATTGTGGGCAAGGTCGGTTACGATGGCGAAGGCAGCATGGGCATGGAGCGCATGTACGACTTGCGCCTGCGCGGTAACGAAGGATTCCGCGTGGGTATCAAGGATGCCAGGGAACGCGAAATTTTGGGACGCTCCGAAAACGTGGCCGAAGCAAAGCCCGGCAAGAATCTGGTGCTCACGATTGACCGCGACATGCAAGAAATCGTGGAAAAGGCCCTGAAGGATGGCGTGATTGAATTCAGCGCCGCCAGCGCCTCTGCCGTAGTTGTGGACCCGTACACGGGCGAAATCCTGGCCATGGCAAGTTACCCGACTTTCGACCCGAACTCCAAAAAGCAGGGTGTGGGCAAAATGGCGAAGAACGACATCGTTGCGATGTCCTATGAACCGGGCTCTACCTTCAAGGTGATTACGGCTGCGGCGGCACTTGAAAACGACGTGGTGCCCGAAGATACCGTGTTTGTGAACGAGGGCAAGTGCTGGAGCTGGAGCGCCCGAGCCGAACGCATTTGCGACACGCACATTTATGGCGATATGGATATGGCCGAGGCAATGGTGCAGTCTTCGAACATTGTCTATGCGAAGGTAGCCGACAAGGTGGGCGCCGAAAAGCTTTACCGTATGGCCCGTAACTTCGGCTTTGGCATGAAGACTTCTGAAAACCTGGCGGGTGAAGAAGCCGGTCGCCTTTACATGCCTTACGAACTGACTCGTGATGACCGAACCCTTAAAACGATGGGCTTTGGCCATGCTGTTTCTGTAACGCCAATCCAGATGGTGATGGCTTATGCGGCTATTGCGAACGGCGGAACTCTGATGGAACCGATGATTGTAAAGGAATGGCGTGATTCCGACGGAAACCTGGTCGAAAAGAAGGACCCGGTAAAAGTGCGTCGCGTGATTTCGGAACGCACGGCAGCCTCGATCCGCAAAATGCTCAATCGCGTGGTGAACAGCGGTACGGCAAAGCGCGTGGCTAGCAAGAAGATTCCGGACGTGATTTTTGGCGGTAAGACCGGTACGGCTGAAAAGTACAACCAGGAAACTGGCAAGTATGACCGCGAACACCAGGTGGCATCTTTCATTGGCCTTGCTCCGGTCGAAGATGTGCGCTACGTGTGCATGGTCCTGGTGGACGACCCGAACGCGGACAAGCTTTATGGTCACACGGGTGGCGCAACGGCAGGCCCGATTTTCCGACGCATTATGGAAGGCATTTACTACCATCCGAAGCTTTCGCCGGTATCGCATGATCTTGAGTTTGTCAAGATGAATACGGCTTGCGAAGGCGACTACGTGGGAATGCTTGGAGAGACAGCAAAGTCTGTGGCAGCAGGCAAGAAATGTCCGGTGACTTTTGAAGGCGAAGGTTCTCGAGTGATTGCCGTTCGCCGCGACAAGACGGATTCTTTGGCGCTGGTGCTCAAACTTGGCGATGTCGACGCTTCGACGATGCCGGACTTGAAGGGCCTTTCGCTGAAAGATGCTCTTGAAATTGCTGGAAACATTCGCATGAATGTGGAATATACCGGAATGGGCCGCGTTGTGTCTCAGACGCCGAAAGTCGGGGAAACGCTCCATAAGGGTCAAATTTGCAAGCTTACGCTCAAGGAGAGGGGCTAAATGATTTCTGAAACGTTGATGCAGAAATTGAATGTACAGGGCCTGTGCGACGACTCCCGCCGCGTGAAGGCTAAAGATTTGTTTTTCTCGATGCCGGGTGAAAAAGCCGATGAATTTGCAAGAACCGCTTTGGCATCGGGTGCTGTGGCCGTGGTGAGCGAAACGGTTGCTCCCGAAGGCTTGACTTCGAAGTGGATTCAAGTGGCCGACGTGAAGGCCGCCCGCCTCGAAGCAGCACAAGTTTTCTACAAGAACCCGTTTGCAAAGCTTAACGCTCATGCCGTGACGGGTACGAACGGAAAGACCACCAGCGCATTCTTGATGGATGCGATGCTTACGGCTGCTGGCCGCAAGGTGGCCCTCCTTGGAACGATCAAGAACAAGATTGGCGATACTTCGGTACCAGCCACCCTAACTACACCGGGACTTTTGGATTTGTATGCCTTTGCCGCGAAGGCGGTGGAGGCCGGTTGTACGGATTTGGTGATGGAAGCGTCTTCGCACTCGCTGGATCAGGGACGTATGGCAGGCGTGCTTTATAAGAGCGCCTTGTTCAGCAACCTTACGCAAGACCATCTCGATTACCACAAGACAATGAATGCCTATTTTGAGGCAAAGAAACTTCTGTTTACGCGTTATCTGGCAGATGACGGCGTTGCTGTTGTCAATATCGATGATGCGTACGGACTGAAACTATACGATTCCCTAGCCGGGATTGGAGCGGACCGGAGGGTGGCTGTCTCGCGTCTAGGGGTCGTTAGTGCTCTTGTGAAGCCCGAAGGGGCTGTGAAGAATACCGAAGACGGACTCAAGATGCTTTTGCCCGCCATTAGCGCTGAGCCGTTTGAAACTCCGTTGTGTGGCGACTTTAACGTAGACAACGTGATGCTGGTGCTTGCTTGGGCAAAGACAATCGGTGTGGCCGAATCTGCCATGCGCAAGGCTCTCTCCGAAGTCCGTGTTCCGGGCCGTTTCGAAAAAGTCTGGAACAAGAATGGCCGCCACGTGATTGTGGACTACGCCCACACTCCCGATGCCCTCGAACGCGTCCTTACGACCGCGCGAAGCCTCTGCCGAGGCAAACTTTCGTGCGTATTCGGCTGTGGCGGTGACCGCGACAAGACCAAGCGCCCGATTATGGGTGCGATTGCCGAACGCATTGCGGACAAGGCTTGGCTCACCTCGGACAATCCGCGTACCGAAAATCCGACCGACATCATCAACGACGTGCGTGCCGGCATGAAAACGGACAAGTTCAGCGTCGTCGAAAAGCGCGAAGAAGCGATTGCCAAGGCTTGTGCCGAACTTAAAGATGGCGACTGGTTGGTGATTGCGGGCAAGGGCCACGAAGACTACCAGATTGTGGGCAAGACCAAACACCACTTTGATGACCGCGAAGAAGCGGTGAAGGCGATGGAAAATGTATAAGCTGGATTTGAAAATCAAGGAACTCTTGGAAATCCTCGAAACCTACTCGGTAGGTGTCGATGGCCGTACCAAGAACCGCAAGGTGAATCTTTGCATGGATTCCCGCGAACCTGCCAAAGGTGTTGTGTTTTGGCCAATCAAGGGCGCCCGTTTTGACGCCCACCAGTTTGTAACACAAATGGAAAAAAATGGAGCATTGATGAGTGTCGTGAATGCAGATGCCGAAGGCATTGAAAACTTCAAGATGTATGCGCCCGTCGACGATACGACGAAAGCGCTCCTCAAGCTCGCCAAGGGCTACCAGAAGAATTTCAAGGTGAAGAAAGTTGCCATTACGGGCAGCAACGGCAAGACCACCACTAAGGAAATGGTGAAGGCCGTTCTTTCGCAGAAGTACAATACGCACGCTACCGCCGGTAATTTCAACAACCACATCGGTGTGCCCATGACGCTGTTCCAGCTCAAGCACAGCCACGAAGCGGCTGTTATCGAAATGGGCACGAGCGGCCCGGATGAAATCCGTCCGCTCTCGCTCGCCGTCGAGCCCGATGTGGCCGTGATAACGAACATTGGCGCCTCTCACCTGGAACGCCTCAAGGATTTGGACGGCGTGTTCGCCGAAAAGAAGACGATTGTCGCGGGCCTCAAGAAGAACGGCGTGCTGATTGTAAACGCCGATGACCCGCGCCTTTGCAAGTGCCGCAGCAATACCAGCTACAAGGTGGTGACCTTTGGCGTAAAGCGTGGCATTATCAAGCCCGAAAAGCTCGAATGGAACGAAGACAACTGTGCCACTTTCTTTGTAGACCGCACCAAGTTTACGCTGAATGTGCCGGGCATTCATAACCTCTATAACGCTCTCGCTGCAATTGCCGTCGGCTTGCAGTACAGGGTGCCCAAGGCCGACATCGCCAAGGCTCTTGCAAATTTCCGTTCGACCAACATGCGCATGGAAATCAAGAATGCGAACGGCTTCAAGATCGTGTCGGACTGCTACAATGCAAATCCGTCTTCGACCAAGATGGCGTTGCAGACCATTGGCAATATGAAGGTGAACCGCCGCATTGCCGTTCTGGGCGATATGCTGGAACTCGGCGCCCAGACCGACGCCTTGCACCAGGAAATGGGTGCCATGGTGCCCGAAATGAATTTTGATATGCTCCTGACCGTGGGCGAAAAGGCGAAACTTTATGTGAAGGGCGCAAAGTCCAAGGGCATGAAGGCCGCTCATCATTTTGCCTCTGTGCAGGAACTGATCGACACCCTCACCGAAATCGTGGCCGAAGGCGATGTGCTCCTGATCAAGGGCAGCCGCGGTATGCACATGGAGACTGTGGTGGATGCCATGCTTAAACTCACGAAGGTCAAGGCTTAAGGATATAACGAAGTAATGGAAAACACAGTTGCAAATACCGGCATGAACAAGCTGCTCCTGGTAGTTGTGTTGCTGCTGATTTGTTTGGGGGTGCCTATCGTGTATACGGCATCGGCCCATTTTGCTGTGTCTCATGGACTTCCTGCAGAATACTACTTGCAGAAGCACCTGATCAAGGCTGTGTTTGGCTTGATTCTGATGCTTGGCCTTGCCCGATTCCTGGATTACGGTCACTGGGTCTGGCTCGGTCGCATTACCTTCTTTGTAGGCGTTGTCCTTACGATTGCGGCTCTTGTGTCGGGCCACGGTGTCAAGGGTGCGAACCGCTGGATTTTGGGCATTCAGCCTTCTGAAATCATGAAGCTCGGCATGCTCATCTGCATTTGCGGAAAGTTCTCGCAGGCAGGCGACAACATCAAGAGTGTCGCTTGCACTATCATTCAGCCGGGAATCTTCTTTGGCATTACGGCGTTTCTCTTGATTATGCAGCCGAACTACTCGATGCTTATGATGCTTTCGATGGTCGTGATTTGCGTGATGCTCACGGCTGGTGTGAATTACAAGTACCTCGCCATTGCGATTGGTGCCGCCATTCCGCCGGGAATTATCATGCTGCTCATGACGGGGCATTCGAGTAAGCGTATTCAGGCGTTTACGGCTGCCGAAGGCGAAATGGTCGCTTCGAACTGGCAGGGTGAACATGCTTTGCTCGCTTTGGGTAACGGCGGATTCTCGGGAACCGGATTCGGCATGGGTGTGCAGAAACTGGGTTACTTGCCCGAAGTTCACAAAGACGTGATTTATGCGGTGGCTGGCGAAGAATTCGGATTCTTGGGAACCTTCTTCTTGCTTGCCTTGTATGCGGTTCTGTTTGCGCAAGGATTCTCGATTGCACGCCAGTCTTCGACCCGATTCGGAAAGTACTTGGCCGTGGCTCTCACGTTCTCGCTTTTCTTCAACTTTTTGGTTCACGTCTGCGTTTGTGTGGGTCTTTTCCCCACGACGGGCCAACCTCTCCCGTTCATAAGCTTTGGCGGAACCAATTTAATTTACAGCTGTGTGGCGGTGGGTATTCTTTTGAACATTTCTAGACCAAATACAGGCAAGATGATCAAGGAACCTTATATGAGCGGAGCTTCGCTCGAAAGCAGTGCCTACAGAAACTATGAATATTCAAGGAGTGGCGTATGAAAAAGTTCCTTTTCGTATGTGGCGGTACCGGTGGCCATATCTTCCCGGCCGTAGCCATTGCAAATAGCCTTAAAAAGATGGGCGTGACCGACATTACTTTTGCGGGCCGTAAAGATTCCATGGAAGAACGCTTGGTGGCAAAAGACTGGCCCTACGAATACATTTCGGCTGTTCCTCTGCACCGTGGCCCGTTCCTCAAGAATTTGGCCTTGCCGTTCAATTTGTCCAAGGCATTGGTGCGCGCCAAGAGCGTGATTAAGAAGGTAAAGCCCGACGTTGTCGTGGCAACCGGTGGCTATGTGTCGCTCCCGATTGTGCTTGCCGCAGGCACTGCCGGCATTCCGGTTTACCTGCAGGAACAGAATGCGGTGGCAGGTGTCGCCAACAAGGTGGGCGCCCGCTACGCAAAGACCATCTTTGTAACCTCCGAAGAAGCTGCCAAGTTCTTCCCGGTAGAAAAATGCATGATTTTTGGCAACCCGGTTCGTGAATTGCCGATTGGCGATTCCTTGCCGCGTCCGGCAGAATTTGCTCCGGGCAAAAAGGCCGTGTTTATTGTTGGTGGCTCTCAGGGGGCAGTGGGCATCAACAACAAGATTGAAGAAAGCATCAAGACCATTGCCGCCCGCGACGATGTTTCCGTGGTATGGCAGGTGGGTGTCAAGAACGTGGAATCCATCAGTTCTCGCGTGGGTGAAGTCAAGAATGTGGCAGTTCGCGGTTTCCTGGATGGCATTTACGCCTACATGAAACATGCCGACTTGATTATCAGCCGCGCCGGTGCTTCTGCCTTGGCCGAAATCTTGGCCTTCGGTAAGCCTTCGATCCTCTTGCCGTTCCCGCATGCAACTGCGAACCACCAGGAACATAACGCCCGCGTGGTAGAGAAGGCGGGTGCCGCCCTTGTGGAACTTGACGCCGAAGAAAATCACCTGTGGGAAAAGGTGGAACAGCTCTTGGCTGATGAAAACCGTTTGAATTCGATGGCCATCGCGGCGAAAAAGCTCGGAATGCCCGATGCTGCCGACCAGATTGCTCGTGTTATCCTCTCTAAGGAGAATGATTAATGCAGATTAATGATTGTAAGCGAGTCCGTAAGCTTCATTTTGTAGGTATCGGTGGCGCCGGTATGTCCGGTATTGCCGAAGTGCTCCACGACAACGGTTTCGTGGTGAGCGGCTCCGATACCGGTGAAAGCCAGGTGATTGATTACCTGAAGGGCCTTGGCATTAAGGTATTCTCGAAGCACGAAGCTTCTAATGTGGAAGATACTGACCTCGTTGTTTATTCTTCTGCGGTTCCGCACGATAACCCGGAACTTGTTGAAGCCCGCAACCGCCGTATTCCGGTGATTCGCCGAGCAGAAATGCTGGGCGAACTCATGCGCATGAAGTACACGCTTTCGATTGCCGGCACTCACGGCAAGACCACGACCACCTCTATTGTGGGAGCTATTTGGGAAGAAGCCGGCCTTGACCCGACCATTATCGTGGGCGGTGTAGTCAAGGGCAAGGGCAGTGGAGCTAAGGTCGGTAAGGGTGACTACCTGATTGCCGAAAGCGATGAATTTGACCGCAGCTTCCTTTCGATGATGCCGTCTTCTGCAATCATCACAAACATTGACGCTGACCACTTGGATACCTACGAGAACATTGAAGACATCAAGGATGCCTTCGTGCAGTTCGCGAACAAGATTCCGTTCTACGGCCAGGTGATTGTCTGCCTCGACGACCCGAACGTGCAGCAGATTTTGGCCCGCCTCAAGAAGCCTGTGATTACTTACGGCTTTACTCGCCAGGCCAAGTACCGCGTAGATAACCTGCGCTTTGAAAAGGGTTTTCCTGTATTTGAAATTTTGAACGATGGCGAAAGCCTGGGCGAATTCAAGCTCCAGATTCCTGGCCGCCACAACGTGCTGAATGCAACCGCTGCCGTAGCCCTCGCCATCGAGGAAGGCATCTCTGCCGATATCGCCCGCAAGGCCTGCGCCGAATTCGAAGGCGTCAAGCGCCGCTTTGAATTCATCGGCGAAAAGAACGATGTCCTGGTCTTTGATGACTACGCCCACCATCCGACCGAAGCAACGGCGACCTTGCTCGGTTTCCGCGACGCCTTCCCGGACCGCCGCATTATCGTTGCATTCCAGCCGCACCTGTTTACACGTACCCGCGACCAGCACGATGCCTTTGGCGGTGCCTTTGCGAACTGCGATGTGCTCTTGGTGACTGACATTTACGCTTCCCGCGAAAAGCCGATTGAAGGCGTGACGGGTGCGCTCGTGTCGAACAGCGCTTCGGACCGCGGCCACCGTGACTCCCGCTTTGTGGGCGACCAGCTGAACTTGCTGCCGATCCTCAAGAAGGAATTGCAGCCGGGCGATGTGGTGGTGCTCATGGGCGCCGGAAACATCTGGAAACTGGGTGAAAGAATTTTGAAGGAATGCTTGTAAGTATTAGGGATTAGAATTGACTGGACGTAAGACAACATTACTCGGCCGTCGAATGGGCTATAACGAACTGAAGCGCAAGCAAGAGCGCGTCCGCAAGGTAAAGAACGGCGTGTCTTCGGCTTGGCATTGGTTCAAGCGCCGCGGCTGGATTTTCGCCATTATCTTGGTGGTTCTTGCAGTCCTTGCAATTCATAACCGCTTCTACTTGCAGCATTTCAATCCGCTGGAACTGCGCCACTTGCAGTATGTGGAAATCGAAGGCAACCGTATGCTTTCTTGGGAAGACGTGATGCAAGGTGCCCAGGTTGAAACGGGAATGCTCATGTCGGAACTGAATGCCGATTCTGTCGAAGCTTCGCTCATGCAGCTTCCGATGATTCTTTCGGCAAAGGTCGAAAAGAAATTCCCGTCTTCGCTCTACATCAAACTGCACGAAACTTCGCCGGTGCTTACGGTTCTTTCGGAGGGCCGCGCAACGATCTATTCCGAAAAGGGCTATCCGCTCCCGTACTCGGTGGCAACGGCAATGAGGCTCCCGGTAATGGATATGGCGGCAATGGAACACGTGAAGGCTGTAACCCAGTTCCTAGTAGAAATGCGTAAGTACGATGCAGAACTTTATAATCGCGTGTCGCAGGTGACCTGGTCTACGGAAGATGAATGCATGAAGGTCTATTTCAGGGATGTGGGCTTTACCGCGCTCTTTAGGGATCTCAAGTCGAACAAGGACCAGTTTACGCTGTACAAGTCTCTTGAAAATGGGTTTGCAAAGGATTTACTTTGCGCAGGTGAAGTCGATATGCGCTATTCGGGCTTTGCCTATGTAAGAAATTATGATAAGAGGTGCGTCAATGGATGACAATAAACAGGACAAAAGAAAAGACGAATACATCTTTGGCCTTGACATTGGTGAATCGAAGATAAACCTGTTCGTGGGTGTTTCCGAAGGTGAAAACGTTCGCGTTGTGGAATGCGGCGATTTCCCGCTCAAGAATGCCGACGAGTTCGATTCTGTAGTGGAAACATTACAACAGGCTGTCCAAGTCATTGAAAATACGACTCGCGTCGATGTGCACGATGTGTACGTGGGCATTGCCGGTAAGCATGTGCGTTCCTTGGATACCCAGGGAATCGTGACGCTCCCCATGGGCGAAGTTCGTGAAGAAGACATTGACAACGTTACGAAGCAGGCGAGTACCTTGCCCGCCTCGGCCGGTGAAATCATTCATATCTTCCCGGGCGAATACAACCTCGACGACGAACCGCATATCCGTAACCCGAAGGGCCGTTCGGGCCGTCGCTTGGGCGTCGATGTCCAAGTGGTGACCGTGAAGCAGAATGCCTTGCAGAATCTGGCCAAGTGCGTGAACCGCGCAGGCCTCAATGTGGCAGGCTTTGTGCTGGAACCCTTGGCGGCAGCAAGTGCCGTGCTTACCAATGACGAACGCGAATTGGGTGTTGCCCTCGTCGACATTGGCGCCGGTACGGCAGACATCGCCGTGTTCGTGAATGAATCCGTTCGCTTCACCTTCTCTTACGAATATGCCGGCAACTCGATTACGAGCGATATCAGCCGTTGCCTCAATGTGCCTATCGCTCTTTCGAAGGCCGAAGAAATCAAGAAAAAGTTTGGAACTTGCGTCATCAGCAACTTGATCGAAGACGATACCTTCCCGGTTCCGGCCGTGGGTAACCGTGGCGATGTCTCTTGCTCACGCAAGCTTCTTGCCGAAATTATCACGGCGCGCGTAGGCGAAATCTTCTGCAAGCTCAATGAACAGCTCAAGGTTCACCAGCTCGATTCCATTATCAATGGCGGTATCGTGCTTACGGGCGGTTGCTGCGCATTGGAAGGCATCGAAGATGTCGCATGCAAGGTGTTTGGAAAGCCGGTTCGTGTTGGCCGCCCCAAGGGCATGAGCGGTATTCAGGAAGCCTACCAGAATCCGTCTTACGCAACGGGTATTGGCCTCTTGTATTATGCGAACAAGCAGCACCGCGAAAAGAAAAATCGTGAAACGGGAACGCAGATCGCGGTTTCCATGAAGAAAGGATTCCAGCGTGTTCTCGAAATCATCAGGACTTATTTATAACAACATCAACACTCAACATCAGGGAGATAAAAACATGAGTGAAATCGATAACTTCAACTTCGAGGTAAAGTCTCGCGTAATGGGCGAGGAACCATCCTTCAACAACGCCAAGGTCAAGGTGTTCGGCGTCGGCGGAGCCGGCGGCAATACTGTGAACCGCATGAAGCGTATGAATATTGAAGGTGTGGAATACTATTCCATCAATACCGATGCAATGGCGCTTGATTTGAGCCTCGCTGACCACAAGATTCTGATTGGCGAAAAGACCACCAGAAACTTGGGTGCCGGCATGGACCCCGAAGTCGGTCGCAAGGCTGCTGAAGAAAACTTGGACGATATCAAGGAAGCCATGAAGGGCGCTGACATGGTGTTCGTGACTGCCGGTATGGGCGGTGGTACGGGTACAGGGGCTGCTCCGGTGGTGGCAAACATTGCCCGCGAACTCGGTATCCTCACGGTTGCCGTGGTGACCAAGCCGTTCCGCTTCGAAGGTAACGCTCGTTCCACTATTGCACAGGAAGGTATCAACGCCCTCCGTGCCGCTGTTGACACCATCATCGTTGTCGAAAATAAGAAACTTTTGACTCTTCTCCAGGCCTCCAACCAAAAGGCCACTATGGATGAAGCCTTCAAGATGGCTGACGAAATCCTTGGCAACGCAGTGCAGAGCATTTGTGGCATCATGTTCCGTCATGGCCTTGTGCATGTTGACTTTGCCGATATCCGTAAGGTCATGCTCAAGGGTGGCTCGGCTCTCATGGGTACCGGTTATGCTCAGGGCGAAAACCGCGGTATCATGGCTGCTGATATGGCTCTTGCCTCTCCGCTTCTCGAAGACATCAATATCGAGGGCGCTTCTGGCGTGCTCGTGAATGTTGCCCACGGCGAAAACTACTCCTTGCTTGAACATAGCGATGCTATGGATCACATTTACGAAAAGGTCGGCGAAGCAGGTAACCCGAACATCATTATCGGCGATATCACTGACCCGGCTCTCGGTGACAAGGTTTGCATTACCATTATCGCTACCGGTTGCGGTGGCACGGCCGTCAATCAGCCTAAGGTCAATACCACTTCTGCTGGTTTTGGCTTTGGCAACTTCACCGTTCCGCAGCAGACCATTCAGCAGTCTGCTCCGGTTCAGCAGGCTCCTGCCGCTCCGGCTGGCATCCAGCAGGCAACGCCGCGTCCGACCGGTTTCAACGTGTTCGATTTCCAGACCGTTAAGCCCGAATCCACGGAAATGTTTACCCGTCCGCAGTACACGCCCGCTTCTCAGCCGGCTCCTGAAGCTATGACCTCTTCCATTCCGTCTCTGACCGAAACGTCCGTGATGCGTTCTGTGAATGCTGCCATGTTCAGCTCTCCGGAATTCAACGCTGCTGCTCCGGCCGAAGAAGAAGTGGTGTCCCAGGGCTCCGAAACTTCTGAAATGTCTGCTGTTGCCGAAGAAGACCGCATGAACGGTGGTGTTCCGGCTTACGAAGCTCCGTCTTACGAAACTCAGTACGACATGCCTGCTTACGCTCGCAATGTAGCCAATGGCGCTACCGTGACTATGGAACGCCCGGCTGCAACGCGTCAGCAAGAAGTGGAACCTGAACCGGTTGCTGCAGCTCCGGCAACGATCGACTTCAGCCTGCCTGCCTACCTGCGCAACAGGAACATGAACGCAAACAACTTCTAATGAGTCTTGCTGAAAGAATCAGCAAGGTCTGTTCCGCGGCGAAAGCCCCGGTGGGTTTTGCTGAATTCCCCAAGAATTAAACACACACACAACGAGTGCGCGGGTGCGCACTCACCACAACACAAAAGGGTCACCTGGGTCTCCCTGCCTGGGTGATCCTTATTATGTCCGCTCGGCTCTATAGTATTCATGAAAATGTGATATCGCCTCGCTCTCGCCTTCACGACCAACTTACGTTTGGTCGTTCCGGCTCACGTAATCTATATATACCGCAACGCTCTATAGCATTTATGAAAATGTGATATCGCGTTGCTCCCCCCGCAAGGGGGGGCCATGTCCACATAAGCACTAAAGTGCTAAGTGGCCAAAGGTCGCCAACACGCCACGCTTACGCTGTGCCGCTTATGGCTCACGTTGTATCCGCTCGCGCCCAATCCGCTCGCGTTATGCCGGAAAACCTTAATTTGTCATGCCCGCGGAGGCGGGCTTCTCCTTTTTTACTTAAATTTCTTTCTATGAAATTGAAGTCCTTATTTTTTGGTTTATGTGCTCTTGGAACGGCTTTGGCTTTTGCAGAGTCTTCGGATTCTGCTACGTACAAGGGCTATTTCCAGATTGGTACGGATTTCAACTTCGGTTTTAACGGTGGCCCGACGGATCCGACGTTCGCGGTCGATACGGCTGAATATTACGGCAACAACTGGCGTGGACTTCGCGTACCTCTAGAAAACGCCCGCAGCTACGAAGAACATATCGATCCGTTCTTTACGCTTAGCTTTCGTGCGGGCTATGGCGATTTCCATTTCTTGATGGAAGCGCCGCTGCGCAAAGATATCGAAGCCTGGTACGATAGTAAGCTCAAAACGAATTTTACCTACAAGCCGAGCGAACTGGACATTGGCGTGCCCATTAACGCTTATGCCTTGTGGAACAACCCGGTGGGTTACGTGCAGTTGGGTCGCTTTGACCCCGATCTCAAGGTTTCCCCGAATGACCTCGCTTTGGGAGGAACCCCTTACCACGATGGTTTGCACTGGAAGTTCAAGGCCGGTATTTTCCGCTATGACTTCTTGGTAAGCTCGTTAAACGCCTGGCTCTTTGACGATGTCCCGGGTGCTGCGGACGAAACAGGTTGCGTTTACCCGAAGGGCTCCGAAGCGGCCGAACAAAAGTGCCCCGCACACGGCAAGCAGGCGAGTAACCAGCGCGACCGCATTTACGACGACAATGTGAAAAATCTCGTGTACCACCGCATCGGTGTCGAAACGTCGCACTTTTGGACTTACATTATTGAAGAAAGCATGGTGGGCGGCAAGGATTTGGAATTCCGCTCCATGAATCCGTTCATGTTCCTGCACAACAATTTTGCGGGCGGCTACACCAAGGCGGTCACGACTTTTGAACTCGGCTTCACCCCTGCCCGTTATTCCAGGTTCTATGGCCAAATCAACATGGAAGACATCAACAGCCCCGTGGGCGAAGATGACGACAAGGGCACGAACCGCAGCATGATCAGCTTCATGGCGGGCTACTACCAGGAAATTCCGACGCGCCGTTATGGCACGTTCTCTTGGCGCTTCGATGTGGTTCGCACTGACCCGTTGCATAACAACGGCCGCTTGCCTTTGCTGGAATATTCGAGCCGCCGCCTTTACCGCAGTAATTACCGCGAACAGGACGACCCCGATTACGCCGATATGTACTTTGTCGATTACCCGATTGGTTACCGCCGTGGCTCCGACGCTTTGGACATGTGGCTTGACCTCGGCTGGAAATGGGGGAGACATTCCCTCAAGATGACGCTTGCCTGGCTGCAGCAAGGCGACAAGGAACTCTACACCGACTACGATGTCGCCATTCAAGAAGAAAAGGCCCCGTCTGGCGTAAAGGAATCGCAGGCATTGGTCGATGCGCTTTATTCCATGCAGTATAACAGCTGGTTCGGCTTCTACCTTGGCGGTGGATTCCGCAAGTACGACAACTTGGCTCACGACAAGCACGAAGACGGCAAGGATGGCTGGATCCGTTCCGGCATCAAGATGACCTTTAATCCGGTCGATACGAAGTTCTGATTGAAAACAATCCCTTTTTCCCTGTTAACTTCCTACTTCCAACTGTCTACTATATCTATATTTTCCTTGTAAACCAAGGAGTTTAATATGGCAGAAATCGGTACACCTCTAAGTTCTAGTGCCACCAAGGTGCTGTTTTGCGGAGCTGGCGAACTCGGCAAGGAAGTTATCATCGAGATGATGCGTCTCGGCGTCGAAGTGATTGCCGTGGACCGTTATGCCAATGCTCCCGGCATGCAGGTAGCTCACCGCAGCCACGTGATTAACATGCTTGACGGTGCCGAACTTCGCCGTGTGATTGAACTGGAAAAGCCGGACTACATTGTTCCCGAAGTCGAAGCCATTGCGACCGACACGCTCGTGGAACTCGAAAAGGAAGGCTACAACGTCATTCCGACGGCCAAGGCCACCAAGCTCACGATGAACCGCGAAGGCATCCGCCGCCTTGCCGCCGAAGAACTCGGCATCAAGACGAGCCCGTACCGCTTCGCCGACAATTTTGAAGACTTCAAGGCTGCCGTTAAGGAAATCGGCATTCCGTGCGTCATCAAGCCGGTCATGAGTTCTTCGGGCCACGGCCAGAGCGTCATCAAGACCGAAGCCGACATCCAGAAGTCTTGGGACATTTCGCAGCATGAAGGCCGCACGGGCCACGCCAGCCGCGTGATTGTGGAAGGCTTCGTGCCGTTCGATTACGAAATTACTTTGCTCACGGTTCGCCATGTCGCAGGCACGAGCTTCTTGGAACCGATTGGTCACCACCAGGTGGGTGGCGACTACCAGGAATCTTGGCAGCCGCAGCCGATGAAGCCGGAACTCCTGGAACAGGCCAAGGTCATTGCGAAAAAGGTGACCGACGCCCTTGGCGGTCGCGGCATCTTTGGCGTGGAACTTTTCGTTTGCAAGGACGAAGTCCTGTTCAGCGAAGTCTCTCCGCGTCCGCACGATACGGGCATGGTGACGCTTATCAGCCAGGATCTTTCTGAATTTGCGCTGCATGCTCGCGCCATTCTCGGCCTGCCCATCCCGAACATTGCATTCCACGGCCCGAGCGCCTCGAAGGCAATTGTGGTCGACGGCAATTCCGACCACGTGAAGTTCGGCGGCTTGGAAGAAGTCCTTGCAGAACCCGACACGGCACTCCGCCTGTTCGGCAAGCCCGAACTCAAGGGCCACCGCCGCCTGGGCGTGCTGCTTGCCCGCCGCAATACGGTCGAAGAAGCCAAGGCCCAGGTCATGGCCATGCGCGAAAAAGTCAAGGTGACGCTGTAGTTTTTTTATTGCGAAGGGATAACCCCGAGCGAACCTTTACATCGTTTGGTGATTATTGAGAAGAGGATTCTATGAAAAAAATCCTATTTCTCGCTTTGACGTCTATGGCGTTCGCGGCCAAGACTGTTACGTCGTCGGTTCCCACACTTGATACCGACGGTTGTTACGCCATTTCGACAGCCGACGAATTGTTCGGCTTTGCAGACATTGTGAATGCGTCTGAAACTCACGACGAATGCGGCAAGCTCACGAATGATATTGCCGTTAATGAATTTGTCGGTAAAGGTGGTATACTCAGCGTAAAAGGGGATTCTGTTTTGTGGACCCCGATCAAGCTTTTTAGCGGTGTGTTTGACGGACAAAATCATACTATTTCGGGCTTGATGAACGAGACGCAGGATTCTTCGAATGTAGGGCTGTTTGCAGAACTTCGTGGAAATCTAAGCGATAGCAATGCTCCTGAAAAAAAGGCAGTCGTGAAGAACCTGCGGTTGGTCCAAACGTATTTTTGGGGAGGTGAAGGTTGCGTTGGTGGAATCGCCGGAAAAGCCGAATTCGCTGAAATCCTGAATAGCCGATCTTCCAACTTTGGGACTATAAATTCTCAAAAAATTACCGGTGGCTTGATTGGTTGTGCGAGTGATGTTAAAATAAGCGAATCGTCCAATCATGCCTATGTTTCTACATCGTCGCGTGATACGGTTAATTCTGCTTCAGGAGGCTTGGTGGGCTTTAACAGCGGTAGTCTCTCTATTGTGAATTCTTACAATTCTGGCTCTGTCCGCGGTAACGTTGTTGGTGGTTTTGTTGGTTCTTCGGTAGGAAAATTAAATATAGTCAACGCGATTAATTTGTATGCAGTTTCGGGTACCTTTGAGTCAACGCCTGTTCGCATTTTAGGTAAGTACAATGAGGCCGAAACCTATGTCGATAATTGCTTTTATTATGGAGATCATGAGCATGAGGCAAATTCTTTTGCGGCTTTGGCAGATGAAGATAATCTCAAAAATGGCGTGATAGCAATGTTGCTGCGTGGCTACAATAAGGATGGTGTAGATGGTTCTGTATGGGGACAACATATTGGAGCGTCCGGTCTAGAATTAAGTGGAAAAATGTTGGTAGAGTATCATATAGATATGTATGATTTTGATTCCCTGGTTATCAAGACTCCTGCACTTGTTGATGATTGCTACCAAATCGGCTCGACAGAAGAACTTTATGGATTCGCTGTTATCGCGAACATGTATTCGTATAAAAAAGTTCCTGTGTGTGGTAAGTTGACAAAGGATATCGTTGTCAACAAGGATATTCTCAAGAACGATACGTTGAATGGAGATAGGTTCGGCCGAATTCGTTGGTATCCGATAAATAATTTCAATGGATCATTCGATGGAGCAGGACATACGATATCGGGTCTGTTTTTTGAAAATGATTTTCCTGGCACCGCTGCGGCGGAATTACATATGGGACTATTCGGCTCGGTTAAGGGAACCGATAGCCTTCGCGAAGTAAAAATTGAAAACCTTGGCGTCGAAGATTCGTATTTAATGAGTGACAACGTTGCGGGAGCCTTTGTCGCGCTTGTCGATGCTAACCATAAGGGAACTTTGTCTATAAAAAATTGCCATTCTTCATCGTACGTGGGTTCGCTGACTTCGGGTGGACTTGTTGGAAAACTGAACGGAGGAAATCTCGTTATCGAACAGTCCTATGCGACAGGGCGAGTTGACGGTACTTTTAGCGGAGGCTTAATCGGTAATGCGTATGCGAATTTTAAAATTGTCAATTCCTACAGCGTTGCCAGTCTTCAAAATGGAAACGGTGGTGTGTTGATTTCCGGTGTCGGATATAACTCCAAGGGCCATGTTATCAATTCGTATGGACTCGATTTCGGTGCCAAGAAAATGTCACGAGAAGTTTTACCGTTAATTGGTCAAGTCGACGACGGTTCTTCTGTAGAATACGTCAATGCGTTCTCTGATAAAACGCTAGGTGCCGAAAGTTTCTCGGATGGGACTGTGGCCGTACAGCTTCATTACTACAACGCAGACGGCATCAATGGCGATGTATGGGGACAGAATGTGGGAACGGACCTTTATCCGGTCTATAGCAAGACCGTCCCGGATAGCACCGGAAAGACTTCGTTTGTCGTTTCCCGCGCGGCGTCGCCAGTAAGTGTTCGTAGCGCTGGCCGCATGGTCGAAATCTCGGGCATGCAAGCGGGCGAGGGCTACGCACTCATGGATATGCAGGGCCGCCTGTTGCAGCGTGGTTTCGCAAGCGGTTCTGTTGTCGCGTTGCGCGTGATGCAGCCGGGCCGCTACTTGATCCGGGTCGCGGGTCAAACGAAAGCGGTTACAATCCGGTAAGTGAAAACCCACGTCATTGCGAGGACCGCAGGGACGAAGCAATCTACTAAAGAATTTTTCCGAGCGCAATAATTGCAGCAGTGCGCGCACGCAAGCGCGTATTGCCCAAGTTTAGCAAGTGGACCTTCCCGTTCTGGAAGGTCTTTATGGCTTCTATTTCGCGCGGCGAGAATCCGCCTTCGGGGCCGACGAGTAAGGTGATGGGCGCATCATTCTCATTTGTGCGCGAGCCGTCGCCACTTAAGTTCAGTTGGCGATCTCCGTCGATGTCGCAGAGAATCAAGTCGCCATGGTAGCTTGCGAGCCACTTGTCGAATTCGACGGGGCCTTCGATTGCGGTCATCCAGGCTTTCTTGGATTGCTTGAGGCTCACGAGACTCTTGAGTTCTGCGCGGCGCACGGTCTTCTTAAGGTCGGAATTCTTGGGCTCTTGCGAAAAGTCCGTGCGCAAAAAGATAATCTTGTCGATTTCGGTCTGCGCTGCATGAAAAACAACCTCTTCCAAGGCGTCGTCCTTGAGGCATGCGATTCCAAGCGACACCTTGGGCCGCGCTCTCTCCGATTCAATCACCGTATCCACCCGGACAACGCAAGCCTTGGCGTCGGCCACCTCGATGACTGCGTCAGCGAAGTGCCCCACGCCATCGGACAGCTGCAAGACATCGCCCACGCACGCCCTGCACACGCGCACGGCGTGGCTGCTTTCGTTTTCGTCAAGGGTAATGGTGCCGGCTGTAATCAGCGGGCAATAAAAGCGGCTGTCAGGTGTCTTCATATTATAAAAGATAAAAAAAGACTGATTAAAACATCAATTCCTAACCACTAACCACTGCCTACTGTCTACTTCCGACTGTCTACTAATTACTATATTCATTCACATGCCGAAGCATGCTCCCGTAAAAGCAGTCGTATTCGATCTCGATGGTACCTTGTACCTGAGTGGCCGCCCTTACCCCAAAGCGGTAAAGACTGTCTGTCGCGTGGCAAAGCAAGTGCCGGTCTACTACTTGAGTAACAATACCAGCAAGTCGCCGGTCTTCTACGAAAACCGCCTCAAGGTCATGGGCCTCCCGCTCACCGATGATGCAATCATCTCGGCTTTGTACCTTTCGCTCGACGCCATTCACGAAGAAGGCATCAAGAACGTATTCTTCTTTGCAAACCCCGAAGTCACGGAATGGTTTGCCGCGCAAGACCCCACGCTGAACCTGCACCCCGATGTCGCCGACACCGAACTCGTGCTCATCGCTTACCATAACAGTTTCGACTACCGCGAACTTTGCGAACTCTCGTTCCGCGTGCAACGCAAGATTCCGTTCTGGGTCACACATACCGACTTTGTCTGCCCCGATGCAAACGGCCCCGTGCCCGATATCGGAAGCTTCATGGCACTCCTCAAGACCGCTTACGGCGTAGAACCGGAACGCAGCTTCGGCAAGCCGAACCCCGCCATGCTCTCGGGGCTTTTAAAGAAGTACAAGCCCGAAGAAATCCTGTTCGTAGGCGACCGACTGTATACCGACTTTGAACTTGCCAAGCGTAGCGGCTGCCGATTCGTGCTCCCGCTCTGTGGCGAAACCAAACAGCAAGATTTGGACAAGCTGACCATCAAGCCCGAATTCGTGGTCGACATGGTGAGCGATATCGATTTTGATTCATTCTTCAAGGGTGAAATCTGATTTTAAAAAACGGAGAAAATATGATTAAGAATGTTGTATTGGCGCTGGTGCCGGCGATTGCCCTGGTTGCTTGCGGCGACGATTCCTCTTCCGGAACATTCAGCATGGAAAAGTCCTTCGAGATGGTTCTCGACAAGGCAAAGTACGACTATAACAAGAAGGATTCCACCTTCAAGCGAATAGAACCGGTCTGTAAAGAAGGCACGCTCGGCAACTTGGTCGGACCTGCCGAAGCGGACATGTGGGATACCCTTAAATACAAAGCCTACGAAAACAAGGGCATTGTGACCATCTTGAAGGGTAAAGATGTTGTAGGAAAGTACAACCTTAGCGATGGCTCTTTCCCGAGGGCTTTCTGGGGCGACGAAGATAATACCTCCAAAAAGATTCAGGGCGGTTACCGCTTGACCAACAAGAACGTGATGAACCATGTGATTCGTTACGACGGCAACTGTTTCATGAAGGATTACTATTCCGTATTCAACAAAGAAGTCAACGCGATCGAAAATATCGACGCCAAGCTCAAGGAATTCTACGGACGCTTCCAGACAAAAGAAGGCCCGGTGGATGACAAGCAGATGCTGGCCGACATTCGCGCTATCGACTGCGATGAACTTTCCCTGTACGACGGTCTCGTAAAGATTCGTGTCCAGGACTTCAAGGAGTCTAAAGGCAGGATCGTTATTTCTTACGACAAGCGCTCCTGCAATGTGGACTTCCACCTGCGTTACGCTTTTGAGCAACAAGATTGCGAAGCCGCCTATGCCGACTACAAGGACAGCAAGAGCAAGGAAACGTTTGATTTCAACGATTTCTTCTTTGATGTCACTTACAGCGGCAATGACGAAGAATACTGCCTTGACTACCTGATTCTCGACCTCAAGAAAGAAAAGGGAATTCCGACCACCAAGTCAATCCAGCCGAAGGAATTCGCACGCGGAATCGTGAATTTGATGATTGGCGGCATGAAGTAAAAAGCGAAACAGTTGATTGGCGCACTTGGTGCGACACATCGCATTAAAAAAGGCTCCCTTGCGGGAGCCTTGATTTTTATACGGGTAAATTCTTATCGGAGGTCGGCCACGCAGCGCACGTAGAGACCTTTAGAGAGGCTTTCGTCGGTGCGGTTGATGCTGTGGGCCATGCTGCGGAATTCCCAGGAACGGGCGGTGTTCTTTTTCACCTTGGAAGCAGACCAGTAGTGACCGGTGTTATCGCCTTCGCAGTAGCCGTCCCAGTCCTTGCAGCCGCCCTTGCCCAGGTTGTTCCAGTCAAGCTTGGACTGATCTTTCTGGTAGTCGCGCCATTCGCCGTCGTTGGGGAGGTGCCAGCCGTTGGGGCATGCCTTGGAGGCTTCCTTATGGCTGTAGAAACGTCCGAATTTCTTGCAGTTGCCTTCGTCTTCGAGCAGGCACTGCTTGGGGGTAGAAAGGCTGTAAGAGAGATTGCTCTTCATCCATGCCTTGTCGCCACGAATTTCAACTTTGTAGGTCTTGCCGTCGCGGGTGTCGGTAAGCGTGTTGCCGTCCTTGGAAATGTTCTTGCTTTCAAGGGCAAGCGCAAAAAGTTCTTCTTCGCTCAAATTCTGCTCGGGCTGTTCAAGCTTGGCGGCCTTGTCTTTGTGGACCAGGTTCGTCTTCTTGACAGACACCTTCGTCATCTTGTGCATGCCCATTTTCTTGGGACCGGCAGCAAAGCTTGCGCCGCAGCAAAGGGCGAGAACTGCAGTTGCAGCGACCAGACGATTGAACTTGATTCCAAACATTTCCATACTCCTGAGGCAATTTGTTGTGCCTACACTTTTGAATATATACAGGAGTTTTTGGAAAAGATTCTTACAAATTTATTTCAAAATCGGAGTGTGATGCCGGCAACATTTGGCCCTACCCAAAATGAGTACTTTTCGTCCCGATTTTTGTGCATTTCCAGAATTCCGAAGCTTACGCCGGTGCCGACAAGCGCTCCGACCAATACATCCGTAAAGTAATGTTTACCGGCGGCGATGCGGAGCACGCTTTCGAGGGTGGCGAGCGAATAGGCGCTAGCCCTCATGATTCCTTTGTAGGGGGAGTTCGGGTAGGCAGTCCTGAACCATTGGTCGGTAAAGGTGGCGACTGTAAAAGCGGCGGTCGCATGCCCCGAAAAGAACGACCCGTAGGCTTCCGATTTGGCGCTTTCGGCCTTTTCACGCCCTTCGCCCGATTCGGCATACATGTAGGGGCGTGGCCAGATTTCAAGCGAGCGCATGGCCTCGTTGATTCCGTTTCCTATGCCAATGGCCTGCACAAACATCACGGTAAAGGTGGCGAATTCTTTCCCGGTGGAACTTCCGTCGTGCCAGGCGATGCCGCCGACCACCAGCGGGGCAATGGCAAAAACGGACCCGATGTCGCTTGCCTTGTCGGCAGTTCCGCTGTAGCGACCGGCCAGGGGCTTGTCCCAGGGCAAAAGGTCGTCTTTGTCTTTTAGCGTTTCGGGGGTATCCATGCGGGAATAAAGGAACATGCCGATCCCGAACATGCCGCCCGCGGCCAATGTGACCGGGAAATCTGTTTCAAAGTTCAGCTCGTATGTAGGGCGTTCCACTTCAGAAGCTTGCGCAAAAACCATCAGGAACAGAATACCTACAATCGATGACCTTTTGAAAAATTTCATACAGCCCCTAAGCTAAAAAAATTATATTGCTTTATCGTAAACGAATGGAGCTTTTGTGGCAGATTCTTTAAATACTCGCGAACCGATTGTACCCAGCATGGACCTTTTCGGAGCCATTTCCGACGAAATGCGCCTCAAAATCCTGTTGCTTCTGGACCAGGCGGAATTCACCGTCAACGAAATCAAGGATATTCTTGACATTCACCAGAGTAACGCGAGCCGCCACCTGGCAAAGCTTTCTGCCTGCAATTTGCTCAAGGACCGCCGCGACGGCATCAAGGCCTATTACCGCCTGAGCGAAGAACTGTACCTGAGCACCCGCATGCTTTCGATGATTCGCGATGCCTACGAAGAACTGCCGGACAAGGATATCCTCAAGTGCCGAGCAGAACAGGTGCTCGAAGACCGCACCGACAAGACCAAGGGCCAAATCCACAAGTTGGATCAGGCAGGCGGTAGCCTCAAGGCGCAAATCAGCTTGTTCAGCCAGCTCATGAATCCCTTCGAAAATGCAGTCGATGTGGGCTGTGGCGAAGGCGGCGACCTCACGCTCATGCTTTGCAACCGCTGCAAGCATGTGACTGCCCTTGACTGTGACCCGAAAGTGATTAGCGGACTCCAGAAGATTTTAAAGCAGAAGAATATCCAGAACGTGTCGCCCAAGGTGGCCGATATGGTCAAGACAGGCCTTCCGGATAACTTTGCCGACCTCGTGCTCATGAGCCAAGTGCTTCATCATGCAACAGATCCGCGCCTTGCCCTCAAGGAGGCTGTCCGTATCCTCAAACGCGGCGGAACGCTTGCCCTGCTTGACTTGGCGCAGCACAAAGAAGAATCTTTCCGCACCACGCACGGTCACATTTGGCTTGGCTTTGACCGCAGTCAGCTCGAATTCTTTGTCAAGGAATTCAACTGCGATGTCGTCTCCAGCGAAATCATCCCGAGCGAAAACGAAGTCGACAAGAAGCTGCCCGTTATCTGCATGATTCTGAAAAAGAAATAAATTTTCTATTGCCTCTAGATAAAAAATTGTATATCTTTTGGTAAAGAGCATTTTATAGGAGAATATTATGGGAAAGATCATCAAGTATGTCGCCATTGCCGCCGCATGTGTCATCTCGGCCTTTGGCGTGTATTGCCTTATTAAGTATTCTTCTGCCGACGACAAACTCGAAAACAAGTCGGAAGAGTAGTTTTAAAACATTTTTTTGATTAAGACGGCTGGATTCCCGGCCGCCCTTTAGTGCTTACTGTTTTTTAGCGGCTCTTGTAGCTTGTATATAATAGTTCCTAATAATTCTGAACTCCGAATTCCGAACTCCGAATTATCTACATTATTCGCATGAATTTCCTAAACAAGAAGCCCGCATTTTTCGTGGCGGTTTCCGCCATTTTCCTTGGAATTTTGCTGATCGTGTTCCGCGACTTTGCGTTCGACCCGAACCAGCTCATGCTCAACAGCGACCAGCTGAACGGTATCGGTAGCCGCATTCTGCGTGCCGAAAGTGCCGTACTCACCGAATGGGACGATTCCCGCTTGGGCGGCGTGCCGACCATCGACGCCTTGTTCGCCGACGCTTACCATCCGCTGGTGTGGGTGCAGTTCCTGATGGACCCGGCCCGCGCTGTGGGTTTCAAGTTTATCCTTACGCTGTGGGTGGCCTTTATGAGCGCCATGGCTCTCGCCTGGAACCTGACGGGGAACCGCTGGTGGGCAGGGCTCCTCGGCATGCTTTACGCTTTTTCGCCGGAATTTTTTACCTACCTGTACGGTGGCCACGACGGCAAGATGATGGTCTTTGCCATTGCGCCGCTAGCTCTGCTTGCCATTCGCAAGGTGGTACGCTCGGGTAGCATTCCTTACATGATTGTGCTTGCGCTCTCGGTCGCCTGGATGATTTTGGGTTCGCACCTGCAGCTCACTTACCTGTTCCTGTGGGGCGCTGGCCTCTATACGCTTTACGAAGTTGCCTTCCATTGCGATGCCCTGAAGACTCGCGGCAAGCGCCTGGGTCTTGCGGCAGTGGGCCTCGGCTTTGGCCTTGCGCTTTCTTGCTTCCAGATTGTACCGCCTTACATGTACACGACCACGCAGTCGGTGCGCGGTGACGATAGCCACACCAATTACGGTCACGCCGTCAGCTGGTCTTTGCACCAAGAAGAAATGGCGCAGATTCTGTTGCCGGGCTTTGTGGGTGTAGACGTTTACGAACAGAACGAAAAGACGGGTGACCTCGAAGGCTCCTCTTTCGTGAGTTTCTCGATGGACGAATACCGCAAGCTGCAGGGCGGTTCGCCGTTCTATTGGGGCCACAATGCGTTCAAGTTGGACCATAACAATGCGGGCGCGCTCCTTACCTTCCTCGGATTCCTTTGCCTGTTCCTCCCTGGCAAGCGTCGCTATGCGGCCTTCTGGGGCCTGGGTGCAGTCGTTGCCTTGAGCTACGGCATGGGCGACCATTCTCCGCTGTTCAAGTTGTGGTACAATGTGCTTCCCGGTGTCAAGAATTTCCGCGCTCCGGGCATGGCGCTGTTCTGGTTGCCGCTCTTGCTGGTGATGATGGCGGGCCCGGTTTTGAAGGCTCTCTCGGCCGATGGCAAGACTCCCGAAGAAACTGCCGAAGCCGAAGATAACCGCCGCGCCCTGTTGCATGGTTCTGCCATGTATGGCGTGCTCCTGGTGCTTGCCTTGATTGCCCGTTTTGCCTGGACGACCTTTATTGGCCCTGTCGGCTTGGTGGTGATGATTCTTTATGCCGCCCTTTGTCTTGGCGTAATGAGCCTTGATGATCAGAAGAAAAAGTTCACGGTCGCCAACTTGACCGAGGCTTTCCAGAAGGGCCTTCCGGGAACTCCGCGTGCACTGCAGGCTTGCATCTTTATTGGCTTTGCCTACCTCGGCGTGATGCTCATGAGCGGCCAGAAACTTTTGGAAGACCCGATTACGGCTCCTTACTTTAAGCCGCTGAACGAAATCGTGATGAATGCGACTGCCGGCAAGGCCGTTCCTGGTTTTGTGCTGGTGCTGGTGATTGTCGCGGTAACGCTCTTTGTGGCAAAGTGGAAGGCTCCGGTGGCTCACAAGGCGGGCGTTCTTGCGCTTGCCGCAGGTATCGAACTTTTCTTTATCGATGGCGCGTTCGTTCAGAATGTTCCGGCAAACGAATACTTGCAACCGACTAATCCGGTGGTTGCCGCCATCAAGGCTCCTTACAAGGCTGATTCGCTGAATACGCCGCGCGTGCTTTCGCTTTCCCGCAACAAGGCCTTGAGCGGAAACATTTTCTCGCAGTATCACATGCGCAATGCTGACG
Source organism: Fibrobacter sp. UWB1 (assembly GCF_002210325.1). NCBI lineage: Bacteria > Pseudomonadati > Fibrobacterota > Fibrobacteria > Fibrobacterales > Fibrobacteraceae > Fibrobacter > Fibrobacter sp. UWB1. The sequence continues at coordinate 305,374 of NZ_MWQL01000001.1, forward strand.
GTATTCACGATAACGAACTGGCGAGCTACCGCACTTTCCGCGGCGGTCAGCAGGATGCAAACTACCTGATGAATATCAATGACCCGACGGCAGTGCACCCGTTCCTCGACTTGATGAACGTGGGTGCCATCATTTTCGATAGTCGTCAGGGAACGACCTACATGCCGATTCCGACGGCGATGGGCGAGGCTTACCTCTACGGCGAAGCGGTGGTGATGGATGATTCCGCTGCCATCAAGACTCTCCAGACGCAGGCCGCCATTCGTGAACTGAAAACCGCCGAACCGGTGGCAGAATCCGTTGCAGACTCCGCCGTGGCGACCGCCGATAGCGCTACCGCTGATTCCGCTGTAGCTTTGGCTCCGGCAAAACCGGCAGTCCCTGAATTCGGCGATGAACCGGGCAAGTTCTTCTACCGCGAAAAAGTTATTTTGTCTGAAACTCCGGAATTCGACGGCAAGGGTAGCGTGGCCGCCAAGGGCCCGATCCAGGGTTCTGCAAAGCTTGTCGCAAGCCCCAAGATGGATACGCAGGTATTCAATGTGACTGCGGACCGCGAAGGTTTCATGGTCGTCGCCGGCAATTATCACCCGTATTGGAAGGCTTACGTGAACGGCAAAGAAACTAAAGTCTACAAGGCGTTTGGAACCTTGCGCGCCGTGCAGATTCCTGCTGGCAATTCCGAAGTCCGCATGGAATACAGAAGCGAGCCGTTCCATAAGACCGTTTGGGTGAGCTTGTTCGCCGCCGTGCTGCTGATTGCTCTCGGCGCAGTGGCTGCAGTGCGCAACCGCAAGAAGTAAATCAGGAATTGAACGTTGAAATAAATTTTAAAAGGACTGTTGTGAAACAGTCCTTTTTGCTATGCCTTGTGATTAGCCGATGCGTTCGCCCTTGTTGTTTGTTCCGGGGGGCGTCTTGATAAAGTAGATGACGCACGGGACAATGATGCAGGCGAAGTAGCAGACACTCATGAAATGGTTGAAAGCGTCGTTCATGTAGAGGCTTTCGGGAACGAGAAATTCATTGATGGCCATTAGGATGGCGGCCATGAAGATTCCGACAAAGATACGTGCGATCAGTTTGCTCATGCCTTGAATGTAGTATTTCTTGAGGCCCTAGCGGGAATTCTAAAAATAATTTTGCTAAATTAGGGGCATGAATATCCGAATTTCTGCGATTGCATTGGCATGTTTGGTGGGGCTGTCGTTCAGTGCGGACCCGCGAATGGAACAGGGCGCCCGTTTTGAGGCGAAAGGCGACTTTGAAATGGCGCTTGGTGAATACCGTGCTGTTCTGGCCGAAAACCCGAGAGATGCCGCCGCTTACTATGCCGCCGCGCAAGTTCGCATGAAAATGAAGGATTACAGCGGGGCACTTGCAAACTTCCGCCTTGCCTACAAGTTTGAACCGACCATGAGTGCCGCCTACGAAGGTGCTGCCAAGGTTTACGAGGCCCTCGGTCAAAAGGCGAAAGCAGATGCCGAACGTGCCAAGGATCCGAAAAACAATCCTGTGGTAGAAGAACCGATTGAAGCGGCTTCTGTTGCTGAGCCCGCTCCGGAGCCTGTGAAGGCTGCTGAACCTGCCAAGGTCGCCGAACCCAAGCCGGAACCGAAGCCTGTGGAAGTGGCTAAGCCGGAACCTGTAAAGGCTAGCGCTCCTGCTGTTGCAGAACCTGTAAAGACTGAACCCGCAAAGGTTGATGCCTCTTCGAACGATCCGTTTGAAAAGGGCAAGGCTCTCTATGCCGAGGGCAAGTACAAGGAAGCCGCTCCCATGTGGCGCGAAGTCTTGCGCAAGCAGCCCGGACACGCCGGTGCGTATTTCTACGCGGGCCTGACCCGTTACCAACTCGGCGAAATGGACAAGGCTGAATTCAACCTGAAGAAGGGTCTTGAATACAAGGAAGAAGGCAACGACGCCAATTACTTCCTCGCCTTGATTGCAAAGAACAACAAGAAGCAGGATCAGGAACTCAAGTTCTTGGCCGCCTACATGAAGAAGGCCGCTCCTAGCGCCAAGTACCGCGCCGCTGCCGAAGCCCGCATCGCCGAAATCAAGGCAGAAAAAGAAGCGAAGAATCAGCCTGCCGCTGCTCCGGCAACTGAATCGGTGGCTAAGGCCGATGTGAAGGCAGAATCGAAACCGGTCGAACCCGCTCCGGCAAAGGTAGTGGAAGAAGCTCCGGTTGCAGAACCGAAGGTGGCTGACATTGCCGATGCTCCGTCTGGCACTCCGACTCTTGCTAATGCAAACTTGCTCTACAGTGCCGGTAGTATTGAATCGGCTGTCAAGATGTACAAGGCCTTGCTCGAAACTGAACAGCAGCCCGAAGAACGCTACTTTACCATGTTGCAGCTGGGCAATGCTTACCGCGAACTTCGTGACTTCCATAGCGCCGTGGTGCGTTACCGCGAAGTCGTGCAGCAGTTTCCGGATTCTGACTGGGCGGCCGAAGCCGAACGTGCGCTTGAAGATGCCGTGTGGCTCGAAAAGCATGCTTCTGAGTTGCCGCGCAGAACTAGATAGTTTGATTGTCTTCCCGGGCGTTAGACCCGGCGGACAGCACTTAGAGCTTTGCTCTTTAGTGCGCATGGCCACCAGGGTGGGGATCTCCTTTTACGGATTCACAAAAATGAACGCTTGCAATCCTTATTGCAAGCGTTTTTTACTTGCTACCGATTTTTTTCTTTGTGAAAAGGCTTTTTAAAAGTATATTTAAGAGGCAAGTGTTGGGTGAGGATTGGATATGAAAAATCTTTTTGTTATATCAAGCATTGTGGCGTTGTCGGCCTCTTTTGTGTTCGCCGACCCGCCGGCGAATTTTAGCGGCTGGGAAAAAGTATTCGAAGATAACTTCGACGGCACCAGCCTCGACAAGAAAAAGTGGAATCCCACATACAACTGGGGACCGACGCACAACCACCGCGCCTACTGCGCCGAAGAGAACGTAATCGTCTCTGACGGTACACTCAAGCTTAAAGGCGAAAAGAAAGTCCACCCGAATGCCAACGGGAAAAAGGCGAAGTTTAACAACAAGGAATTTCCGGTAGACTACACGAGTGGAGCTATTGATACCAAGGGTCACTTCGAAGTCAAGTACGGTTACATTGAAGGCCGCTTCAAGGCTCCGTCGCAAAAGGGAACGTGGCCTGCGTTCTGGACGCTGCAAGACGGCTGGCCTCCCGAAATCGACATCTTGGAAATTCCTGCTTCGCGCAAACAGCACCATTATTACTTGCATTACACCGACCCCAGCTGGTACAGCAACCATGGCTCGGCGTGGGATCATGAAGCGTCTTTCGGCGGCCACAAGGATGACGACGTGGATCGTTCTGCGGGCTTCCACAACTATGCCGTGGAATGGGATGAATCTACTTTAAGCTTTTACTTTGACGACAAGAAGTTTGCTAGTTACAACCGCCCGACTGAAATCAAACAGCTTGCGGCGCAGTACATCATCGTGAACTTGGCTATTGGTGGCTGGGCCGGCGATGATATTGATATCACGACCGACAAGCCCGCGTATTTTGAAGCGGATTGGGTGCGCGTGTGGCAAGCCAAGCCTGCGAAGCCCGATACGGTACGCATTTTCTCGATGAACTTTGGAACTTGCATGGTTCGAACCGCTGAAGACAAACTTGCTCTCGGCGATTGCAATTCCGATGCTGCCGTCGTCACGATCACTCCGCTTTCTTCGACCACGTACCGGTTCGGCTTTGGCGACTTGTCCATTGACACACCGAACGAATCGACCGAAGCGGGTATTACCATGGGCCTGTACAAGTGGAACGGTGGTGGACATCAGAAGGTTGTCATGGAGAAGCAGTCCGGCTACGAAGGCTCCGTGGTGCGTATGAAGATGCAGCACAGCAGCTTGTACTTGCGTGCAACTACGGATGGCGAGCGCGTGGTGCAGAGTTGGGCCGATGACTGGGAATGGAACCAAATGTGGCGTTTGCTTGGCAAGGGCGATGTTGTTCCTTCGAAGGATACGACGAAGAAAGATACGTCTGTTACGGATACCGGCAAGACCGCAATTCCGTACCTAGGCAACTATGCCAGCGTGTACGGGACATCGGTCCATTACGTTGACGGCCAGTTGTTTGTCGAACCGGCAAGTACGTTTAAGAATGGCGCGACTGTTCGCATTCTGGATTTGCAGGGCCGCGAAGTCATGCGTAAACGTGCGAAACATTCAGCGGTTCTCAATGTAGAGTCGCTTGCTCCAGGAATGTACCACGTCGTGGTGCAAAATAAGAACCGCACGGATATCCGGCGGTTCAAGAAGTAAGATAGCAACTTTCGCGAGCCCGCTGTCATGCCCGACTAAGTCGGGCATCTTCTATTTTAAGAGAATGGTTAAACAACCTGTACGAGCAATCCCTTGAGGTACTGACCTTCGGGGAATGCCGTATTCACGGGGTGGTCGGCGGGTTGGCCGAAGCGTTCAATGATTTGAACGCGCCGCTTGGCATCGGCGGCGGCATCCGCGATAATCTTCTGGAACAAGTCCATTTCCATGAGGCCCGAGCAGCTAAATGTCGCGAGCATGCCGCCTTCGGCCAAGAGCTTCATGGCGAGCAAGTTGATGTCCTTGTAGCCGCGGGCGCCCTTCTGCAAGTTGTCCTTGCTTTCTACGAATTTGGGCGGGTCCAGCACGATGAGGTCAAAAGTTTCGGCCTTGTCGCGGCACTTGCGCAGGTACTGGAACACGTCGGCTTCTACATGGGTGGCGTGTGCGGTGCTGAGCTTATTACGCATGATGCCTTCCTTGGCGAGCTTGAGTGCGTCCTTGGAAACATCCACCTGATAAACTTTTTCGCAACCGCCGCGGAGAGCGTAGAGCCCGAAGCCGCCGGTATAGCAGAAGCAGTTTAGCACCTTCTTGCCCTTGGAAAGTTCGCCAATACGGCGGCGAGCGTCGCGCTGGTCCAGATAGTAACCGGTCTTGTGACCGTTCTTCACGTCGATGGGGAAGAGAATTCCGTTTTCGTTGATAATGACCGGTTCGTCGGGCACTTCGCCGTAAACGCAACCGGTGCGCAGCTGCAGGCCTTCTTTTTTGCGCACATCGGAATCGCAGCGTTCGTAAATGCCACGGCAATGCGTCTTTTCGGCGAGCAACTCGTAAATCGTTTCGCGGTGGACTTCCGCACCGGCTGCAAGGATTTCGACAGAATAGATGTCGGCGTACTTGTCGATGATGCAGCCCGGAATGCCGTCGTTCTCGGCGTTGATCAGGCGGAAGGCGCTCGTCTTGTCTTCGATATCGAAGCCGCGGCTCTTGCGGGCGGCAATCGCGCGGTCCAGCAAGTCGCTAAAGAATTCGCGGTCAATGTTTGCCTTTTCGCCGAACGTCCAAAAACGCCCACGGATCTGGGACTTGGGCGAATATGCCGCAAGACCCAGAAAGTCGCTCTTGTAGCTGTAAACTTCAACGGTGTCGCCAAGTTCCGGGTCGCCGATAACTTCGTCAACGGCTCCGCTAAAAATCCAGGGGTGGTAACGCAATGCGGACTTTTCGCGTCCGGCTTTCAGGGTAATCGCTTTCATGGATTCAAATTTAGAAATAATGTAGACTTTTGAAGATGCTCTCTTTTTCTATCTTTAGGCCCATACCTCAAAGCGCCAAAGGCGCGACCTCATACCTAAGATGTTTGAATCGCTATTTGACAAGTACCCCTTCTTTAGAGCCGTGCCTTGCGTACTCTGCATGGCAATCATTTTTAAGATTTCTTCGCTGACGAATGAACAGCTTGAAGATTTTCCGCATGTTTGGGACAAACTGGCTCACTTTTGCGAATATGCGACTCTTGCCGGTTGTTACGCCATGCTCTGGACCCGTAACGAATGGTCCAAACGCCAGTGGCTGCGCGTGCTGGTGGTGGGCGTACTTGCTCTCGTTTATGGTTGCACCGACGAATACCACCAGAGCTTTGTCGAAGGCCGCGACAGCAGCGCGCTTGACTTGGTGGCAGACTTAACCGGTGGCCTCACGGGCGGTGTTGTTTACGCCATCGTTACGCGAATCTTGAATCGCTACGACCCCGTGCCTGAAAAAGAGTTGGAAGTAGACAGTACGAAGTAGACGGTAGGAAGTTGATAGTGATTAGTGGTTAGGGATGTGAAATGTGAGGTGAGTAATGAGGTCGTTCATTCCACATCTCTCATTGTATCGCACTCCACATTAGTTCTAAAATTTCCCTAACAGGATTATTTCTCTCTTCAGTTGAATGCCGAATTTCTCGGCGACTTTTTGCTGAACAAATTCGCTTAACTGCTTGATGTCGGCGGCGGTAGCGCCGCCTGCGTTTACGATGAAGTTTGCGTGCACGGTGCTGACTTCGGCGCCACCGATGCGGTAACCCTTGAGGCCTGCTTGTTCAATGTAATAGCCCGGCGCGATTTGTTGCGGCATGTCGGCGCTGCCGTGTTCGAGGCGCTTGAAGGTGGAGCCTGCGTTCGGCATGTTCAACGGCTGGCTTGCCTTGCGCTTGGCCATGCATTCGGCGAGTTCCGCTTCGAGGTCGTCGGCAGTCTTGCCTTCTGCGCTTGCGGCGGGCAGCTGGAACGTGGCCGACAAAATTGTTTCAAATGGATTGCTTCGGCTTTTTGCCTCGCAATGACGTAGCGAAAAAATACTTTGTCTATACCCGAAGGCGCAGTCGGCGTTAGAAAGTTCGCGAATGCTTCCGTCGCAGTCAAGTACGGTGACTTGTGTGCAGCAGGGGCCGATTTCTTGACCGTAGGCTCCTGCGTTCATGTAAATCGCGCCGCCTAAGGTTCCCGGAATTCCTGCGAGCTTATGGATGCCTGCAAAACCAAGTTTCATGGCGCTGCGGGCAAATCTGCCGAGTGGGGTAGCTGCGCCGACCTTGAACGCCCCGTTTCCGAGGTCCACGATTTCCGAAAATTCTCCGGCAAGCGTAATGACAACGCCGTTATATCCTTTGTCCGAGACAAGCAGGTTCGTGCCGTTCCCTAGAATAAAGTAGGGGATTTCCTTTTCGCGGGCAAGCGCGACAGCGCCCTGAATGTCGTTTATGCATTCCGCCTTCACGTAATAGCGAGCGGCCCCACCCACCTTAAAAGAGGTGTGCTTGCACATCGGTTCGTTTTCAAGAATTTGCATAGTGATAATATAGCCAATTCTCTCCGATTTTCTATAATTCATCGAACATGACCAACGAAGAACTGAAACAATTCAAGTCGGCGATTTCGATTACCGTCGTCGCGCAGAGCCTAGGAGTAGAAGTATCCCATGGCAAATGCCGCTGTTTCTTTCCGCAGCGTCATTCGCATGGCGACCGAACGCCTTCGGTATCCATTTCTGAAGAACGTGGAACGTTCCGTTGCTGGGTTTGCGATGATGTCCGCGGCGACGTGATTTCGTTGGTGCAGGTTGTAAAGGATTGCAGTTTTACCGAGGCGCTCAATTGGCTTATGGAGCAATACCCGTTCCTGGTGCCTGCTTCTGCCCGTAAAGAAATGACGAAGATTGCAGAACGTGCCGCTAGCGCCGCTGCGCGTTCGCATGCGCCGGGTCCGGCTATGGTTCGTGTACCCGAAATGGCACCGCCTGAACCCGAAGAGCCTCCTCTCGTTTCCGAAGACGACCGCAAGAAAATCATCCTCTCGTTCCTCAAGCGTTTAAGCCCAGTCGACAACACGCCTGCCGGCAAGTGGCTCGCTCGCCGCCGCATCTACAAGCCCGTGTGGGACAAGATGCTTTTGCGTACGATAACCAACTACGAAGAGGTGAACAACAGCCTCAAGGCGGACTTTGGCGAAGAGGTGCTAAAGTACGTGGGTCTCTTTAACGACAAAGGCCACTTGCGCTACTACAAGCACCCGCTGATTTTTCCGTATCTGGACCCGCAACGCAGGGCGTTCTATTTCCAGTCGCGTGCGATTGACAATACGGTAGTCCCCAAGGAACTCAATCTGCGCGGCACGGTGCCGTACCCCTACAATATGGTGGCGCTGGACCAAAAGCCGGGCTGGGTCTACCTGTGCGAAGGTGTCGTGGATACGCTCACTTTTTTAGGACAAAAGATTAACGCGGTCGGAATTCCGGGTGTCCGCAGCTTCAAAGTGGAGTGGTTGAATCTTTTTAGAAACAAAAATGTGGTACTTTGTCTGGATCACGACGAAGCGGGCCGTTCTGGCATGGAATATATAGGCAACTTGTTCACACAAGCGGGCATTCATAATGTAATTTTAGGCGAAGGAATGGAAAACTTGCCCACGGCCATGAAAGAAGGTGAAGACATCAATGATTGGTTCGGAGGAAAGAAGTAATGGATAAAGTGAAACTGTATTTTGGTAAGGTCAAGGACTTTTTTAAATGGTTTACGAGTACCACGTTCGCCCGTGTGGCAGGTGTTATACTCAAGTGGCTTTACCGCACTATCAATTTCATAATCCGCCAGGCCTTGTTGATCCTGATTATCTATTCTGCTATTTTCTCGGTGGCGGCCTCTTACGCCTTGTACCGCGCCTTTATTTACGGCTATGACATTTACGACGGTGTGGCGCAACTGAAAGATACTCAGCCCGAAATGAGCAAGTACATGGAAGCTTTGCGCGATTCCAACCCGAATATCGAAATCAAGCATACCTACGTACCACTCGATTCCATCAGTCCGTACCTGCGTAAGGCGGTCATTGCAAGCGAAGATGCGGGTTTCTACTTCCACCCGGGATTTGATATTCGTGCCATTGCCGAAGCCTTGGATGCAAACCAGATGGCGGGCAAAACCAAGTTCGGAGGTTCTACGATTACGCAGCAGCTCGCGAAGAACCTCTTCTTGAGCGGTGAACGCTCTTTCAATCGCAAGTTCAAGGAACTCGCCTACGCCCTGTTGATGGAACATGAACTCGGCAAGGACCGCATTCTGGAACTGTACTTGAATTACGCTCAGTGGGGCAAGGATATCTTTGGCTGCCAGGAAGCCTGCCGCACCTATTACAAGAAGAGCTGCGCCAAGCTCAGCGTAGACCAGGCGATCAACTTGGCCGCCATGCTCGCAAGCCCGGGCAAGCACCACCCGCACATGCGCGAAAGCCAGTTCATGGCCAAGCGCCGCGCCGTGATTTACCAGAACATGTTCCCCAAGAAGGACAGCGTGCTGGTGGATTCTCTGCGCCAGCTGATGGCTCCGATTCCAAAGGACACTTCCGCAAAGAATGCCGCGAAGGCATCGGAAAAATCTATGGAAAAGGCCCCGGCTAAAAACCTGGACAAAAAGCCCGAGAAGGCTTCCGCAAAGCCCCACGCAAAGAGTGATTCGAAATCAACGGTAAAGAATTCAGCGAATAAAAAACAGTAAAAATTCTCTCGTCTCTCGTCTCTCGTCTCTTGTCTATTTCTATATTTGACATGTCTAAAATTTTCTTAAAGGACGCTAAAAATGGCTAAGAAAGAATCCAAGAAGAAGGTTGTCCTCGCTTATAGCGGTGGACTCGATACTTCCATCATTATCCCCTGGCTCAAGGAAAACTACGACTGCGAAGTGATCGCTTTCGCCGCCGACCTCGGTCAGAACGACTTCCCGGACGCTAAGGCCCTCGAAGACAAGGCTTTGAAGACTGGCGCTTCCAAGTGCTACGTTCTCGACCTCAAGAAGGAATTCCTCGAAGACTACGTTTGGCCGACCGTTCGCGCCGGTGCTAAGTACGAAGGTACCTACCTCCTGGGTACTTCTTTCGCCCGTCCGCTCATCGCCAAGTACCAGGTGAAGATTGCTGAAAAGGAAGGCGCCTACGCTGTTGCTCACGGTGCTACCGGTAAGGGTAACGACCAGGTCCGTTTCGAACTGACCTACGCCGCACTCAACCCGAAGCTCGAAGTCATCGCCCCGTGGAAGGACCCGAAGTGGACGTTCCACAGCCGCGAAGACGCTATCGACTACGCTGCCGCTCACAAGATTCCGCTGAACGGCATCAGCAAGAAGAAGATTTACTCCGAAGACGGTAACCTGTGGCACCTCTCTCACGAAGGTGGCGTCCTGGAATTCCCGGAACAGGAACACAAGTACGAATTCCTCAAGCACACCAACACGTATGAAAAGGCCCCGAACAAGGCTGACCACGTGACGATTACCTTCGATAAGGGTAATCCGGTGGCTATCGACGGCAAGAAGATGGGCGCTGTGGAACTCCTCGAATACCTGAACAAGATTGGCGGCAAGAATGCTTGCGGTCTCCTGGACATCGTCGAAAACCGCCTCGTTGGCCTCAAGAGCCGCGGCGTGTACGAAACTCCGGGTGGCACGCTCCTGTACAAGGCTCACGAATGCCTTGAACAGCTCGTGCTCGACAAGGAAACTTTGTTCGAAGCCCAGAAGATGTCTATGACGTATGCGAACCTCGTGTACAATGGCCAGTGGTTCACTCCGCTCCGCCAGGCTATGGACGCCTTCTTCGCCGAAGTCAACAAGGTTGTTACCGGTGACGTGACCCTCAAGCTTTACAAGGGCAACATCATTCCGGCCGGCATCAAGAGCCCCTACAGCCTCTACGACATGGGCCTCGGCGGATTCACCGACGTCGACATGTACGACCAGAAGGACGCAACGGGCTTCATCCGCTGCTTCGGCCTCCCGCTCAAGACGCGTGCCCTGTTGCTCGGCAACAAGACCAACGTGGACTTCGGCAAGCCGGTCGTGCTCCCGAAGAAATAACAAGACCGCTCGGCTTTATCGCATTCAAGTCAATGTGATATCGCCTCGCTCTCACTGCAAAGGCTCGTTAATACGAGCCTTTTCCGTTCACGGAATTAAGCCACGACATTCGAAAAAAATCCCTCGGTTTAAAACCGGGGGATTTTTTTACTTTCTACTGTCTACTTCCTACTAAAATTCAAACATGTATCCAGCGCCCCACAGGAGCTTTTTTACGTCGTGTTCACGGTAGCGGTTGATTGGCACGCTAATTTGTGTGTACACTCCATAAAGGTGCGTCCATAGTTCAAGCGAAAGCTCTGCCGATTCTTTGTAGTTGTAGGGGAACGTGTAGCGACCTTCGTTTGCCTTGTTGATCGCCTGGTGCATTTTATTCGGGGCTTCGGAGTATTCGTAGCCAATGCCAAGGCCTGCGTCAAAGTGGAAGGGGAGCTCTTTAAAGAAGGTCCAGAGCACGCTGCCGCGATAGCCACACCAAAAGTGGTTCTCGCCTTTGTTCATACCCATTCCCTGCAGGTAGACCATCAAGTTGTTGTAGCCGACGCCTCCAATCAGAACGACGGGTGTTTGGTTGCGTAGGCCTGCGCCAGCGCTAAAACGCCAGTCTCCGGCATGGCTAAGTACAGCAGTAAAAAGGATTAAAAAAAACAGGGACCTAAAAACAGTGCGAAACATAGCCCAAATATAGACAAAACATACAGTTGTACTCGCAAAAACCTGTTTTTATTCCTATATTGTTTCGCATAAAACTCGGTCCGCCGTAGCGCGGGCCACAAAAAAGGAATCAATATGAAGATGAAATCACTTATCAAGGCTTGCGCATTTGCTTGCGCTTTTGCCGCTCCTGCAATGGCTGAAGGTGGCATGTTCGAAGGGGCTCTCCCGGAAAACTGGACTGCCGACGTTGTCGCAGCTGTTCGTTATAACTGGTACAACTTCAGCAACTGGCAGAAGGACGGTACCTCCAACTACACTTGGCTCGTGACCTACGATGCCGACGTGCAGGGGAAGTGGAAGGTCGCCAACTGGCGTAACCTCATCGATATCGATCTCGGTCAGACATGGACTAAGGGCGTGGGTAAGCGCAAGTCCAACGACCGACTCTTCTGGGAATCGATGCTTGACTTCAATTTGAGTGAAGTTCTGAAGCCCTACATTGGTAACCGTTTCGAAACTCAGTTCATGGCTGGCTACGAATACAGCGAAGACGAAGATGGCAACGAAGTCAAGAAGGCAATTTCCAGCTTCATGGATCCGGCCTACGAAACTCAGCTTGCCGGTCTTGCTTACGTTCCGAACGACAACTTCTCTCAGCGCCTCGGCTTTGCTAACCGCATGACCATTTCTAATGGTTACGGCTACGCCGACGACAAGGATACCGAAAAGTTTGAAAAGTTCCGTGACGAACCCGGTCTCGAATCTATCACCGAAGCCAAGTATGCCTTCTCTGACATCGTGAGCTTCAAGACCCGTCTGTGGGCCTTCTGCAACTTCGAAGGTGTCGAAAAGATCGACGGCCTTTGGGAAAACTTGCTCTCTGTGATGATTGCACCGCTTGTTGAACTCCAGGTTGGCTTCGACATGGCCTACGACTGGGATCTCGACGAAGACACGCAGTACAAGAGCATGGTGCTCTTCGGCCTGACCTGGCGCTGGTTCTAATGAGACCGCTCGGCTTTATTGCATAAACAAGAATGTGATATCGCCTCGCTCTCGCAAACGCGACCCGTTAACACCGGGTCGCTTTTTTGCTCACGTGAGACCGCTCGGCTCTATCGCATGAAAAAAGTCCCCGCTCGGGGACTTTTTTGTTTTTGAAGTCGTCAGCATCGGCTTTTTTTATTTCTAGCCCTTGGCTTCTAAATCCGCTTTCATGGCGCGGATGGCGTTTCCGCGGTGGCTGATGCCTTTCTTTTCTGCAAGTTCCATCTGCGCGAAGGTGCGGTCGAATCCGTCGGGAACGAATAGCGGGTCGTAGCCGAATCCCATGTCGCCAACGGGGGCAAAGTTGATTTGTCCACGGCATTCGCCTTCGTAAATCTTGGGCTCGGTCACGGTCCACTTGCCGTCGACTTCGCCGACTTTCTGGTAAGAGAGTGCGCAGAAGTAGCGGGCAGTGCGGTCCTTGACGCCCTCGAGTTTTTGCATGAGTTTGTCGTTGTTTGCCTGGTCGTTGCCATGGTAGCCGCAGTAGCGGGCGCTGTAAATGCCCGGTTCGCCGTTCAGCGCGAATACTTCGAGACCGGAGTCGTCGGCAAGCACGCTCGCTTCGATTTTCTTTTCGCAAAGCCACTTGGCCACCGTGCTCGACTTGATGATGGCGTTTGCTTCGAAGGAATCGCCATCTTCGACGATGTCGTCTGTAAAGCCGATGTCCTTGAGCGTCTTGAATTCCTTGTTCTCGGTTCCGAGAATGTGTGCGAAGTCCCTAATCTTTCCAGGATTTCCCGTCGCGATAACGAATAAATGTTTCATGTGTAATTTGATTCCCGATACTTAGTTCTAGAATTTTTAATTCCGAACTCTGAATTCCGAACTCTGAATTCCGAATTAGTAGTGTTCCGGCTTCATCACGATAAGAATCGCGTCGACAACGACGCCCACGCCGCAGAGGCCTCCGGTGCACAGCCAAAGAATTCCGGTCCAGATTTTACCTTCGTAAAAGCGGTGCAGTCCCAGGTATCCGAGCAAAATGCAAAGGGCGAGGGCAATCCACTTGTTATGTTCACCTTGTGCGGGCATAAGACCTCTTTTTGTTTTTTGTGCGACCCAAATATAGAAAAAGCGGACTCTTGAATTTTCTAAATTTATTGATGGATAATTGCTATGTTCCACGTATTCAAACATGAACTTCGACTGATTTTTAGGGATCCGCGCTTCTGGATTCCGTTCATTATCCCGCCGGTGATTCTTGCGGCGAGCCAGGGCATTGCCGTATCGCGTTATGGCGGACAGATTATGCAAGGTATGGAAGGCTACATGATGCTCTTGCTCGGTTGCCTGATGGCGCCCATGGGCTCGCCCCTTGCAGGCGATACCTTTGCGGGCGAACGCGAACGCAATTCCCTTGAACTTTTGCAACTTGCTCCGATCGCTCCTGCAAAACTTTTTTGGGGCAAGCTTTTGGCAATCCTTCCGTTCCCGGTGGTGTTTGCGATTCTGGCACAGCTCGGTTATTGGGCCTCGCACTCCGAAATTTCGACGCAAGTGGCGGTGGCGTCCGTCCTCGGAGCGCTTTCGGCGGTGCTTCTTACGACCTCGTTTGCCTTGATTGTATCGCTACGCGTACGTACGGTGCGTGCGGCGACGCATATTACTTTATTCTTGATAGTGCCGCTGCTCCTTTTGGTGCAACTCGGTCACGAGGCCTTCTTGAGCGGGCTTTTCGTGCCTGTTGTAACGCTTGCCGTGTCGGTGCTGTTGAGCATTGTGGCGACTTTTGCAAGCATGCGAAAGTTTGTGAGCTTGTAACTCGGCTAGTTTTTCAAGTAAAGGCTTCGCCCGTTGTTCAGCGTCAGGATGACGGGCAATTTTTTTGCAGTAAACACGCCGTTATTCAAGATGCCGCTTTCTATCAGCTGGCCGTTCAGGCTGAAAGCCTTGTACGGGGAGTTGGGCCTAGCGCCTGCAATTTGGTAGCGATTTTGGCCGAGCTTTTTGAAGCTGAACCTTGCCTGTGTCAATCCCGGGACTGCGGGGGAGGCTGTCGTGGATTCGGGTGGGAACCTGTAATCTGGGCAGAAGTTCAGTGTGTCGAGGAGGAAGGCGTGTATTCCGGCCACAGCCGAGCTTGCTAGCGGTACATCAGCCTTGTCGATATCCTTACCGCCGTTTCTCCGTCTTAATTCTGGCGGATTGAATTCGCAGCCGGAGTAGCCCCCTTCTTTCCAATAGTATCTACCGCAGAGTTCAAAAACATGGTTCACAAGGGAATCCGCTTGTTCGGCTGTTCCCTTGAAAACGCCTGCCTTTTGCAGCCGTGCGAACTCGTCTTTGAATACGGCATCGTGATGCACGCTGAAGAGCGAATCGACGAAGTCGTCTTGGTTGTCGGAATAGGCGACGCGCGCCACCTTGACCACCTTCTCGGAGGCGATTACGATCATGGTGGAGTCCGGCTCGGATCTGTACATCCATACCGTGTCGGTGCCGGAAACGTTCTTTACAGTGGGTTCGCGCTGATCCATCTTGGAGAGGTCCAGGTAGCTGCCCTCGAATAGATAGAGAGATACTGCTGGGTATTCAAAATAAGCTCCGGTGCTTCCTGATTCCCTGACGGGGGGCTCGTAGCTGCATTCCGCCGCATGTAGGCTTGTGGTTAAGGCGCTTGCGCAAAACGCGCCCGCAAACAGAAATTTGGTGAAATCCATACTCTTTTCTCCTTTTAATCCATCTCTAGAAAATAGTAAAAATAACCCGCAATTTAAGGGGTGCGCAAAAAAGTGTGATTTTGGACGGATTGAAAGCCTCTATTGTTTGGACGTCCCCCGCACGGTCCATGCTATATATATATTTATTTGTGATGAAATTTTTATTGTTGTTGCTAGCTGCTTTGTTTTTTACGGCTTGTCCTTATCCAAGCCATTTAATACGTGTTAATGAATCCTTGCCTAAAAATGCCCCGATTGAAAAAGAAACTATTGTTGCCTATGCTCAAGGAGATTGTTCTAGTGGAGATTGTCCTTTAGAAAATAAAAATGTTCATTGGTATGCTCTGAATTATGATGGAGATACTCGTCAAATAGAATTTTATCGGTATGGGCCAAGGTCTTGTAAGCCTAGCAGTTCTTGGGGTGATAATAGTCGTGATAGATATTTTGTGGTGTGGCACAGAGATGGCGTTCCATACCGAACCATAAAGATGTTTTGTGATGAGTCGTCTCAAGTTTTTAAGGCGATTCTTCTCTCCGATAATGAGTCCAAAGAATTGCCTATTTTGAGAACATCGAATGATGAATTTGCAGATTGGGTTGTTGAGGTGAAATGAAAATTGTTTTCTTCTTTTTGCTTGCGTTTCTAGTTGCTTGTACGGGAACATCAAATTCTGTGCAGTCGAGTCATTCTGGAATGGCTCCACAAAGGATTGACTTAATGGATACGATTCTTACTGTTGTCGGGAATATCCCTGATGGAGTTTCTCCCAAAGATTTTCAGGTCGTGGCGTATCAAACAAAGACTGCCAAAAGAATTGTTTCGTATCGCTTTGTCTTGGACCAAGAATATCGTGTTCCGGAAAATGGAATTCGAAAAGAAGGAGAGTTTTTCTCTTACAAAGTATATATTGACGGAAATGCTCCAGCAGATGAAATTGTTTGGTATAATAAGGGGGTTGCTTACCAGACATTGAAAATTGAATATTTTGTGAAAAGCGGAGAAATTGTTTCTGTTCAGGCGCTCTGGAATGGGAAACGGAGTTTGTGTGTGAATGATTACATCTCCTTTGATGGAAGAAAAATTGTTCATATGCCTGACAGTCGGTTGCCTGAAAGTGACCGGTATACTGTCTATTACGACGACCCCAAGTGCCGTGAAACTGAAAAATTCAAGGAACCTGGTTATTAAAAAGAGTCCGTTGTAATGAAAATTTTGATTGATGCTGTATTGATTTGTCAATACGTTTTTATACAATTCTATTGACTTGTAGATGCAAATTGTGTATATTTACGGAAAAAGGAGCTTAACTATGGCTACGCTGCAAATGAGGGTCGATGACGACTTGAAAAAAAAGTCGGACGACTTGTTCCAGTCTCTCGGTATGGATACCTCTACGGCTATCCGCATATTCTTGACTTTTGCCATTGAGCATAAAGGGATTCCTTTTGAAGTCCGTCATGCACCCGAGGACTTATCCTTGGAAAAGGCTATTGAAGATACACGTAGCCGCAAGAATCTCCATGGCCCTTATGCCACGGCTGCAGATGCCGTTGCCTCTATGCTGGAGGAATAGCTTTTGTACCAGATTAAGTACACAAGCCGCATGAAACATGATGTCAAGGTTATGAAAAAGCGCGGCAAGGACTTGAACAAACTAATCGCTGTACTGGATAAGTTGTCGAAAGGTGAACCACTTCCGCCCCATAATCGCGATCATCAGTTAGTTGGGACTCTGTCCGATTTTAGAGAATGTCATATTGAACCGGATTGGCTTTTGATGTACCAGATATTCAACGATGAATTGATTCTTTCGGCGACTGCGACTGGTTCACATTCGGATTTATTCGGGAAATAGGTTGACAAAAAAAGAGGTGTTCTAAGAACACCTCTTAATGCTTTTTAGATCCTTCGACTACGAGGCTTGCGCCTCTCCGCTCAGGATGACACAATCCGCATTCGCGGTTTGTGTCACTTCAGTTCCTTCAGAGCAGCTTCATTCTTCGCGATAATATCCTGCTGAGTCGCGAGCTTGGTGCGTTCGGCGTTTACCACAGCTTCGGGGGCGCCGCTCACGAACTTTTCGTTCGAGAGCTTGCGTTCGATCGAAGCTGCGAATGCCTTGGCCTTCTCGATTTCTTTTTCGAGGCGGGCGATTTCTGCAGCCGGGTCGAGGATACCTTCCAGCGGGATGTAGAGTTCGCCACCGGGCACCACGGCGCTCGCGCTGAACTTCGGCTTCACGGCCTTCACGGCAACACTCAGGTCAGAAAGGCCCGAAAGTTCGGTGATGATAGCCATGCAGTCCTTCACGCTTGCTTCCGTCGCAGCATCGTCCACGCTCACCACGGCGCTGAGCTTGGTTGCGGGGCTCACGTTGTAGCGGCCACGCACGCCACGCACGCTTTCCACCACGGCAAATGCCTGGTCGAATGCGGCTTCGATCTTTGCGTCGATGAGGGATTCGTCGGCCTTGGGCCAGGCGCGGCTGATGACCATTTCGCTGCCCTGGAACAGGATGCTGTTCAGCTCTTCAGTGATGAACGGCATCACCGGGTGGAGCAGGTCGAGCACGTTCTTCAGCACGTAGCTGAGAATGGCCATCGCGTTCTTCTTTTCGGCGGTGAGTGTTTCGCTGTTGATCACGGACTTCTTGATTTCAAGATAGCTGGAGCAGACGTCGTCCCACACGAAGCGGTACAGGAACCCGGCGAGTTCGGCGAAGTGGTATTCTTCGAGCATGCGGGTGGCGTCCTTGATGGTCGTCTGCAGGCGGCTCAAAATCCACTTGTCTTCGAGCGCGAACAAACTCTTGTCCATCGGGAGTTCGGCGGCAAGCGCACCGGCCTGTTCCAGCTGCGGGTAAAGGAAGCGGCAGGCGTTCCACAGCTTGTTGCTGAAGTTACGGCCGATTTCAAACTTTTCGCTGGTGTTGATTTCGCGGCCATCCGGCTGCTTTTCCTTCTTCACCGGCAGGCGCACGTCCTGGTTGTCGGTGCAGAGGCTTGCCATCACAAAGCGCAGAGCGTCGGTACCGTACTTTTGACGCCTATGGCGTCCGCGGCTGTGCTCGATCATGCCGAAAAGCGAGCTTTTCGTCGCGACACTCGCTTGCACGCTTTTCTTCGATATCCATCGGGTCCACGCAAATAATCATTTGGGCGTTCCCGCACATATATGTGCGGTCGGGCTATATTGCAAGGCTACCCGGTCGCACCTTCGGCACACCCGCGTAGCTCTTGCAACGAAGCCTTGCTCCCAAAAATTTCCGACTAGAACAGCCCGCAAGTCTTCGCCCCAAGGGGTCGCTATCCCTAACGCGAAACCGCTTAAGCACTCTTTATCAATAAGATTCTGGAGAGATCGGATAACATTCTCCTTGATAAAGAGCGTAGCCTTCATTACAAGAAAAGCCTTCTTTCTCATTTCTCGTTGCAAAATCCGGCAAGGGAGCGCAATTCTTTACATCTACCGCATATTCCGTTTCAGCACAGACATACCCCTTTTCACAAGAAATTGTTTCGCCGTCATGTATTTCATCATAACCGCCATTACATGTAAAGCCAATTTCTTCATTTCTGTGTGCGTTTTGGGGTAATTTTCCACATTTGTATTTATCCACAGAGTATTCATTCTCTTTACATTCATAGGGTTTTCTGCAGTATGAGAAAAGACCTATCTCAACACTGTCATATCCTTCATCACATTCATATCCTGTTTTTTCGTTTGCTTTACGATGTGCGTTTTCAGGAAGGGGCATGCATTCAAATTTGCCTATTGCATATTCAGTTTCTTTACAATCATATGGTTTCATGCATTCAATAACATCATCTTTCTTTACTCTGCTATACCCATTATTGCATGAAAACCCCAAACTTTTATTTCTATGAGCATTATCAGGTAACATTTCGCAATTCCATTTATCTACTGCATACTCGTATTCGTCACAGGTTGCAGGTCTCTTGCATACATATTCATCATCTTCCTTGACTTTGTCAAATCCTTTATCACATTTGAACCCGAGACCTTTATTTCTATGAGCATTATCAGGTAGCGTTTCGCAATTCCATTTGTCAACAGCATACTCATATTCAGAGCAATCGAACGGTTTTTGACAAATTCCCTCATAAAATTCTTCGCCTTTAGGGCATTCAAAATCTTTTATGCAGCGTAAGTACTCTGCTGAGGCTCCTCTATAGATTCGATTTGCTCCCATGCTAAAGTTGTATTGATCTGAATACACTGCGTAAACCAATACAGTAGACTCTTCTGCTTCGGTGGTTGTAAATGAAACAAAATGATTGAAATCCTTATAGACAAAACTTAATGGATATTCGCCTCTTTTTCCCGTTCTAAAAAAACGAGCTCCGGCTGTTGGATCAATTTCTTTATAGCCCATGTAATATTCATAGCCCCAAATCATCAACTGTCCGGCATATTTCAAATTAAAACCTTTAGGATTTAAAATGAACCTTTCTGCTGGATCAGTTGAAAGCTTTCTTGTAGAAGGACTTTCATCGTAAGCATGTGCATAAAGGGTGTCAAAATCGGCTGCTGAGGGAACATGCCATCCAGCAGGGCAAAGTCCTTGGTGGACAGAATTAACATAATTCGTCACATTTTCATTATCATAGGCTTTTTTTGCGGGTAATTTCATTGCCACATGCCATGGATACATTCTTCCGTATTTTTGACAATTACTTTCTATATCTCTAAAACAGTAAGATGGGGAAACCTTATATTTTAAGTTTTCCGCCATCCACACTTGCTTATCTATTTTGATTGTTTTATACCGTCTTCCATCTCTAGAGTCAACTAGCGTGTTGCTAGCTGCATAAAGTATTTGGGATAAGCATAGACTTAGTAATAGTATGTTTGAACTATGGAATATAATCATTCGTTGCCAAAGATTGATTCATTAGGAATTTGTACATAAACAGAATCCCACTTTGTTTCAACGGTAATTCGAAGTGTTTTTCCATTATCCAAATAGGCTTTTGCGTTATGGTAATATCCACTACGAACAGGTTCCCCTAGTTAACAGCCTTGCATTTTGCCGTTTCCATACCCAATTCTTTGAAAGTATCTCCAAAATTTTCTTTTAAGAGGGCTGTTACTAAATTGCAAGCGGCCTCTTCATGATTAGAGCATGAGCAAAGAAAAAGGCAAAGTAAGCTACTAAAAGCTAACATTGTGCGCGAAAGCGTGACATTATCCTCTTTTAATGATGTTATTCTTTGCCTGAAAGGAGCCTGTCTAAAGATTTATTTTTCTTTATGTCTTTCCCCTTTTCGACTATATTTGGTTGAATATTAATGCAGTCATCATTATTCAATCTAGAAACAACATCTCTAGAAACAATCTCTTTACAGGCTTCGTTTTCAGGTTCTACCAAAGTGCATTTGTATTTTGAAAGATAAATATTGTCTTCTCCTAAACGTTCTACCGTAAAAGTCCACTTGCTTTGTGCTGGACATTTTTTTATAGCAACTTTATTTTCTATAGAAATGTTTGATTTACGCATTCTATCGGAAAAAGTTTTGTAATATTCCTTATCTACATCAAAATAAATTCTGTGATTGATTGTTGTAACTGGCGACTGTTCACTCCATAGTCCACTAGAGATTTTTAGAGAATCATTCAAGTTTTTTTCAATGCTCTGGACAACACTGCTAAAGAATTGCGCCAAGAAAGTTTGCATTCCTTTTTCGTGAATAGAATCTTTTTTTATACATCTAATACTTTGGTCGTAACTTTCAACGGTTTCAAGAACTTCAGAATCAAACTTTTTATATATCTCAGTTCTCATTTTTTTTAGTTCGATATTCACCGACTTGTCTAAAACGATTCCGTCGTTTCCCAAAGGAGGCAATATTGGAATTGCGAGATAAGAAACCTTTTGCTCGTCTTTAAAAGCTGGTTTTGCGTTAAATCCAACTGCGTCTATTCCATTAGCATCATTCCATCCTTCTTTGGATTTCAAAGCTTTTCCTGTTCCAATTTTCTTTTGCGTAATAGAATCTGTATAAGTAATTAACTTTTGAAAATCAGTTTCATCTGGCAAGCGCCATCCTTCGGGGCATGCATCCAAAGGCGGGTTGCCTTTTTGGTAATTCCATATCATACCTCGAATAAAATCTTTATCATGCAGAAATAAATATGTCACATTATAGAGACTTCCATATTGTTGGCACAATTCAGGATCATTGTCTGGACATTTAGCGTTTTCTGTTTTATATCTCAAGTTTTCGGCCATCCAAATTTGTTCGCCAATTTTGACGGTCTTGTATTTTTGACCATCACGTGAATCGGTGAACGAATCACTGCCGCAAGCGGTGAATAAACCTGTTCCGACAATTGACATAATTGCGGCAACGAAAAGATTGAACTTTTTTTTCATTTTTTTTCTCACATGTTGAATTAAGTTTTTGTGCTTTTCGATATCCAACAAAAAACAAGATGTTTATTTTGTCTTGCGTTTTGCAGGCATGTCAAAAAGGATTTTAAAAGCATTAAGAAATTCTATGGCGTTGGTGTAGTTCCAGATGGAAACTATTGCTTGGCTTGCTTTCCATTCGCCTTTTGAATTGTAACTGACAAACTTTCCGACAAAATGATCTTTTTGCCATTGAAAGAGAAATTCAATGGAGTGCCATTTTTCAGAATAAATCGAAAATGATTTTGAATTGAGTTTTAATGAAAAACCGTTTTCTTTTGCGACATCTTGGAAAATTCGTTGGATGTCTGCACATAATCCGGCTGATTTTTCTGTTTTTTTAGCCATGATAATCTCCATCGTTTACATCTATGGAGTCCGCCTCGTTCCGCAAAGAACTTCGCCAAATTATGTGTGGATACAAAAAAGGCGCAGATCGTTGCATTTACCTACACGGGGCTCTAGACTTGCCTCAACACGATAAATGCAAACGACCCACGCCCCAAAAGGGCTGTTGCCCTTGGTCATACGACCAACAACCGGCTAACAAGCCGATACAGCAAACCGAGATACGTCGAAAGACGGCATACCTGCGTGAGCGTTCGCCTTGTCCTCGTGTTTTGAAATGGTCTAGATTTCGTGTAGAGAACAAGAGCAAAAACTCTTTTACTCTTTAAAAATAACATAAAAAATGGTGGCTGGCACAAAAAGTTTACAAAAAAGTTCGTTTTTGACAAAATTTGAAGAAAAAATCTACTTGTACGGCGGACTTTGTTGTTTCACATATAGGCTATTTGGCGATTTTTGCCTGAATAATGTATATTTGGGGTATGGATAATCGGACGCTTGAGTTTGTGACCTATTGTATCGGGCAACTCTCGCTCTTGCTGAAACTCCCTCAGCGAGAGGTTTATAAGCGTTTGAAAAAATCGGGTATTTTATACGGTTATATCGTCCCCTCTTATGATGTCCTGCATACGTTTGGTTCCCGCTACCTTATGGAAGACCTTACGGAGTATATGAAGGAAAAAGGGGTGCTGGCTTAATGAGGTTGTATCATTCCTCGTCGGTTGTTGTTGAACGACCGGATTTAGACCATTCTCGTAAATACCTTGATTTTGGGCGTGGCTTTTATCTTACATCCATTTTGGAACAGGCTCAAAGGTATGGCGACCGCTTCAAGCGTCGGGGAAAGGATGCGTGGCTGAATGCTTATGAATTTTCCTATGACGAAACTGAGTGGAATGTTCTCCGATTTGATGCTTACGATAAAGCGTGGCTTGACTTTATATCTAAATGTCGGGCTGGAGAAGATGATAGTAATTACGATTTAGTTATTGGCGGCATTGCCAATGATAGAGTCTTTTTGACTTTGGATCGATACCTGACTGGCGAAATTACATTGTCGGAGGCCTTGGGCTTATTGGAGTTTGTTACACCCAATATTCAGTATTGCGTTCGCTCCGAGGAAATGCTTCATCGTTGCTTAACCTATGTTGAAAGCGAGCGCCTATGACTGATGCTAGCAAGCAAACATTGAAGAGTGCGAAATGTGCTAGAGTCATCGCTTGTATTAGCGAGATGTTTCATGTATCTTTGCAGGAAGCAACAGACATTTATTATGAGTCAGATACGGCGAGTTTGATAGAAGAAGGGGTCGCAGACCTCCATTGTCGCAGTGACAAGTATTTGGCTACAGAAGTCTGGACTGAATATTCAGAAAAGACCCGTTCTAAAAATTGATTTTTGTTTTCGGAATAAAGAAAAAGAGGTGTCCTTAGAACACCTCTTTGAGTTAAAAGGGAGATTCCCGCCTTCGCGGGAATGACAATTAGCGCAATTCTTCAAGAGCCTTCTCGTTCTTAGCAATAATATCTTGCTGAGTAGCGAGCTTGGTCCTTTCGGCATTGACAACGGCTTCGGGAGCGCCGCTGACGAACTTTTCGTTTGAGAGCTTGCGTTCGATGCTGGCGGCGAATGCCTTGGCCTTCTCGATTTCTTTTTCGAGGCGGGCGATTTCTGCAGCCGGGTCGAGGATTCCTTCCAGCGGGATGTAGAGTTCGCCACCGGGCACCACGGCGCTGGCACTGAACTTCGGCTTCACGGCCTTCACGGCGACGCTCAGGTCAGAAAGACCCGAAAGTTCGGTGATGATGGCCATGCAGTCCTTCACGCTTGCTTCCGTTGCGGCGTCGTCCACGCTCACCACGGCGTTCAGCTTGGTGGCGGGGCTCACGTTGTAGCGGCCACGCACGCCACGCACGCTTTCCACCACGGCGAATGCCTGGTCGAATGCGGCTTCGATTTTCGCGTCGATGAGAGATTCGTCGGCCTTGGGCCATGCGCGGCTGATCACCATTTCGCTGCCCTGGAACAGGATGCTGTTAAGTTCTTCGGTAATGAACGGCATCACCGGGTGGAGCAAGTCAAGCACGTTCTTCAGCACGTAGCTGAGGATGGCCATGGCGTTCTTCTTTTCGGCGGTGAGCGTTTCGCTGTTGATCACGGCCTTCTTGATTTCCAAGTAGCTGGAGCAGACGTCGTCCCACACGAAGCGGTACAGGAACCCGGCGAGTTCGGCGAAGTGGTATTCTTCGAGCATGCGGGTGGCGTCCTTGATGGTCGTCTGCAGGCGGCTCAAAATCCACTTGTCTTCGAGCGCGAACAAACTCTTGTCCATCGGGAGTTCGGCGGCAAGCGCACCGGCCTGTTCCAGCTGCGGGTAAAGGAAGCGGCAGGCGTTCCACAGCTTGTTGCTGAAGTTACGGCCGATTTCAAACTTTTCGCTGGTGTTGATTTCGCGGCCATCCGGCTGCTTTTCCTTCTTCACCGGCAGGCGCACGTCCTGGTTGTCGGTGCAAAGGCTTGCCATCACAAAACGCAGAGCGTCGGTACCGTACTTCTCTTCGATATCCATCGGGTCCACGCCGTTGCCCTTGGACTTGCTCATGGTCTGGCCATTGCCGTCCAGAATCTTCGGGTGGATGTACACCGTGTGGAACGGGACCGTGCCCATGTTTTCCTGGCTAAACAGCACCATGCGGGCGACCCACAGCGTAATGATGTCGCGGCTAGTCACGAGCACGGTGGTGGGGTAGTAGCGCTTGAGCGTATCGGTGTTTTCCGGCCAGCCCATGGTGGAGTGCGGCCACAAGCCACTGGAGAACCACGTGTCGAGCACGTCTTCTTCCTGCTTGAGTTCGCGACCCGGCACGGCGTCTTCCTTGAGGTCTTCTTCCTGGCTGCACACGAGGTAGCCGCCGTTTTCGGCCTTGTAGAAGAAGATGTCGTCGCGGCCCGCGAATGCGGCCTTCAGTTCGTCTTCGCTAGCGTCGGTGTGCCAAATGGGAATGCGGTGGCCCCACCAGAGCTGACGGCTGATGCACCAGTCGCGCTTTTCGGCGAGCCAGTCCAAATACTTGTTGGCGTAGCGTTCCGGGATAATCTTGATCTCACCGGATTTTACGGCGTTCATCGCGTTTTCGGCGAGCACGTCCATCTTCACGAACCATTGGTCGCTGAGGTACGGCTCAATCACGGTCTTGCTGCGGTCGGAGTGGCCCACGTCCATTTCGTGGTCTTCCACCTTGATCAAAAGTCCGAGTTCTTCGAGACCTGCCACCACGGCGTCGCGGGCGGCCTGGCCCTTGAGACCCTGGAACTTGCCGGCGTTCTCGTTCAGGCTGCCGTCGTCGTTCATGATGTTGATCATCGGGAGCTTGTGACGCAGACCCGTCGCATAGTCGTTGGGGTCATGGGCCGGAGTCACCTTCACGGAACCCGTACCGAAGTCCTTGTCCACGAGGATTGCGTCGGCAATCACCGGGATTTCGCGGTCAACGAAGGGCACCTTCAGCATCTTGCCGATGAACTGCGCGTAGCGTTCGTCGTTCGGGTGCACGGCGAGGGCGGTATCGCCCATGATGGTTTCCGGACGGGTGGTCGAAACGGGGATAAATCCCGAACCGTCGGCCAGGGGGTACTTGAACGTCCAGAAGTGACCCTTCACGTGTTCGTAGTAGATTTCGTCGTCGGCGACGGCGGTCTGGAGCTTGGTATCCCAGTTCACCAGGCGCTTGCCACGGTAAATGAGGCCCTTCTTGAACAGGTTGAAGAAGGCGTGGCGCACGGCCTTCGCGCAGACCGGGTCCAGCGTGAAGCGCTGACGGCTCCAGTCGCAGCTGACGCCCAGGCTCTTGAGTTGCTTGGTGATACGGGCTTCGTATTCGTCCTTCCACTTCCAGATGCGTTCCACCAGCGCGTCGCGGCCAATGTCGTGGCGGGTCTTGTGTTCGTCCTGGAAAAGGCGCTTTTCGACGACTGCCTGCGTGGCGATACCCGCGTGGTCCGTACCCGGAATCCACAGCGTGTCGCGGCCGGTCTTACGGCGGTAGCGTACCAAAATATCCTGGAGCGTATCGTTCAGCGCATGTCCCAAATGGAGCGCGCCGGTAACGTTCGGGGGCGGAATCACGACCGAGAACGGTTCGCCCTTTCCGCTGGGTGCAAAACTGTTATTCTCAGCCCAGGTCTTATGCCATCGGGCTTCCACATCTTTAGAATTGTAACGAGTTTCCATAGTGGGCACAAATTTAGTAAAAGGCGAGTGCCGCGGCAAAAGTGTGCAAGGCGAGAAAGCGCGAAAAACTTGTTTTTTGCATTTTCGAGCCGTAGCCACGGACGTCGCAGACGTCAAAGCAATTCATTGCTTTGACATGGCCGAGCCGTACTAAATGCGCCCCAAAGGGGCGCCAAGTTAGAAAAGGCCCCCATTTCGTCATTGCGAGCGCAGCGAAGCAATCCAAAGAAGGGTAGGGGAATGCCTTCCCTTGGCTCGCAAAGTTCCTGCTGTTGAAATTATGGGGTAGAATTTAAAATCGTTTGTGAAATTATATACATTATGTTAAATTTTGAGAGGACTTATATGCTTATGATATAACGTGGTACATTGATGGATAAGGCCGAATTTGAAAAATTGAAGGATGAGTTTCGGAAAATGGATTTGAGCGCTGCTTTCAGTAGAGAAGTCTTGAATTACTTGTCCACTAAAAGTGAAAAAGGGGCTTTCCCTCCATATGTTCCCTTTTTAGGAAAATTGTTCGATGAATATGGTGTTCTAGTATATTGTACGGCGCAAAATATTCCGCATAACAACTCTTTAGTAAAACGGTATTCAGATAATTTTGAAAAGTTGAACTGCCGATTGGAATATGGCGATGACTTTAATCGCCATTATGGCGAGACGGATTTTGATATAAGCGATGTAGATATAGCTCCGTTTGAGAATGGAGTTATTCCTGCTTTAATTGCCGTTTTTATAATGGCTAAAACAGGAACTAAAATTCCTGCCGAACATATACTCGATTATTGTGGGGTGACGAACTACTACAAATTTTCTCTGCATACTGAGGCTAGGGATATCAATCCCGATGGAAAAATATCTCATTTTAATAATCAAGATCAATATAAATACTGGGCGCTTAATGACAAGCTCGTCCGTCAGGAACTCGGCGCAATAAGTCCAAAGTATGTAATTTCTTTTAATGGCTATAAACTTCGAATGCTGGCGTCTTATTCTATAGAATTTGGCTATACACTCTATTCAGTTAATGATCCGTCTTGGATTTTACGCGGAGCCTCGGGTAAATTGAATACTGATGGTGAATGGGGAATAGAATACCAAAAGTTAGATGAAAATGTTGCTGAATTTATTTCTTCCTATACGCGGATTTTAAAAGATGATTACAAAGGTAAAGTTGATGGGGTGAAAGCGTATTTGGCTCATTATTACAATATCTTTAAACAAGAAGGTTGATTTTATGAAAGTGTTGAAACAGATTTTCGTCATTACAATATTTTTGGTAGTGAACGCAGTGTCTTCGTATCAAGCGACTGTTGTTGCTAACACACTGAATGTTAGAGAAAAACCGACTGCAACTTCAAAGGTTGTTGGAAAGCTTCAAAAAGAGGATGTCGTACAAGTAGAATCTTGTAATAGTGGCTTTTGCAAAATTGAATCCAGGTCAACTTCAGGCTATGTTAGCGAAAAGTTTTTGAATCCCGTTTCCAGCACATCTGCCGATGCGGAAAAATCCTCTAGCGATGGTTGGGGTGTTTTGGTTCTATTCATTGTTCTTGCTCTTGGTGTTACGGAATTGGGCTTGAGAAAGAAAATCGGTTGCATTTCTGCAGCGGGGGCAGTTGTTGCAATATCATGCTTATGGCTTTTATTGGATGTTTTTCATGTTGGGACGGGGTATGCAATACTGGTCATTGCCTTAGCGATACTTGCGATTTTCATGAGAAATAAAAAATTTCTACCAAAGAGATTCTATAAAAATGAATTGTCTGATCGAAATGAAAGTAGTAGAAAACAAAAAGAATCGTTTGGTGATTCGAGAAGAAGTAAGCCATCGAATAGGGAAAAATCAGGAGAATCTATCGTAGATTCCGTAATTAAACTAGCGGGTTTACTAACGCTTGGTACAACCGAAAACGGTTCGGAAAACAGGGAACTCTTATATTGTCAATGGATATCTAGCGAATTAAATCAATGTATATATGAAACCTTTCCAAGGAATACTAGCAGCCGGGATGCAGAAATTGCTCTTCAACATAGATACGGAAAAGGACGTTTGGGACGCTCTATGCGGGCAAAGACGCCGCCCAGCTGGTATGAACTCGGTGGTGAGAATGAGGCCCTGTACTGCCAATGGGTGTCTAGTGAACTAGTAAATCAGCGCTTTTACGGAGCCTTTTCAAGGAATACGAGTAACTGGGTGGCTGAAAAAGCACTAGAACACAAATATGGAAAAGGACATTTGGTTAACTCTGCGCGGGCAAAGACGCCGCCTAGCTGGTATGAACTCAGCAGTGGAAAAGAGGTCCTGTATTGCCAATGGATATCTAGTGAACTAGCTAATCATCGCTTTTACGAAACCTTTCCAAGGAATACGATTAAAAGTAATGCAGAAAAGGTCCTTGAACATATATATGGAAAGGGTCGTTTAGGAAATACAGCCTATGGAAAAATACCTCCTAGTTGGTATGGTTTTTAATTATAATAGATTGTAAAATTTCCTTTCGCCCCTTGCCAATTCTAGTACATAATCTACATTCCAGTTGCGGTTCCTAATAGTGTAGGCTCTGAAAGGCATTTGATGATTATCAAATGTTTTTCTTTTTTAGGAGATTCTATGCCAGAGAACCAAAATATCGAATACAAGTCGTCTTGGAGGGATGAATATCTCAAGTGGATTTGCGGCTTTGCCAATGCGCAGGGCGGCAAGTTGTATATCGGCATCAGCGACGATGGGCAAGTGTGTGGAGTGCAGAACGCCAAAAGGCTCATGGAAGATATCCCGAACAAGATTAGGGAATCGTTGGGTTTGCTTGTTGATGTGAATTTGCTTTCTTCGGATTCAAAGGAATACATTGAAATATCGGTTCCTGCCAGTTCTGAACCCATAAATTACAGGGGAGAATATCACTATAGAAGCGGAAGTACAAAGCAGCTTTTGCAGGGGCCTGCCCTTACTCATTTTTTGTTGGACAGAACCAGGACAAAATGGGATGCTATGCCGGTTGATGGTGTTGAATTCAAGGATTTGGATAAGGAAAGCTTTGATATATTCCGTCGTGAGGCAAAGAAATCCGGCAGAATGACTGCGCAGGATTTGGCGATGACGAATGAAGAACTGCTCGACAATTTGAATTTGATTGTGAAAGGAAAATTGACTCGGGCTGCGGTTCTGCTTTTTCATCGCAAACCGGAAAGATGGTTTGGCGGTGCTTATGTGAAAATTGGTTTCTTTGGTGATGGTCCTGATTTGCAATATCAGGATGAAATTTACGGGTCGTTATTTATTCAGGCAGACAGGGTTGTTGAACTCATATATCTCAAGTATTTTAAGGCTCGTATCAGTTATGATGGCCTGATTCGTGTGGAGCGTTATCCGATTCCTAAGGATGCCATGCGCGAAGCGGTGTTCAACGCGTTGATGCATTCTAATTACGATTCTGGGGTGCAAATCCAAATAAGAATACATGAAGATCTCGTACTAATCAGCAATGATTGTGTTTTTCCTGCAAATTGGACTGCTGAAACGCTTATGCAGCGACACCGTTCAGAACAATACAACCCTAAGATTGCGAATGCGTTTTTTAGGGCTGGCTATGTGGAAGCCTGGGGACGTGGAATCGAGAATATGTGCAAGCTTTGTGCCGATTATGGCGTAAAGACGGAATATACGGTGCATCCTTGCGATGTAATGCTGGAGTTCAGAATTCCTCAATTGGATGCTTCTGATAAACGGCCTGAAAAGGTCACTGAAAGGGTCACTGAAAAGGTCACTGAAAATCAGGCTATAATAATAAGAGAAATGGAGAAAGATTCTTTTATTACGGCAGTAAGTCTTGCAAAGATTCTAGGAATTTCGCTTAGAAAAACGAAAGAGAACATAAAGAAATTGCAGCAAAAAGGGCTTATCCGTCGGATAGGCCCTGACAAGGGTGGTCACTGGCAAATCACGAAGAACTAGCGCTTTTTAACGGGGTAGTACACTCCGTGTGCGGCCTTGCTCTGGACGTTGCGGCCCTTGAGGTCGGTGGCGCGGGCTTTGCCGAGGTTGCTTGCGCCCTTGCCTGCGGCGTTCTTGTTCCAGCGCGCTCCCGCGATTGTGGTGGTTCCGCCTTCGTCGAGGAGTCCTTCGATAACGGCAGCGCTCCCATCAAGGTTTGCCTTGTAGGGGATAGTCGCGTCTTTCAATAGCTTGTCGCCGGTGATGGTGAGTTCGGGCGTTTCGCTATCGCCGATTGTGAGGCCCGCGACGGTGAAGGTCGCTTCTTCGCCGGGGAGTAAGCCCTTGAGCGATTTTTCGCTGCGCACGCCGTTCACGGTCACGTAGGCGTTGTGGTAAAGCGGTGCGATGCCGATGTTTTTTACGCGGACGGCTGCAGAAATTCCGTTGACCGCATAGCCCGTGATTTCGAACTTGTAGCCCGCATAGGAACTGGCCTCGTACACGCGTTCCTTGGTGGCGTAACTGCCTTCGGGCGCATCATTGCCTATCACGTAGGTCATGTGGTACTTGGCGGCGGCATCTTCCCAGGTGACTCCGTAAAGGCCTGCCGGGTTCAGGAACTCGCGCTGGTCCTTTTCGGTGTAGTAGCTGACTTCGCCTCCGCCGGGAGCCGTTTTCCAGCGGTCCGTACCCAGGTCGCGCCAGTTACGCTCGTTGTCGCCGTCACCCTGCGAAATGTCGTGTTCCTTGTGCATGAAGGAATCGTCGAACAGCCCGAAATTGAGCCCGAGCAAGGTCTTGTTGCCTGCGACGGGCGTGTAGTTGTTGTCTGCCGCATCGATGGAGATGCTCCACGGGGTCTCTTTGAACAAACTATCAAGATGCGTCAGGAATTCGGCCTGGTAATCCTTGGTGGCGAAGTTGACTCCAAAGTTTAGCTTGGTGCCGTAGATGTGGTATTCGCCCCAGTGCCCGAAACCCGCCTGCACAAAGGCGATGCGCGGATCCTTGTCGTATTTTGTGGCAAAGTCTGTGTAGAACTGCTTGTAGAACCACAGGAGTTCCTTGTTGCTCCAGTCGGCGTAGTAGGTGGGGCCGTCGCCGCCCGGGTCTTCGGAATACGTCTCGGTGTATGACTTGTTCGCCTTGATGTAGTTGGGGACTGCGGTGGCGCCCTTTACCTTCTCGGTGCAGCCCGGTGCGTTTTCGATGGTTGCGCTCGGGTACTCGATGCGGAAGCGCACGATGGCCTGGTGCCCGCGGCTCGCGATATCATCAAGCATCTTTTCGAAGCTGCTCCAGTCGTAGTTAATCTTGTCGTCGGTCTTGCCCTTCACCACGGCGCAGGGGAGGCAGTACGAGAATTCGAGCGAAATGGAACCCTGCAAATTCTTTTGGCTCTTGGCCTGGTCGGGCCAGAACACGATGCCCTTCATGGGCTCGAGCGTCTCGATTTCTTTGTTGAGGGCAACGGAACGGTCCGTCGCGAATGATGCAGTTACCAAAAAGGCAACCGCGCTACCTGCGATTATCAAGTTTTTCACCATACACACTCCTGTCGGGAAAACCCGTTATTCTAAATCTATCGTGTTGAATGGCTTGAGTCAAGTAAAAAATATGAACTTATTTCCCGTTTACCGGATAATATGCCCCGCGTGCGGCTTTTGGGGGAACATTACGCCCCTTCAGGTCGGTGGCGCGGGTTTTGCGCCCGTCATTGCTCATAGCTTTGTTGTGTTTTGGCCTGATGGCTGCGTTCGCGTCTTGTAATGCGATGTAGATGCTGTCCAAAATCGGGTTTCCGGTGCCTTCGATGTAGTCTTGCGAGACTTCCCACACCATGATTCCCGCGTAGCCGTTATCCTTGACCCAGCGGCTCTTGACGGCGGAAGAATGCGGATCTTCGAAGGTCACGTAGCCGGTCGAAGATACGCCGTAAGGTGACACGGAGACGCTGTCGAAAAAGAATTCCCATTCGGAATTCGTGACAATGTCCTTGTACGGGACCTGCTTTGCCGTTCCCTTGGTGAAATCGGTGCCGGGGCCTGTCGCTCCTTCAAACTGAAATCCGAACGAGGGAATTCCGAAGACCATCTTTTCGGTGGGCACGCCGCATTTTTTCCAGTAGTCGCGGGTCTGTTCCCACGACCAAGTGGTGTAGCCGCTGTGCGGGTAGAGCGGCGAATCGAACATGGCCTTTTCGTCCCAGTCGCCGGTGATGTCGTAGGTCATGAACCCGAACCAGTCGAGGTTTTTCACGAGGACTTCGGGCGTGAAGTATTTCCCATAATATTGCGAGCAGGGGAGCGCTGCAGAAAGCGTCTTGCCTTCGGGTAAAGCCGCGCGGAGTTCCGTGAGCAGTTTGTTGTAGGCGATGGTGTCGGCGTCGGGCACGGGATTGTATTCCCATTCCCAGTCCATGTCGAGACCGTCCAGGTTGTGGTCGGCAACGAACTGCACGAGGTTCACGATAAACTTTTGACGGAGCGCGTCGTCCGATGCGACGGGCACGAAGTTTTCGCTCTGTCCGCCACCGCCGAGCGACACGATGACTTTCGTCCCTGCGGCATGCCCGAGTGCGACCATTTCGTCGAGGGCGGTCGGGTCGTCTGCGGCATCGCCACGCAGGCTTCCATCGGTATTCGGCGTGATAAAGCTCCACAGCACGTGAGTCAACTTTTCGTACGGCACCTTGTCTACGGTGTAGGCGGGCTTGTGCCATTTTCCCCAATCGGGGTAGTAGCCGATGAATAGTGGCTTGGCCCATGAGGCGCAAATTCCGACAACGGTTAAAAATGCTATCCAGAGTTTGTTGTTTCCCATTGGCACTCCTAACGAATGATCTTCAATCCGTCTTTAAAATAATATTTTTT
The DNA here is from genome assembly GCF_002210325.1 of Fibrobacter sp. UWB1. Classification (NCBI taxonomy): domain Bacteria; kingdom Pseudomonadati; phylum Fibrobacterota; class Fibrobacteria; order Fibrobacterales; family Fibrobacteraceae; genus Fibrobacter; species Fibrobacter sp. UWB1. Next base: position 338,267 of record NZ_MWQL01000001.1, read on the forward strand.
TGTGATTTTAGTCAGCTTAGGAGTATTTCGTGTTGGGATTAGTTGTGTCGTTATCTAGGATTTAAACACTAAATTCCTATATTTGTATACGATGAAATTACCTATCGTATGTATAGTAGGGCGCCCGAACGTGGGCAAGTCCTCGCTCTTTAATCGCATATTGGGGCGTCGCGCCGCTGTCGTGTCTGACCGCGATGGCGTGACCCGCGATCGCCATTACCAGAATGCGAATTACAAGGGCCATGAATTTACGGTGGTCGATACTGGCGGTTTCTTGCCGGACGATTCCATCGATGTGCTCGCCGATAGCGTGCGCACCCAGATTTTTAACGCCGTCGAAGAGGCTGACCTGGTGCTCTTCATGGTCGATGTCCGCGTGGGCATTACCAAGCTCGACGAACAGTTTGCCCGCATGGTCCGCAAGCTCGACAAGAAGGTGATTCTTGTCGCAAACAAGAGCGAAAACGGCGCCGACCGCCAAGAAAGCTACGAGTTTCTGAAGCTTGGTTTTGGGCTTCCGCGTACCGTCAGTGCGCTCACGGGCTACGCCTGTCTTTCGCTCATGGACGAAGTCATTGCAGTGCTCCCCACACCTGTGCGTGGTGAACGCCGTGAAGAACGCCCGATTCGCTTTGCCATTCTCGGCCGCCCGAACGCTGGCAAGAGCACGCTCCTGAACCGCTTGCTGAACGAAGACCGCGCCGTGGTGTCCGATATTCCGGGAACGACTCGCGATTCCATTGACTGCGACTTTGCGGTCGACGGTGTCAAGTTCGTGGTGACCGATACGGCAGGTCTTCGCAAGAAGGCGAAGGTCGAAGACGAAGTCGAAATTTTCAGCAACATGCGTACGCTCGAAAGCATTCGCCGCTCCGACGTGTCGGTCTTGATGGTTGACTGCACGCGTGGCCTTGAAGTCCAGGACTTCCGCATCATTACCGAAATCCGCAAGGCCGGTAAGGGCCTGGTGCTTGTGCTCAACAAGTGGGACATTTTCCCGGACAAGACCGAAAAGTCCTTCGACCACATGGTCAAGGAAATGCTCGAACGCGAGCCGATGCTTGAATACGTGCCGATTATTTCGGCGAGCGCCAAGGAAGGCCAACGCGTGAACCGCATTGTGCAGGCGATTCAGACGGTGTATGCCAACTGCCGCCGCGTGCTTGGCCGCGACCGTGTGGCAACCGCCTTTGCAAGTTTCTTGGAAAAAAATCCTGTCCCAAGCCAGAACGCCCGCGTGGTGCAACTCACTCGCGCCTGCCAGATTATGGTGGAGCCTCCCGTGATTGCTATCGAAACCCGCACGCCGGAACTGGTGGCCGATTCTTACAAGCGTTACTTGCTCAAACAGTTTTACGAAGAATTCCAGCTGCAGGGCGCACCCCTCCGCTTGAACTTCGACCAGAAATTAACCCTTAGAAAGGATGAAGATCTTGAACAGTTTACTGAGTCTTCCAATAGCGTACTTGCTGGGGTCAATCCCGAGCGCGATCTGGATCGCAAAAATCGCAAAGGGAAAGTCGTTCGACATTAGAGATTACGGCTCCAAGAATGCGGGCCTCACCAACACGTTCCGCGTGCTCGGTTGGAAACCCGCACTCCCCGTGGTGTTCTTGGATTTAATCAAAGGTATCCTTGGCCCGTGGATAGCCATGAAGATGTGCGAAGCGCAGGTGGCTGCCGGCGGTGCAGACTATTCTCACTGGGTTCCACTTGTTGCAGGCCTCCTCGTGATTCTCGGTCACAGCTTTACTTGCTTTGCCGGTTTCCGCGGCGGTAAGGGCGTGCTCGCCGCTTTGGGTGTGTTCTTGGCCCTTTGCCCGATTACGGCACTTAGCGCTTTTGGCGTGTGGATCATTTTCACATTTGCATCGAAGTATGTGTCGGTGGGTAGCATTGCAGCGTGTGTGGCTCTCGGCGCCTTTGCCGTGATGGGTTACCTGAAGTTGCCGTTCCCGCCCGACGATATTAACCTTGGTCTGATGATTACCTGCCTTATTGTGGCTGTTTTCGTGATTGTGAAGCACAAATCCAACATTAAGCGCCTTATGAACGGCACTGAGAACGGTTTTGGCAGCAAACGTAAGACTCCCAAGGCGTAATTATTGTAGATTGTTATAAAAGGTCGCTGAAACCTCAAAGCGAAGCGTCCTCAAACCTCAAAGGGAGCCGAAGGCGACCGCGCTCATAGCTTTTATTAGGAACGAAATTATGAAGGTTACAGTTTTAGGTACAGGTGGCTGGGGCTTATCTCTTGGCCAGGTGGTGTACGAGAACAAGAATGAAGTCATGTTCTGGACAAATTCCCAGGCCGAAGTGGACCTGCTTTCTACGGAACACCAGTATAAGGACAAACTTCCGGGCGTGATTTTCCCGGCAGACTTTAAATATACAACCGATATGAATGCGGCCCTTGAAGGTTGCGAAATGGTTCTGATTGTGGTGCCTAGCCAGTTTATGGGCGGTGTCGCCAAGAATCTCGGCAAGTGGACTCCCGCCAAGGGTAAGGAACCGGTGGTGGTTTGCGCTACGAAGGGTATTCTCGAAGGCACGAATCAGCTCATGAGCGAAGTCTTGCTCGAAAACGTTCCTTGGCTCACCGAAGACAAAATGGTCGCCTTTAGCGGTCCGTCGCATGCCGAAGAAGTCAGCCGCCACATTCTCACGGCGATTGTCTCTGCCTGCGTGAACGAAGAATCCGCCAAGCTCGTCCAGAAGACCATGAGCTGCTCTTACCTGCGCGTTTATACTTCTACTGATATCGTGGGTGTGGAACTTTGCGGTTCTGTCAAGAACGTGATTGCTATCGCTTCTGGTGTGCTTTACGGCCTTGAAGCCGGTGGCAAGTACAAGATTGGCGACAATACCCGTGCTGCGATCCTTACTCGCGGTCAGGCCGAAATGTGCCGTCTCGGTAAGGCTCTCGGCGCAAAGCCCGAAACCTTTGCTGGCCTTGCCGGCATGGGCGACTTGATTGTGACTTGCCTTTCGCAGCATAGCCGCAACCGCTATGTGGGCGAACACATCGGTAAGGGCGAAACCATCGAACAGGTTCTCGGCGGCATGAAGATGGTGGCCGAAGGCGTTCCGACGTGCAAGAGCACCAAGGCTCTCGCCGACAAGCTCGGTGTCGAAATGCCGATCGTGAATGCCGTTCACGCCCTCTTGTTCGAAGGCAAGAATGTGGACGATGTCATCAAGGAAATGTGGGGTCGCGAACTCAAGACGGAAGTCTGGGAGTAGTATAGAACTTAGAATTTAGAGCTTAGAACTTAGATTATTTTTCTAAGCTCTACCAACTAAGTTCTACCAACTGAGCATCCCGTTTAGAATTTTAATAATAATCTTAAGTGGGTCGCAAATCCGTTACGGAATGCGGCCCCTTTTTCTGTTTCGAGGTCTCCGGATTTTTTCTTGGATTCCTGCTGTACGTCAGAATCCTTGGAATTAGAAGAATTTCCTTTGCCGGAGCCTCCCTGTCCTGAATTGCTGTTGCCGGAATCATTGTTGGCCTTGTCGTCGGGCAAGAATTCCTTGTAGCTGATATATACCGGAATCAATTGCGCAATGCCGTAATCGAGGGCAATAGAGACTCTTCCTTCTCGGCGAAGTTCCAACCCGAGCGAAGCTACACCGCCTGCGCTCTTGAGCTCTCGCGTGTAGATTTCATGCTGCTCGTTGTATGTCACCAAGATAAGCGTTTCGATTTTCTTGTCGACATCGAGGGTGCCGCTCGCATAATACGCTTCAATTCCAGCACTGGGGTTAATGGAATACTTGTTCCCGAAATGCCATTGGTAAAAAGCGCCGCCAAAGATTCCGCTTGCGTCAAGGTCGGCGTCAATCCTGAACAATTTCTGTAAAAAGCTGAACGAAAGCGATTTCAAGACGGAGATGGGGAGAGCCCTGTTAGGTGCAAGCGATTCGTAAAAGCGGTCTTGGTTGGCGCTTAGTTTGCCTGTAAGGTGGGCGTAATTCAAGTTCGTATTCAGGCTGCCGCGTTCCCACTCTGCTTGAATCAAGTGGAGCCTCGCTTCAAGCGGAAGGTACATAAAGCGCTTGCGGCTTTCTTCCTGCTGGTAAATCCCGTACAGGCGCGCGTTGGCGTCGGCAAAAGAATAGCCGAGTTGCAAATGATTCTTGCCGAGGGCGGCGCCGTATTCACCATGCACTAAAAGAACGTTAATCGAATCCCTGACGTAGTATTCCTTGTCCGGGTTTCTTGGCGAAGACTGCAAGTACGTTCCTGACAGTCCAAAATGATGGATGTCTGGGTTGAATTCTGCCGAAAGGTTCCGGTAGAACAGGTGTGATTCCCAGCTTACTGAAATCTCGGGAACGATGGTGCTGTAGTCTTCGGACGCCCACTTAATGTCGCCCAAGTCAACAACTCCGCGGCCCATGCTTGTTCCAATGCGGAAGAGCGAGTCGGAGCGGTGTATGGTAAGCGATGATTTGATAAAGGGCAAACTGCTGACATCGACTCCGAGGGTAATGTACTTGAATCTATTTTCGAAGCCGACACTTGCAATGTCTAGACTGTTTAGCCCTTTAGCGTCCCAGTGGTCCTTTTTTTCGCTGTAACGTCCTTGATAGGTTATATGGCGCAGGTCGCCATAGACTTTCAGGTTCTCCGCTTCAAAGGAATCGTGAACGCCGCATTGCCTTGCCGAAAACTGCTTGTCGCTCATGTGCAACAAAAACAGTCCGCTGCAATCGGCGAATCCTGCATTACTGAAAGAATGGGCCGCAATATTTGCGACCCCTAATGCAAGCATTATTTTTTTGAAGAGCTTCACGATTAGTAATCGTAACCGTAATCAACCGGATAACCCCAATCGTCGTCATCATCGTCATCATCTTCCGATTCAGTGGCGATGATGTCCCAGAACTTTTCGGCGGTCATGCCCGGGAGTACGCCACCGAAGGTGATATCCGGGAAGATAATGAATTTGCCAAGTTCACGGGGAGTGTAATCAACGAGTTCTCCGTTAACGATATGGCCATTTTCAAGACCCTGCATGGAAATGGTCTTTTTACCGCTTGCGTCAGTAAAGTAGAAGAAGTTTTCTGTTTGATGTTGGTAAGCGGTTGCAAACAAGGATGTCCCGTTTTCCACCTTGCAGACTTCGGAACTCAGCTTAACCGGCGAAAGTGTGATGGATAAATCGGTGTCGCCATAGTAATAGCCAGAGCCTTGTTCAGGTTCGGTGAACGAAACGGTACAGTTGCTTACTGCAAGGTTAAAGCACTTGTAAGAGTAGTCATCGGCCGTTTCGATGTCCATGCACATTCTTGCAGATGCATTGGATTCATCCGAGCTGTAATAAGGTGAACTAATCCATGCTTCAAAATCTGTAATTGTCATAGACTTCTTGAGTTCGTTCTTGATTGCAACTCCGAGTTCGTGTTCTGCGTATGAGGTGTAGAAAAGGATGTTTGCCCAATCGTAACCTTCATCGGGTTTGTACCATTCGGAAGCTTGGTTAATGTGGTGGTACGGCAGGTAGTCCTGGAAGCCGTCGGTGATTTCAAAGAACTTTGCAATATTGATGGTAACCTTGGATCCGCGTGGCAACGTGACTTCAACACCGGTGCGCAGACCCAGACGATAGTATTCCAACGAATCGATTGCTTTTTGGAAATCCTTGGCGCTTACGTCGGACATTTCACCATCGCCTACAATGTAGGGATCGTTCATCTGGGTAGCGGTCCCGTTCTTGGATTCATCAATTCCGTACTGGAGGCCGAGTTCTACGTAGCTAATGGCGCTGTCCAACAAGTTCGGAATATTCTTGTAGTTTGGCTTCCAGTTGTCGTAAACAGTCGAGAAGGAACTCTTTTTGCTGAGGAGTCTTTCAATCTGCTGCATGTTGATTTTGGATGTTTCGTATTCATCCGTATTTTCAAGATTGTTCATCCAGTCATAGTTGCCGTTGTCCGAGAAGTCGATGTTCAAGCTTGCACCGAACGTAAGGGCTGCCTTTGCAACAAAAAGGCCTGCAAGTGCCGGTGAAAATTCGCCGCGGTCCAGTTCAAAGGTGCGGTCCTTATAGGTGTACTTGCAAGTGAAGTCCTTGTTGTTGACGATGTTCCTTAGGTAGATGATTGCAGAATCCAGGGAAGGAATCGCTTCTGCCATGGCGGTCTGGGCCACGCTTGTAAGGAGCTTGCCATCGGTAGTCATAAGGATTCTGTTGTAGTCATTGACGTTCATGTCGACAATTTCTTTCTTGTTGCTCACGGTGTCAATGAATCCCTTGATTTCCTTGTTGTTCACAAGGTCGGTGACAATGCTAAGGGCGTAACCGAGCTGGGCTTCGCAGCTGGAGGGGTACTTGTCCAAAACAGACTTGAATGTCGCCTTGGTTTGGGCGCTGATTTGCTGGGCGTTATGGAAATCGCCTTCGCCCAGGCTCTGCAGAATGTCTACGATAGTTGCCTTGGCCGATTCAAGCTGAGCTTGGGCGTTGGCATCGTTCAATTCGCTGCAGCCAGAAACATTAAAATTCGTGGTCTCGGGAATATCTGCCGCCGGGCTAGTAGGCTTGTCGTCGGAACTACCTTTGCTTCCGCAGCCAGCCAAGAGCATTGTTGCACCAAATGCGCAAACCAAAAGTTTGTTTGAAAATCCCATAAAGGAGGTCCTCCATTTTATTTGTTCACTAAGATAACAAAAAAAACAGAAGATGTAAAGAAATTTTAATTATTTTTTGGCAAAGTGTTGTTTTTTGCCGCCAAAAGTACAACGGCCCCCTGTAAAGCCTGGAAAAGTAACGGAATGTAGCCCAAAAGTCCGGCCGAAAGCACGACAGGGGCGGGAATTCCGAGAATCCCGGTAAATAGGGCGACTTGAACGCCTTCGCGCACGCCGATTCCGTTCAGCGAAACCGGAAGCATCGAAATGACAATTGTAATACTTGTGAATACAACAAGAATGCTGATGTCGATCGTTAGCCCTACGGCTCTAAAGTAGGCATAGGCCATAAAAAGGGTCAAAAGCTGCAACCATAGGGAATCCAGAGACGAAAGTAGAACTTGCTTTTTGTATTGCCTATAGATAGAAAGGCTCTTCTGCATTTTGGGAATGAATGTGAGTTTGTTCAGGATTACGTCCGGAACGGGAACTTTGTCCGAAAACAGGCAAAGAACCACGAACACCATGCAGACAAGCATCGCTATAGTCATGGTCATGGTGTAGGCAAAGGGAACTTCGGTCTTGCTCAAGGCGAAGGGGAGTGCAATAAAGAAACACAGGAACATGGCCAATAGTCCCTGGATTCGCGACAGGAGTACCGCCGAAATCGATTGGCTCGTCTGGTTGAATTTCTTGCCGAATGCAAGCGACTTGACGGCATCGCCCCCGAAACCCGTAGGCAGCAAGTTGTTGAAAAAATAGCCCATGGCGGTGTAGGCGTAGTAGGTCTTGAACGGGATTTCGGGCCCTTGCACCGAAAGACCCTTCCAGCGGTTCGCCTGAATCAGCATAATCAAGTTCGCGGCGACAAGCATCAAAAGGATCCAAGGAGTCATCGAAAGGCTCCAATTGTCTACGACGCTTGAAAATGGCACCTTGTAAAAGATATAGGCGAATCCTCCCACGCTTACAATAAGCTGGAATATCCGCTTTGCAAAGAGCTTGGACGCTGTTTTATCGGTTGCCATTGTGCACAATAATAGTATTTTTGATAAAAAAATTTATATTTGCTAAAAAAAAGAGGTTTTATGTACCCGAATAAAATACGTTACGACATTGCCATGCTCGTCCCGAAAGATGCCAAGAGTGTTTTGGAAATTGGTGCCGGCTCTGGCAAGAACTGCGTAATCTACCCGAAGGATTCCTACAAGGTGGCAATCGAACCCGAGAACCGTACCGACTGCCAGACGGCGGAAAATTTTCCGGGCGGATTCAACGAATACCATCATGTGCTTTACGAAGACTATAAAGAGGACCGCAAGTTTGACCTGATAGTCATGTGCGACGTGCTGGAACACGTGAACGATCCGGTAGACCTCATCAATTTCTGCAAGCAGCATTTGACTCCGGAAGGCCATATCCTTCTCTCGCTCCCGAATTTTATTTGCGTCGAAAACATCCTCAAGATTGTCTTGACCAGGGATTTCCGCTATGTCAAGGTGGACCAGGGCGAACGTGCGCTTGGCGTTCTTGATATCAACCACAAGACTTTCTGGACCAAAAAGAGCTTTATCCGCTTCGCCAAGGAAAACGGCCTGGAAGTGGAGCGCATCGTGGGTATACGCAAACAGCTCAAATTCATGCCCAATATCCTGGCTCATTTGAGTTATATCCCGTTCCAGTACGGATTTTTGACCAAAATCAAAAAGTAGTTTACATTCCTACTTGCTTTCTACGTTGGAAAATATTATTTTCTTACAGTGAATGTTTACCCAGAATAAAGGGGTGAAGGAGACAAAATGAAAAAATGGTATGCAATCCCCGCGCTCGCCTCGATGGCGATAATCGGAATGGTCGGTTGCTCCACCGAGTCGTCATCATCTTCACTGACGGGTTCCGTGAGCGAAGAACAGAACGTGATCCGCGTGAATATCGCAGATGCCCGGACGCACCTCGCCAAGTACAGACGCTCCGTTGTGGAATCCTGGGATCTTTCCGGTCCTACTGCTGATTCTACGGTGACTGTCGATGTAGATACGACTCTGCAGAGTGACAATTTTGCGGTTGATGCTGATGTGCAGGTCGAAGACGATTCTACCTATACCGTTGCATCTGCCGGCGTCGATGGCGACGGTGCCGCTTGGATGATCCAGGTTGAAGGTGGCGCTATCGTGTATTCTTGGCGCAATCACGGCAACGGCGATTGGCACAAGTTTAAGACCGACAAACATATCGAAAAGAAGACTTTGGCCAACGTGCGTATGGAACGCGCCGGCAAGATTGTCGTGTTCTGGGTCAACGGCCAGATTATCGCTGCCTTCAAGGACGATTCCGGCAAGGTGGTCCAGGTGAGCGGCAAGCTTACGATTGGCTTTGATATCCTTGTTCCGGGCCAGTGCCACTGCGGTAACGGGTCCGTGGAACAGATTGGCGTCGAAAATATCGACGAAATCGAAGACACCCCGATTGATTCTGTCCAGGTAATCGATACCGTGAAGACTGTGGTCGACACGATTGACCTGACCAAGGATTCCGTGATAACTGAATGGGTTGCCGAATGGGACTTCAACGATGCCGCAAATGTGGGCCTCGATGTAACGGGTAACGGACATAATGCCGCTGCTGGCGAAGGTACGGTTTCTTCTGATTCCGGCGTTGCTCGCTTCGATGGCGAATCCGGTCTTAAGGTGTCGCTCGAAAACGACATCAAGATCAACGAATTTGTGGTTGAAGCGCGCGTCAAGCCCACCCAGTTCGGTACCATGCAGAACATTGTCGTGGCCGAGCCTCCTGGACGTGGCGTGGACGGCTGGCAGCTCCGTATTGACGAAGGCGTCTTGACGGTTCACTTGCGTGATACCGACAAGGACGGTGACGACTGGAATATCTTCCCGGGCAAGGAAATGTCGCTCAATGAATGGAGCGATATCCGCCTGGAACGTAGCGCCGACAGCGTCAAGCTGATTCAGAATGGCGAAGTGACCGTTGCCGCCGCTTATAAGGGCGACTTGACCCAGATGGCTTACGACTGGAGCATTGGCTACGATGGCATGAACCAGTCTTTCCATGACCGCTACTTCATCGGCGAAATGGATTATATCCGCTTCGGCGTGTTCAAGGGCTTTACCGTGGGCGCCGTGGTCGAAAAGAGCGAATGGCTGCTTGCTGCATGGGAATTCAACGAACCTACGTTTGTGGGCCTCGATCGCATGGCCAACAATTCTACGAAGGTCGCAGTTGGTAACCCGACCGTTGCAGACACCACCGTTTCTCTCGATGGCAAATCCGGTTTGCCGATCAGCCTTTCCAAGGTGTTCCAGCGCAATACATTCGCAGTAAGCGCCCGCGTCAAGCCGGTCGAATTCGGTGAAATGCAGAACATTATCGCTGCCGAACCTCCTGGACGCTATGGCGACGGCTGGATTGTCCGCATGGACGAAGGCGTGCTCACGGTTCATTTCCGCGATGCCGACGTCGATGGCACGGAATGGAATGTCCTCAAGGGTAAGGAACTTGCTCTTGGCGAATGGAACGACATCCGTGTGGAACGCACCGCCGACTCCGTGATCGTTTACCAGAACGGTCAGCGCACCGCTTGGGCTGGCGCCTCGGGCGATGTTTCTCAGCTGGGCTACAACATTGGCATTGCGTACGATGCTGTAAATCAGGCCAAGCACGATCGCTACTTTAACGGCGAAATCGACTACATCCGCTTTTACGGATTGTAATACTCGGTTGTAAGTTTAAACTATATTTGAAGGGACCTGCGGGTCCCTTTCTTAATTTAGGTGATTATGAAAATAGATGTCGGTATTATCAATTATAACGGCGGCTCGGAACTTTCGGAGTGCGTCAAGAGCTTACTTGCGCAAACGCAAAGTGTGCGAGTTCTTGTTTATGACAATGCCTCGACCGACAATTCTATCGCCCTTTTAAAGAATTCGGGGCTCGATTGCAAAGTCATTGAAAGCTCCGAGAATTTGGGCTATGCGGGCGCCTGTAACGGGCTCCTCGAAAATATGGATGCCGATATCCAGGTGCTTTGCAACATGGACCTGGAATTTGACCCGACTTGGGCGGAAAATCTTTTGAAGTGTTTCGATCGCCATCCCGAAGCTGGTTCTATCGCAAGCCTCGTGATGGAAAAGAGCGGGGTAGTGAATGCTGTGGGCGTACAATTTGGCCCGGACTTGTTTGCCAAAAACGAAGCGAGCGGTTTGAATATCGCCGATGCCGATGTTCGCGAAAAAGAAGTCTTTGGCTGCTACGGCGCCGTGATGAGTTTCCGAAAGGCGGCTGCTGAAGCGGCTGGCAAAATGGATGCCAGTTTCTTCTTGTTCTTCGAAGAAACAGAATGGTATTTCCGCCACAATCTTGCCGGATTCAAGACTGTCTTTTGCCCCGAGGCAAAGGTTTATCACGAACGCTCGATGACGACGGTGCGTTATTCGCCGCGCAAGTTATTTTATTCGGAACGCAACCGTTTGCGTACGGCGGTCCGCTTGTTGCCGGTAGGCGATATCTTGAAACTTCCGGTTCGCGGATTCGTGCGCTATTTGAATATGGCCAAGGGGGGAGTTCCCGGGCAGTCCGGCGATGGCAAAAAGCTTTCGAAAATTGCCATTTGTGGCGCCTTGGCAAAGGCCTGGCTGCAGGCTCTTGTGATGTTGCCCGATGAACTTGTTGTCCGAAAAAGATATCGTAAAAAATTCGGCGATGTAAGCTTTGCTACAAAGGCGATTCTCAACAAGTATCGAATCGACTGATTGAAAATGGTGAACGGCGTTTGCCACAACGAATCCGCGCGGCAATTTACTAAATTAGACCCATGGCTTTTGTTCACCTGCAAGTTCATTCTGAATTTTCTGTTTTACAGTCTTCCGCCCGTCTAGACGGCATTTTGGCAGCCGCCGCCGACGAAAACGCGCCTGCAGTCGCCCTTACCGACCATGGTGCCATGTTCGGTATTCTTGAAATTCAGACCCGCGGAAAAGACATGAACAAGGCCCGCAAAGAAAAGGGGCTGCCGCCGGTAAAGACGATTTACGGCTGCCATATTTATGTGGACACGCCGAGTGCTAATCAGAAAGATCCGATTACATTTGAACGATTGACGCTTTTGGTCGAAAATGAAGCCGGTTATTACAATTTGCTCCGCATTGTGAGTTACCGCTACGAAGACGGTGACCGCTGGGCAGAAATTCCGTCGGTGCCGCTGTCGGTTATCGAAGAGCATAAAGAAGGTGTTATTGCCATTGCGGGCGATTTCTTTAGCAAGTACGGTCAGAGTGTTGCGGCTGGGCGCAATAGCGTTGCCCGCGAATACATGGAAGCCCTCGACAAGATTTTTGACCATGACCATCTGTACATTTCGGTGTGCGACAACGGTGTGCCTCAGCAAAAATTGCTGAACGATTATAACGTTCAGTTGGCTGGAGAATTGGGTCGCGAAATTGTGGCGGTGGCAGACGTTCATTACATTAAGGCCGAAGATGCCGAAGCGCACAAGATTTTGCGTTGCATTGCCTTGAAAGAGACGCTCAATGGTTTCGATGACAAACATTTCCCGGATAACGGTAAATTCTATTTCCGTAGCGAAGCCGAAATGGTGGAACTGTTCGGGCATATTCCGGGCGCCATCGAAAATACGGTGAAGATTGCGGAACGCTGTAATTATACGGTCAAGACCGGTATCGGCGATGAATTCTGGCCGAGGTTCAAGATTCCCGAAGATTTTTTGGCCTCGGATGAATACCAGAGCATCAAGGCGATTATGAAGGCGGAATACGACGCGGAATACCCGGTCGTACGCGAACGCGAACTCAAGGGAGTCATCAAGGACAAAAAGAAGAAGGTGACGGCGACCTATTGCGCAGACAAGGGAATTGCCGAAGACGCCCTGACCGATGCAGACAAGGCCGAAATTGAACGCCTGTCGCAGCCGGAATTCTTTGACGAAGAAGACAATAAGGCTTGGGACAAGAGTGTGCGCCGTTGGTGTAAACCGGGTGGCGATGCCGATATTTATATTACGCACCTTTGTAATCAGCGTCTCAAGTGGCGATTCCCGAAAGAAGACTTTAAGTTCCCTGCCCACGAAACCGATGTGGGCAAGCGCATGTACAAAGAAATCAACTGTATCCGCAACATGAACGTGGCGGGCTACCTGTTGATTGTGTGGGACTTCATTAACTGGTCTCGTGAACATGGGATTCCCGTGGGCCCGGGCCGTGGTTCAGCTGCTGGTTCTCTGGTCACTTACATTATCGGTATTACCGACATCGACCCGCTCACTTTCGATCTCCTTTTTGAACGATTCCTGAACCCCGAACGTGTGTCCATGCCGGATATCGATACCGACTTTGCGGACCGTGACCGCGGTCGCGTGATTCAGTACGTGACGGACAAGTACGGCAAGGAATGCGTGGGCCAGATTATTACCTATGGTATGCTCAAGTCCAAAGCGGTGATTACCGACGTGGCTCGCGTTTTAGGGCTTCCGCCTGCCGAAGCAAAGCAGATTACCAAGCTGTTCCCGCAGCGCACCTTGAACTTTAGCCTTAAACAGGCTTGGACGGGTAAAGACAAGAAGGGCAACAACCTGGAAGACGGTTACAGCCCCGAACCCCTGCAGGCGATGATTGGTAGCCGCGCCAGTTACCAAAACCTTTGGGATATCGCGAAAAAGCTCGAAGATTTGCCGCGCCAGACGGGTGTGCATGCTTGCGGCGTGGTGATTACGCCGACCCCGATTTATAACCTTGCGCCTTTGTACCGTGCCGCCCCCGAAGATACTCCGGTGGTCATGTACGACAAGCACTACGCCGAAGACATCGGACTTTTGAAGATGGACTTCCTTGGCCTTATCAACTTGTCGATCATTCAAGACACGGTGAACATGGTCAAGAAGAATCGTTCGATTGAACTTGACATGGGTCATATTCCTTTGGATGACAAGGAAACGTTTGACCTGCTCGGCAAGGGCATGACCACGACGGTGTTCCAGTTCGAATCTCCGGGTATGCAGAAGTACCTGCGTGAACTGAAGCCCACCCGAATCTTTGACTTGATCGCTATGAACGCCCTATACCGTCCGGGGCCGATTGACCAGATTCCGCACTTTATTGCCCGTAAGAACGGCCAAGAAGAAATTGACTGCTACCACCCCGACTTGGAACAGGTACTGGGTGAAACCTACGGCGTGATTGTGTACCAGGAACAGGTGATGAAGCTTGCTCAGATTCTGGGCGGGTACACCTTGGGTGGCGCTGACAACATCCGCCGTATCATGGCCAAAAAAATGCCCGAAAAGATGGCAAAACTCGAACCGGAGTTTTTCCAGAAATGCTTGGACAAGGGCTACGACAAGGCCATGATTCAAAAGGTGTGGAATGCGGTGCTTCCGTTCTGCGGATACGCATTCAACAAGAGTCATGCTGCCGCATACGCTTACGTGGCTTACCAGACCGCCTACCTGAAGGCGCATTACGGCCCCGAATACATGGCTGCTTCGATGACCTCGAAAATGGGCAAGACCGAAGATATCGTGACGATTATTCTGGAATGCAAGCGCCTCGATATCGAAGTAGTTTCGCCCAACATTAATGCATCGATGGGCGAATTTGTGGCCAATAAGGAAGGCCAGATTCTGTTTGGATTGGCGGGTATTCGTAATGTGGGTCTCGCTGTCGTCGAAGACATTATTGCCGAAAGAGAACGCCGCGGCAAGTTCAAGGACATTTTTGACTTCTGCAAGCGCGTGACTGAATACCAGGGCGAACAAAAAGAAAAACGTCCGCCCATGAACAAGCGCCTTATCGAAAGCTTGATTATGGCTGGTGCCCTCGACGAATTCCCGGGAAACCGCGCTGTACTCATGGCAACCGTAGACCGCGCCATGGAAGTGGCCGCCCGCAGTCAAGAAGATAAAGACCGCGGACAGATGTCGCTCTTTGACATGGGTGGTGGCGCACCTTCTATGGATAGCTCTGCCGAAGTCCTCGAAGAAGCGGAAGAATGGTCCGCCATGGAAATGCTCAACAAGGAGCGCGACGTGGTGGGCTTGTTCTTGTCGGGTCACCCGCTCGACGAATTCCGCCCGGAATTGCAGGGCTTTACCTCGTGCTCTTTGGACGAAGAAGAATTGACTCGCCACGAAGGCGGTACCGTAATCGTGGGCGGCGTGGTGACCAAGCTCCGCTCGATTGAAACCAAGCGCGGCGATACCATTGGCGCGGGCTCCATTCAAGACTTCCACGGTGACTTGGAAATGTTCTTCAAGAAAGACATGTGGGAAAAGTTCCGCGACACCGTTGCGCTCGACGACCGCGTGCTCGTAAAGGGAAACCTGGAACATCAGCGTATGGGCGACGGTATGCAGCTGGTGGTCGAAGAAGTCATCCAGTTGGATCGTGTGCGTTCGGACATGGTAAGCCACATTCACATGGTGGTTTATTCTTCGATGATCGATGATGACTTCGCCGACAAGTTGCTGACGGCCATGGAAAAGTACGAACCCTTTGAAGGCGAACGCGGTTGCGAAATCGTGTGCCATGTCGAGGCGGAATCCGGCAACGTACATGTGCTTGCCTTGAAAAACAAGAAGGTCGTTTATACTCCGGAATTGCTGCAGTTCTTGCGTAAGGAATTGGGTGCCGCGAAGGTCTGGGTTTCGAATCGTGCCAAGCGGTAAAAGCCTATGGCGTGCGAGCCGTACATTCTGATTTGCGCGGGCGAAGACTCCGGGGATTCCGTTGGCGAACCCTTAGTCAAGAGTCTAGTTTCAAAAAAATTTACCGTGAAAGGTTCAGGCGGCCGCCGCATGCAGGCGGCGGGAATGTTGCCCTTGGTCGACTTCGAAAACTTGCCGGTTTCTGGCTTTGGCGATGTATTGCCCAAGTACTTTAAATTGCGTCGGAGTTTTATTGCTCTAAAGACGGCGCTTGAATCGCCGGAATGTCTCGGGCTGATTGCTGTTGATTATCCGGGCTTTAACATGAAACTTGTGGCTCTGGCGGGGGAACTCCGCAAGCCGGCTTTGTATGTGGCGCCTCCACAAGTGTGGGCCTGGAAACGCAAGCGTGCGAAGGTGCTTGCGAAAAATCCGTATGTCAAGCTCGCCGTATTTTTTGATTTTGAGGAATCGGTGTACCGCGAAGCCGGCTGTAATGTGGTTCGCGTTCAACACCCGTTTGTAAATTCAGAATTCGGAATTCGGAATTCGGAGTTGCATTTAGAGAGAAATAAGGCGTCGCATGGAATTGCGGAGACCGAAGCGGTTCCTAGTCCACGTTGTTTGTTGTTGCCTGGGAGTCGAAAGGCGCAGGCGCTCCGCAACTTGCCTATTTATTTGAAAGCGGTGCAGGGGCTTAAAAATGTAGTGGTGGTGGCAGCGCGCCA
Source organism: Fibrobacter sp. UWB1 (assembly GCF_002210325.1). Classification (NCBI taxonomy): domain Bacteria; kingdom Pseudomonadati; phylum Fibrobacterota; class Fibrobacteria; order Fibrobacterales; family Fibrobacteraceae; genus Fibrobacter; species Fibrobacter sp. UWB1. Next base: position 354,303 of record NZ_MWQL01000001.1, read on the forward strand.
AGAACTGGTGGATGTTTTTAAGAAGTATAAGATTCCTGTGGTTGTCGCTCCCCAAAGTGCCGCAGAGCGAAAGGCTCTGTATCAAAGTGCGGAATATGCATTGACCGCCCCCGGAACATCGACCTTGGAACTTGCTTTGTCGGGAGTTCCCTTTACGGTTTGTACCAAGCCCGACTTGTTGACTTATTGTTTAGGTCGCTTGTTTATCAAGACAAAATTTTTCGCATTGCCCAACATTATTCTGAATCATCTTGTGTTCCCAGAACACATCGTCCCCCCGTGGTTGGGGGCCAATTCTTGGTCATTTGCTAAGGGTAAAAAAGAAAATGTCGCAGAAGAACTTTTGGAAACGCTCTCGGAGAAACTTGCCGTCGGGAGTTCCTTCGACCAACTAGCGCTTGAATTTCTTGGCCAGTTCGTCGAGCGTAAAGCGCAGTAACGTCGGGTGACCGTAGGGCGATTTAAGCGGTTCTTCGGTCAGCATGAGTTGGCTTACGAGAGCGGCCATTTCTTCCGACTTGAGCTTGTCGCCTGCTTGGTAGGCGTTTGTGTTTGCCCAGGCTTTGGCGATAGTGTCTTGCACCTTCACCATGTCGCCTTCGTTTTTGCCTTCGTCACCGATGCTGTCCAAAAAGTCCTTGACCGCCTTGATGGCGCGCGAAAGCGGGAGCGCGCTCGGGATCGCGCGAATTTGGTAGGTCTCGCCGCCGAAATGTTCAATGTAAAAGCCTAAACGCTTGAATTGGTCTTCGACACTCTTTAAAGCCTCGACCTCAAGCTTGGAAAGGTCCAGAAGTTCCGGAAACAACAGTTCCTGGCTGTCCAGGGCGGCTCCATTTCTTAAGGTGTCCAGCGCTTGTTCGTAAAGCACGCGCGAATGGGCCGCATGCTGGTCAATGACCAAGAGGCCATTGGAGTCATCGCCGGCAATGTAGGTGTCTGCAATCTGGAAGAATGTGGGCGGAACCCATTGGGTTACAGGCTCGGGAGTTTCGTTCACCTTGCCTTCCAGCGAAATGACCTTGCCTGCTTCAGGCGTGCTGAACAAGTCCTGGGCCAAATCATTTTGGCGCACAGCTTTGCGGGGCTTTTCAAAAGTGAATCCGGCAGTCGGAAAATTCGACATTTCGGGAATGTCGCCGCTCGATTCCTTTGTGCTAAATTCCCTGGGAGTAAAGCTCGGAGCAGGGGCGACGGCCGGTTTGGAAATCGGTTCTTCGAATCCGTAAGGAACTTCCGGCTTGCTATCTTGGAGGTCGCTCAAGTCGATCAAGGGCGAGTTGGCCTCCATGTCCTTGGTAAAGGCGTCGCGAATGGCGTGGGACACCACCAGAAATACCAAATTCTGGTTGGCAAAGCGAACCTCGCGCTTGGCGGGGTGCACGTTGACGTCAAATTCCATGTCCGGCATGTCTAAAAACAGGACCGAAACAGGCTTGCATTGGGCGCCGTAAGGCTCGTAGGCCTGCTGTACCGCCTTGCTGATCATCTTGCTTTCGATAGGGCGATTGCGGATGAATAAAAACTGGTGGTTGCGCTTGCCGTTGGTTTCGGTGGTGGGTGAGACGTAACCCCAAACGTGTACGCCGGCTTCGGTGTAGTCGACCGGCAAAAGCGCCTTTGCAATTTTAGAGCCGATGGCTTCGGCAATACGGTTGCGCAACTCTCCTGGGACACCTGTAAACAAGGTCTTGTCTCCGACTTTGTAGTCAAAGCGGATTTCGGGGTGTGCAATGGCCGTTTTTAGAACAACATCGAAAATTCGGGTGCTTTCGGCTGTTTCGCTGCTTAAGAAGTTGCGGCGGACGGGGGTGTTGTAAAACAGGTTTTCGACCAGGAAGGTGGTGCCTCGGCTAGCTTGTATGTCTTGTTTTTCGACAACGTTTCCGCCTTCCAGGATAATTCGGCCGCTATCGCCCTCGTCGGTGGCACTGGTAATGGTCAATTTGGACACCGCGGCAATGGAGGCCACGGCTTCGCCTCTAAAACCGTTTGTCTGCAAATGGAACAGGTCGTCTGCATTAAAAAGTTTTGAGGTGGTGTGTCTCAGGTAGCACAAATCCAGATCGGCCCCGTTCATGCCCTTGCCGTTGTCGGTAACCTGGATCTTTTTCTTGCCACCTTTTTCGATCGACACCTGTATACGGGTGGCTCCTGCGTCAATGGCGTTTTCTATCAGCTCTTTAACAGCCGACGCGGGGCGCTCTATGACCTCGCCAGCAGCAATTTTATTGATGATTTCATCCGATAAAACGTGTATTTCAGCCGATTTCATGCCCCAAATATAGCCTTTTGGGGGGTATATTACGTATTTTTTTGCTAAATTAATAGTCCGAAAAGGCTGAGTGGCGTTTTTCAAAATACCATTCAATAGAGTGAGGTAAAAGTGCTTTCTAACCTATTCCTTCAGTTGACTCACATTGAGTTGCTCATCTCGTATCCTGTCAAGGATATCTTGACTCTCATTAAGCGTGACCCTCGTTTCAATGTCAAGTTGCTAAACGACATCTACTTCGAAGATTCGTTCGTGGATGAAAGTGTTCACCGTCTTATGATGAACAATGTGGTAAACTGGCTCTATGAACGTGGCGAAAATCCAGACGAATTCGTACAGCGCATTATGGACCGTTGCGCCTCTTTCGAAGCGATTCCCGCTCGTAGCGTGCTTCGTTCTTACCTTCCGTATGTTTCGCAGTTCTATGCAACTGAAGACGTCCGTCAACTCTGTCTTGATATTATTCCGAAGCGTTATCCGCTGCTTTCCAATGCGAAGTTTCTCCGCCGTGAACTGGTCGACGGTTTCCGCAAGGAATACTTCACCTACCGGTTTGACTCCCCGGGTATGCTGATTACGAACCCCATGCGCTGGTTCAACGGCTTGGTGCAGATCGGAGCAATTCTCCTGAATACGCCTCGCTACGAAAAAATTGAATATAAGGCTTGCCAGACCTCTTTTGTCGAAGCTCTTGAAAATCGTGCTACAGCCGAAGTTCGCGATGGCTTTGTGTTTGTGAATGGCCGCCAGGTGGGCGAATATAAGACCTTTGGCGATTGCCTTGCCGAATATGGTCTCGAATGGGAATTTGAAGCCGAAAAGAAGATGGCCTGCATTCGTGCCACTGAAGATGTCATTGACGAAAAGGTTGGTGCAGTCCTGATTCAGAAGGGTTGCTATTACGGCGCACCGGCTAGCGTGGTCTACTTTGATTATAAGGCCAATGTGGTGGCTCCGGAACCGTTCAACAAGCTTATGAGTGCGGTCGTCAAGCAGGAATTCGATTCATGGGAACCCATCCAGAAGGCCCAGGAACAGTTGCTTGAAGCCATGAACGACTCCGTGACAATCATCTACTACAAGAGCGACGATTCTATTTCGGTGAACAACAAGCACTTGATGCGTAACGTGCCTGCTCGAATTCTCCGCAACTTGCTGCGCGAATACAGTGCAACTGGTCGTGAAGAATTTGAAAACCGTGAATTCAAGCGCGATCCGTCTATTTGCATGGACCCGCTGCGTCCGAACTTCGAAAGCCGCTTGAACCGCGTGATTGCTCATATCAACGGCTCCGACGATCCGGAACATCCGTCCGAAGGCGTGAAAAAGTTCTTTGAAATCGAACGCCATCGTCGCGGTGGATTCCGCTTCGTACCGAAGTGCAAGATCATTTTCCGCGAAGAGTAAACGCCTGTTTACTAAATCCCAAATGTAATCGAAACGGATTTAGAAAATAAGCAAATTGGTAGTTCCCGCGGGCAAATAAATGGGTATATTTGGGATTGTGAACGGTAGAAGGGTAAATCCTCAAACGACACTATCATTGCTCCCCTCCTGATAGGTTCAAGGTTCCACATACCGATTCATATTTTCTCCTTCTTAGGAAAGGCTCCTCGTTTGAGGGGCCTTTCTTTCATTTGGTTCTTTAGAACCAAATGAAAGCTAACTCTTCGGCTCGGCCATGCCCGTGCAAGCACGGTCGCGTCTCTCGCCTTACGAGTTAGTCTTTTTACAAGAGTAAGAATCTCGTCTTATGTGTTAGTCTTACAGCAAATTCTTCGGCTCGGCAATGTCGGCAAACTTGTTTGCCGCCGCTGCGCTCGCCTTACGGCCTTTTCTACGCCTGTTCTGGGGCTCGGAAATGGCAATGCAAGCATTGCCGCTTCTCGGTTTATTTTTGATTGATGACTTCGACGGTTAATTTGTTGAAGGCGAGCTTGCCGCCGTCGCGGATTTCAAGTGCTGCGCGGAAGGTCGTGTCGTTTTTCTTAAAAGGTTCAAGAACCGGCGTGAATTTGTTCTTGAGCAATCCTTCGACTTCGTCGTCGGTGAGTTTGCGCTGATAGAATACTTGCGGAATTCCAAAACCACATTGCGGGTTCATGCACACGTAAGCGGCGTGATTCGCTTCGCCATTGCCTTGGTTCGATGTCCCGGTGCGAAAACGCAATTGGTCTCCGCAAACGGGGCAGGGGAGGTTCCTGCGAGCGAATTCAAAAACAGCGCGGCCCTTGTCGGCGCCTTCGCCCCATTTGAGGCGAGCGGCAAAATCAGAGCCTTTCTTGCTCTTGAAATCTTGAATCAGCGGTGTTTCGCCATTGGTAAAGAATTCGTTTATTTCGGCGGCGGTAAGCGTGTGGCTTGCGACGGTCTTGAATAGCGTGAATTTGCAGTCGACGCCATCGGTAGCATTGGTGCAGAATAGGGCGTTCTTGTTTTCTTCGAGGGGCTCGCCGCAGAGCGGGCACTTGTATTCTGTTTTTTGCCCGTGGAACTTACCGTCGCTTTCGAATTCAAACTGGATGTTGAAATCTTTGTCAACCGAAAGTTTTGCCGAGAATTCAGTGCCTTTCTTGCTCTTGAAACCGGAAAGCGGGCCTACATGGCCTTCGGCAAGCAAGGTCTTCGTTTCAGAATGAGAAAGCATTTTGCCTGCCACGGTGTGCCCGAATCTGAATCCGCATTCGGTCTTGGGGCACACGTAGCCCCAAGGGGCTACATCGAGCGCGCTCCCGCACTTGGGGCATGGAATGCTTTCGGTTGCGGTTTCGCGCTCGAACTGGCAGCCGTATCGCGCGTGTAAGTCTGCGAACAGCTGCTTCACGTATTCAACGATTCCGTCGCGGAATTCGGCAGGCTGAAGCTCACCCTTTTCGACTTGCGAAAGTTTGTATTCCCATTCGCCGGTCATTTCGGGCGACTTGACTTTTTCGTCCATCAAGGCAATTACTTCGCGCCCGCGCTCTGTACTCACCAGGTAATTCTTTTGCGCTTCGATGAATCCGCGCTTCTTGAGAGTCTCGATAATGCCTGCTTGCGTTGCCGGCGTACCTAGGCCGCGGTCCTTCATGGCTTCGGCAAGTTCCTCGTTTTCGATCTGCTTGCCGGCGGTTTTCATTGCGGCCAAAAGAGTCGCCTCGGTATAGTACTTGGGCTTGCTCTTCTTTTTCTTTTGCAATTCTACGCTGTCAAAAGGCGCGTGTTCGCCAACAGCCCATTCCGGGAAAACTTCTACCAGGTTCGTGATTTCATCGCTGTCGCCCTTGCCTTCGGCTGCGGTACTCCCTTCTTCCGAACCGGAATCACCTTTCTTCTTGCTAGTCTTTTTCTTTTCTTCCTTCACAAGTGCGCGGAATCCCAAATCTTCGTTGCGCTTGAGCTTCAATCTGAATAAATCTGGATCCTTCGACTTCGCTGACGCTTCGCTCAGGATGACATTGCTTTGCAATGTCACCTCCATTTCATCCCACACGTACGGCTTCAGCCACGCCTGCACAAAGCGTTCCTTGGCCAGGTCGTAAATCTTCTGCTCCATTTCGGGCAAATCGTTCGGAGCTTCGCCGGTGGGGATAATGGCAAAGTGGTCGGTCACCTTGCTCGAATTGATGAAGACGAAATTTTCATCGAAAGAACGGAAAACCTTTTGCTGCTCGGGTGTTGCCAATTTCTGTGCGAGGGCGAATGCCTCTTGCTTCATGGTGTCGGGCAGGTACTGCGAATCGGTACGTGGGTAGGTGAGCAGTTTCTTTTCGTACAGGTTCTGCGCGCAATCCAAAACTTGCTGGGCGCTGTATTTAAAACGCTTGTTGCCCTCTTTCTGGAGTTCGGTCAGGTCAAAAGGCTTCTGCGGAAATTGCTTCTTTTGCTGGTTATCGATTTTTGCTATAGCAGCTTCGGCAGGAGGGACGCATCGCGCTACAACCGCATTCGCTTCCGTTTCTTTTTCAAAAACCGCGACTTTAAGATTTGCTTCGCCTTTGGTGTCTTCTTCGCGTTTGACATATTGTGCCTGGAACCCTTTCCATGTGCCCACGACGCTGTAGTAGAACAGTTCCTTGAATTGTTCTACGATGGTGTCGCGTTCTACAATCAGGTTTAGGGTCGGAGTCTGCACGCGCCCCACCGAAATCATCTTGCCGCGCCCTGCAGTGAGCGTGTAGGCGCGTGTCGCGTTTAGGCCTACCATCCAGTCGGCTCGCTGTCTTAAACGGGCTGCATAGCTTAAATTCACGCGCTGGGTGGCGTCTTCCAGGTTCTTCCAGGCCTTGTCCAAGTCCTTGGCCACGTAGCTGTTCACCCACAGGCGCTTAATGGTCTTTTGCTTAAAAGAGGGAGTGTAGTCGAGCACCAAGTCAAAAATCAAGTTACCTTCACGGCCGGCATCCGCGCCGTTCACCAGCACGTCTGCTTGCTCCATCATTTGCCGCACCACATTCAATTGTTTCTTGGTGCTCTCGATTTCCATGAGCTTGAATTTTTCTGGGAGCAGGGGCAAATTCGAAAGTCGCCAGCCGCCTTCAAAACCGGGGTAAGCGTCTAACGGCGCAAGGGTAATCAGGTGACCTACGCACCAGGTGATGCAATGGTTCTTGCCAATCAGGCATCCGTCGCCTTGGGTGAATTTTTCCCCTTCCAACCGCTCCAGCATAGGGCGGTAGTGTTGGTTTGCGACAGACGGTTTTTCGGCGACAAGTAGGATCACTGTTCAATATCCACTTGCAAGAGTTCTTTTTCCCAAGATTCCTTGGCGGCACGCAATTTTTTGAGCGATTCGTCGTCTGCTCCGCTTTGGTCACGCAATTCCATGAGGTCGCGGTACCCTTGGGCGAGTACCTTGGCTTTAGGGTAGTCTTGAACTAGGGAGTCCAGTTCGCTTAAAATGGCCCGATCCGAGTAAAGCCTTGCAACGCCTTCGAGCGAATGCAGAATATAGTCCTCAAACCGGTTTTCTTGCTTGGCGAGTTTGGCCTCTTCAAATTCCATGGGCAAAATCTGGTCGATCCATTCGGCCTCAGCGGTAAAGAGTTCGTTGTCTTCGGCAAGGGCGTCCTTTCGGCGGGTCAGTTCCTGCTGCTTTTTGATGAACGGCCTATAAGATTCGATGTCCAATTCGACACCTTGTTTCTGGGAAAACTCTTTCAGATTTTTCAGGTTTGTTTCGGTCGGATTGTTCAAAAGGCATTCTTTCAAGACAGAAAGCTGGTCTTTGGCCGGAAGCTGCTTAAAGGATTCGCTTTTCATGCTCACATCCTTGATTTTTAGCCAAAAAATGCGCGCAAAGATGAGGGCCATTACGATAGTAAATAGGGTCGAAAACGTCATTATGGGCCATTATTTAGAAAAATGTGGAGACCTGTTCCGCTTGCAAGTTAAAAATAAGTGTTTTATGGCACGAAGTTACTGCAAACAGCCTGTTTAAACGAATTTTCACAATAAAAAGTTAATAAAATGCAAAAAAAAGGTGTATATTTATGATGGAATATTTTAAACCTATAATTATAGGTAAGGTGATTGGTTTATTATGAAATTGAATTCTGTTAAGCGACTAGCACTTAGTGCGGCGTTGTTTGGACTTGTTGGAGTTGTGACTTCGCAGGCTGTTCCGGTTGATCCTGAAAATCAACGCGAATTGGATATTATCATTCGTGACTTTAGTGTGATTCACCCCGACTTTGAAAACTTCCAAGAAGAAGCTTATAACAGTATCAATCATGGTGGCGAATGTATTGGTAAAAGTTGCGTAGGCGAGTTCCCGAGTACATGGAACATTACTTATTCTGCTGATGCGGAATGGACGACTCGTCGCTCTAATTATCCTCTTTATGGTTGCGGTAACACCCAGACTCCCGAATACGGCATTGCGGTCGGTGTGAACGGTTATCCGCACGATATCAAGAGTCCTTCGGGCGCCGAGTCAACGACGCCTGACTATGTGCGTAGCGTGATTGACCAGACGGGTTACGCTTGGTACGGTGAATTCAAGGATTGCGCTTACGATGCAAAGTTGAACCCGCTTGGCCTTAAGGTGATGCGTGGCTTGGTGGCAGACCTTTGTTCCGATGCGTCGGGCTCTTGGAGTGCCAAAATGAAGGACGACCAGAAGTCTTGCTCTAAGACATGTAAGACTCACTCCTGGTCTCAGATTGTTTATACGACTCCGGGCATGGTGAAACAGAAGCTAGTCTTCCCGCCTGATCCGGGTAATTGCAGTGCTGACGATCCGACCAAGTGCGCCCTCGACATGTATGAACCGATTATTGAGAAAAATCGTCCTGCTTGCGATAATGGTTATTTTGAACAGTGGTATTTAGATGTCCCTGGCACGAATATGCGCACGAATACCATTTTGACCTTGGATAAGGATGCTGCTGATCCTGCTTACTTTGAAATTGACAGGAACTGGAACAACGGCGGTTACTTCCCGTTGGATTCCCTGGATGACAACCAGCTTCGCGTCATGAATAATAATGCGCTTGTTTTCCCGTTCATGAAAGAAAATCAGTTCGGCCCGCAGTCGCTGTCTATTTTCTGTCCGCCTTATAGTTACCAGTGGGCAAGCTCCCAGACCGATTACTTGGGTAGCGAAACGTCAGCCCTTTGCAATGCATGGCTTGCCAGTGGTGGCCCGAAGAACCCGGATGCTGCAATTGCTGCCGCATTGAGTGGCGCCGGAAAAAATGGTAACATGGGTCTTCGCCACTTGCGCAATTACGGCTTTACCATGATGGGTTATGCCGCATTCAAGTACAAGAAGGGCAAGAAAGAAGTCTTTAAGTTCACCGGTGACGATGACATGTGGATTTTCGTGGATGGCGTGTTGGTGGTTGACCTGGGTGGTACTCACCTTGCTGCTGCCGGTACGGCCGATATGGACTACCTGTCTCAGATGGGGCATGGCTGCCATGCAGGCGATCCGCTGCTCGATTCTTGCGCCGTTAAGCTTGATGCCGATGGTTCCTGGTTGAACGATTCTTGGCACCACTTGCACTTCTTCTATGCAGACCGTCAGTCTGACGGCTCTAACCTGCGTATCCGCAGCTCCCTTTCTGAACTTGCCCCGTCTCGCTATGGTCAGCCCGCTATCGGTAGCGTGTCTGCAAAGCTTGACTCCAACGGCAACCAGACTGTGACGATGTTCTTGAATACGACCTTGAATCCTGAAACCGTTCAGAATCTTGCCACATTTGGGTCGACTGTACCGGCAATTATCGTGATGCGTACAGAGACGGACCCGGCAACGGGAACCAAGACTGTCAAGACTTACGGCTATTATGTCACTAGCGTCAAGGAAGGCGCGAGCATGGGTTCTGCCGGCGTGCAGTACACCTTTGAAGGTGTCTTGATGGATGAAAACGGCAAGGTGGCCGAGAACCCGATTATTGTGGGTGGCGACAAGATTGCGTTTAACTCTCCCTATGACCAGGAATTTGTGAATAGTGACGAATACGGGATCCAAAAGGCTGACTATGCTGCTCAAGGTATCGATGAGGCTACCTGGAATTCCTTGATTGCTTGGAACAAGAAGATGACCTTCAAGATCACGTCTTCTTCGGGTAAGTCCGTGGTGGGTTATCCGGATACTCCGGAAGATTGGCCGAATGCTGAATTCAGAGCACCGACCATTATCTCTCCGTTCGTGTTGGATTCTGCAATCGTTCGCCCCGACTTTACCAACCAGGCAAACATTCTTACCAATATTGCCGAAAGCCACGATGGCGAACTGCCGTTGGACTACACTGGCGACCTCTTGTTCACCTCGGTACCGAGTGGCGTGGGTAAGGACAACAACCCGCTGGCCCTCACGAGCGACGAAAAGAAGCTGTTCTCTCAGACAAGTGCCGATGGCTCTGTGAACGGTGTGACTAAGGCTTATGTGGGCGGCCAGGAATCCCCAACCTCCATGTGCTATTCTGCAAACGGCACGGAAAGCTGCTTCAGCGTGTCTTATCCGGTGATGGGCCCGTTCCGCATTAACGTTCGCGTGTTCGACCACTTGGGTCACTTTGTGAGCCAGTATCAGAAGAGCATGAACGAAGATCAGTTCCATGCCGCTTTGGGTGCCGCTCAGGGTAGCTGCGACGATGGTTCGAAGTACTATGGTGAAACGGGTGCAGGCTTTATCTCTGTCAAGATGTATCCGGTGTCCCAGAATGGTAGAGCCGTTGCTACGGGTCCCTACATTTACCAGGTGACCTTCATTCAGGAAGCATATCGTCCCTGCATCAAGTCCGGTAACGGTACGTATGCCCAGACGGTTTACTACTCTCGTACCTCTGAAACTTACAGACGCGGTTACAAGCGCGCTAAGAACAAGTAGTAGGCACGTTACATAAAAGATTTAAAGCCTCGGCGAAGCCGGGGCTTTTTCGTATTTGTTCTCGAATAGGCGATGTGCGAGGGGAATGCCGGTTAGTTGATGCGGCCGATTAGGGCGAAGGGTTCGGCGTCCGTGATGGTGACGGTGAACCGTTCGCCGGGTTGTAGCGGCCGGTCGCTAGTGATTGCGACGGGGCGGTAGGCGGCGTTGCGGGCGATGTAGGTGCCCTTGCGGTAGCCTGGCTTTTCGATGACCACGGTTTCGGTTAGGCCAATCCAGCGGGCGTTATTTTCGGTCGCAATCTTCTGGAAGGCTTCGGCAAGGGTTGCCGAGCGCGTGTGCTTGATTTCGTCGGGAACGGCGCCGGCCATATGGTAGGCAGGCGTATTCGGGCGCGCCACAAAGCGCGTGATGTTGCAAACTGTGGGGCGCGTCTTTTCGAGAATGTCGAGTGTGTCATTGAAGTCCTGTTCCGATTCGCCGGGGAATCCGACAATCAAGTCGGTGCTGAGCGTGAATAGCGGAATCTGGTTGAACGCTTCGGCAAGCATCACGTAGTCGGCGGCGGAATGCTTGCGGTTCATTGCTCTAAGAATGTTTTCGCTACCGCTTTGCACGGGCAAGTGAATGAATTTATAGACGCGGTCGTCTTTAAAGCATTCAATGAGCTTGTCCAGGTATTGCATCATGTGGCGCGGGTTTCCCATGCCAAGGCGCATCTTGTAGTTGCCCGGGACTTCGGCCAGAATCTGTTGCACAAGTTCGGCGAGGTTGGTGCCGGTATCGAATCCGTAGCAGCCGCAATCTTGTCCGGTCAACTGGATTTCGATACAGCCGTCGTTTACAAGACGCTTTACTTGCTGGAGAATGTCTGCAGCAGGGTAGCTGCGTAGGCGGCCCTTGACAAGCCTTGTTGAGCAATAGGCGCATGCATCGAGGCAACCTTCCTCGATGTTTACGATGCCCACCAGCGGTGATTCTCGCAGGGCCTTGTTCCCATCGTTGTCATCCCGGCCTTGCCAATAGCCACTTGCAGCTTTGCTGCTTAGTGGATATGGTCCTCGGAACGGGGAAGCCGGGATCTCCGTTTTTTGTCCGAGTTCTTTCAAACTTGTGAATACCACCTTGTCGGTGATTTTTGCGACTTCATCTCTAAAGTCTTTCGGGGCGCACCCTGTAATGAAAATCTTGGCTTCGGGAGCTGTACTTAAGGTTTCGCGCAGTAGCTTGAGCGCTCCTGCGTTCCCTTTTACGGTACAAACGTTCAGCACGAATGCCTGGGGTAGTTGCGCCTCGTTTGTTTGGGTTTCGGTCATTCCAAAGACAACGTGGTATTCGTCTGCGAATACCCGCGCAATCTTTTCGCCATCGCCAAAGTTGGCTGCACAACCTTGGCTAATCACGACAAGTAGCGGCTTTTTGGGGACGCCTTCCATCGTTTTACCGATCGAATTTTTCCAGAGTGATTCCCTGGTAGTAATGGCTTAAGATTTCTTGGTAGCTTTGCCCGGCCTGGGCACGAGCCCGCACTCCCATTTGGCACATGCCCACGCCGTGCCCAAATCCGGTGCCTGTAACAACCCATTCCTTGCCTTCTTTCTTTACGGTAAAGAAAGAAGACGGCAGAATGGTGCCGGCCTTCTTGAATAGCCAGCGAGTGCGGTCCGTCAGAACGTCAAAATATCCCTTGTCGGTTTCGACTCGGAGCGTCATGATTCGGCCGCTTTTTAACTTGTCTTTAATCTTGATGGATTTGACTTTCTTGAAGTCTTTTCCGTTTGTGCTGCCGAATACAGCCTTTGCTTCGTTGGTGTTCGCCTTGAACAACTTGGCGATTTCCTTGTCGGCAAAGCGGCGCTCCCATTTGATGTAGCTCGATTCATCGCACCAGGGCTTGCCATTCGGGCGCTTGTCCGGGACCGATTTTAGGTACGGAAGGTCTGCGCGATTCCAGGTGGCAAGAGTTTCGGTAACGCCACCGCATGTAGAATGGTAGTAGGCGATAATGAATTCGCCACCGTAAGTCATCACGACACCTGCGGTCGCCTTGACGGCGGCATCGGTCAACGGTGTTGCCGATTCCAGGCCCTTGTAGACCTGGTCCTTGGTGTCGGCGTATACGTCAAAGCCGACGGATTCGCGGCTGTTGAAATGCTTGTAGGCGTAAGTGCGTGCGGCCACCGCCTGTGCTTTTAACGCTTCGATGCGGCTGCTGTCCAGCTTGCCGATTTCGTAAGGAATCACTCCACGCAAGTAGTCCTCGACATCGACCGAATTGATTGCGTCGAGTTTGCCGTTTGTATTGCGGAACATGATGCTTCCGGGGTAGCATGCCTTGCCGAGACTTTTCTTGTCGGCGGCGACGGCGAGGCATCCGCCATCTTCGCTGTTGAATTCGTGGGCGATGTCTTCGGTAGAATTGCCGTCGGCTTCAAAACGCACCATGTTGCCGTGCGGTGTGACGCGTACGGTTTCGCCTTGGTATTTCAGGTAGAGTTCCTTGACTCCGGTATAAATCCCTACGCGAAGCGGACGGTCCAATTCTTCGGGAATCAAATGCTCTTTGAATGTGGCAGGCACATCGGTAACGGGCTCATCTGCTACGGGTAAATAGCTATCGACAATAGCCTTTGCTGACCTATTATTCAGAGGTGTGAGTTTTTTCTTTTCTTTATAAGAAGTGTCGCTCTTTGCAGAGGTTGCAGGAGCGATCTTTCTGGAATTGACATTTTCGGGTCGGTTGCTGGCGGGCGCAGGCTCGCTTGTCGTTGTCTCTTCAATGGGCGCGAAGTTTATAGGCCCTTCAGGAACTTCTTCGGCGCTGGCTGGCACTTCAGCTTTTTGCACGTCATCGGGCAAATCAAAATCGTCGTCTGCAAATGCAAACGATGCGCAGAAAATAAAAATAGGGAAAAAGAAAAAAGGATTGCTTTGTCGCATAGTTTCTAGCATAAATGCAGCTAGGTTATGCTTCTTACAATCCATTTTTTCCCTTTTGAACATTCGACTTGACTACTGAAGAATGATTCCGAAATCCGAACTCCGAATTCAGAATTAATGTTTCTTCAACTTCGCCTGCGTGTCCTTAGCCATTTTGCGCAGTTTAGACTGGTTCATGGTGCGGTCAGCAGTCGAAATCTTGTCTACGAACAGGTCGCCGTTCAGATGGTCCGTTTCGTGCTGAATGCAGCGGCCAAAGAGTCCGTCGCAATCATGCAGTTCCTGAGGTTCGCCATTGATGTCGAAAAAGCGTACGCACACTTTGTCGGGGCGAATCACGTTGCAGAAAATATCTGGCACAGAAAGACAGCCTTCGTCGTAAGGCACCGGCTTTGCATCGGGTTCAGGTTCCCATTCGGGGTTGAACATGATGTAAGGGCGCGGGTCCTCTTCGCCAGGAATAGCGGTGTCAATCACGACCAAGCGGATGTTCTTGCCGATTTGCGGAGCGGCAAGGCCGCAACCCGGAGCGTCGTACATGGTTTCGAGCATGTCTTTGGCGAGCTGACGCAGTTCGGGCGTAATCTCGGTGATGGGCTCGCACTTTTTGCGGAGCACCGGATCGCCGTAAGTTTTGATTTCTAGAAGAGCCATGGATTACTTCTTTTCTTCGGTCTTGGCGGCCGGGGCAGTTTCTGCGTTCAGAACGCGGAGAATGGCAGACTTTTCAAAATCGATGATGGTGGTAGAACCCGTGCGCACGGAAACCGTGGTGCCGGTTTCGTCAATGTTGGTGACGGTGCCGATAATACCGGCGGTGGTAATCACCTTGTCGCCTTTCTTGAGTGCTTTACGCATTTCTTCCATCTTCTTCATTTCCTTGTTCTTCGGGCGGATAAAGAAGAGCCACATTACTACGAACAAGAGGATGAGCGGCAAGAAACTGCCAATGGCGCTCGGCTGCTGTTCGGGAGCGGCTTCTTCGGCGAAGGCGGCTATGGAGGAAAGGGTCACGAGAAGTGCGGAAAGTTTCATGTTTATACCTGCTAGGGGGTTAGTTGATTTTCGGCTTAAAATATAGAAAATGTGTAATGTGTAATGTGAAATAAGTCATTCCACATTTCACATTTCACACTCCACATTGCGGCGCAGCCGCTATACCAGTTTCTTGTCGAGCAGCGGGTAAATGCGGTTCAGTTCCATCAAATCAAGGATAGTGTCGAAATCGCCAAAGAAGAACGGAATGGCCTCGATTTCGGGCAAAACGGTTCCGTCTCCAAGCGGAACGGACGCATTCAAAAGCTTGCGTTCCAGGAGCGGGAGCATCGTACGCAAGGTAAGCGTGGCGCCGAACATGGCGCGCTTGCCGACTTTCAGGAGCGATTCGGTGTTGACAGTAAATGCTCCGTTCTTGAGCGGTTCCGTACTTTGCTGGACCGTCTTGATGACGGCATTCAAGACCATCTGTTCGGTCATCGAAAGAATCTGCGGGGGAGTCTTCCTGTAACGCGCGCGGAACCGGATGGATTCGTATAGCAAGTGTACCACGTTGGCGTTCTTTACGTGAATCTCTTCGCCCAAAATTTTAAGGACTTCGAGTTCTTCAAGAATCTTCAGCAAGTCTTCGATGTTGTCTTTCGAAAGGTTGAAAAGCTTTTCGACTCCGTCAATGACCTCGGCGTGTGAGACTTTGGTCTCTTCGTTTGCCTTGACGCGAGACGAAAGCGAATCCAGAATGTAGAGCAGGCTCGGAAGAGCCTTGATCTTGTCGCTTTTGCGTTTATTCTCGCCGGCAATCTGCAAGCGCCCTGTCAGGAACGAAATAATAGACCTGAACCAGGCGGGTTCCTGTTCCAGCGATTCCTCCAGGGCGTCGGGCGTGATTTCGATCAGCTCGCAGTCTTCAGTCGCGGTAATGGTTTCGGTGTATGGTTCTTTCTTCAAAAAGGCGAGTTCGCCAATTAAAGCGCCCGGACCGTAAGTGTTGATGGCGGTGCCGAGCGTGCTCTTGCCCTGCAGCTCGCCGTCGCGCACCACATAAAGATTTTCGCCTGGGGCGCCTTCGCGGAATAAGATCTGTCCTTCTTCAAGCGTCATAGCACCCCTCGAATGTTGGTCTCGTAGCGTAGCGCTTTCAAGAAATATTGGACTTTGGCTTTATTGATTTTGAAGAGATCGCAATCAGGATTCTTCGGGTCGGATTTCACGAACCACTGGATTTGCAACAAACTAATCCATTGCGAAACGTCGGCGTCAGGGAACTTCTCGTGAATGTAACTGATCCAGTCGGGGCCAGTCTTTTCGGGCGAAACTTCCATGGCCGACAAAAACACGAGAATTTTTTTCTGCACAATGCTCAGCCTGTAGGGCGCGAATTCCGTTTCGGTTTCTTGAGCACGGATGTAGTCCGTGAAAATGTGCAGGAGTTCCGGGTCGACAATCTTGCAGAACACGCGGCCGTTCTTTTGCGAAAGCTTGATCAAGTGCCTGCGTAAAAGCGACTTGAAATCTTCTTGTGCGGCCGTGGTTGAAATCTTGGTCAGGAAAGAAAATTCCCGAAGCAGTTCGGCGAGATTGAATTCTGTGTCGCTGGATTTATGGCTCAAGTATTCGGCGAGACTCTTGAGAGTGTTCCTGACGCGAGTCTCTATAGCGGCGCGCTTCAGCAAGTGAGTCTTTGCAGAAAGGCTGCGAATCAGCGCCAACAGCCAAAGCGGGAGCCGCTTGAGTTCGGATTCCATGCACTCTTCGGTCACGAGCGTGATCTTGGAATCCTTGCTGGCCGAAAGTTCATACTTGAATGGTTCTCGTTCAAGGAGGGCGGCCACTCCGACCAGGTCTCCCGGTCGCATGGTGAACACAACGGAATGCGGGGGCGTGACTTCGCGGGCAATCAACTCTCCTTCTTCAAGGATAACGATGCTCCGGTATTCGCTCCCGGGTGAATAAACAACAAAACCCGCCTTCACGCTTTGATGCGTGGGCGGGATTAATTGTTGACGCGAGGTCATGTTCCTCGAGTGTTAAGCTGATTAAGCCTGACGTTCGTCGATACGAGCAGCCTTACCGCGGAGGTCGCGCATGTAGTAGATGCGAGCCTGGCGAACCTTACCGGCGCGGTCGAGCACGATGGAATCGATGCGGGGGGAGTGGAGCGGGAAAATACGTTCCACGGCCACGGAGCCGGACATCTTGCGAACGGTGAGAGTTGCAGAAATACCGGTGTTCTTCTTCTGGATCACAACACCCTTGAACGGCTGGATACGTTCCTTGGTGCCTTCGATCACCTTCACGTTCACGGTGACGGTGTCGCCAGCGCGGAGTTCAGGAAGGTCGGTCTTCAAGTTTTCGTTGTGGATTGCTTCAATGTTCAGGGACATTTGTGTACCTCGTTTTTATTTGATGCCAAATTTAGTATCTTCTTCAAGATTTTTAAAGATGTCTGGGCGTCTTTCTTGCGTTCTTTTTAACGATTCTTGGCGCCTCCAGGCTTTAATGTTCGCGTGATGGCCCGAAAGGAGCACTTCGGGGACCTTTTTTCCTTCAAAAACCTCAGGTCGGGTATAGACCGGCCATCCCAGTACGCCCTGCGCAAAAGAGTCCGTTTCGCCGGATTCCTTGTTGCCGAGAGCCCCGTCCAGGAGTCTCACCACGGCATCCGTCACGAGCATGGCAGGGAGTTCTCCCCCGCTCACGACAAAATCGCCGATAGAAATTTCCAGGTCGACCTCGGACTGGCGGATGCGGTCGTCGATTCCCTTGTAGTGCCCGCAGACAAGCACCAGGTGGCTTTCCTTGGAAAGTTCCTTGGCCATCTTGTGGGTAAAGGGAACCCCGTCAGCAGTCAAGTAGATGACTTTACCGCCGTCTTCCTTGACTCCCGTGCTGCGAATGGCTGCTGCGAGCGGTTCGGGTCTTATGACCATTCCCGGTTCGCCGCCATAGGGCACGTCGTCCACCTGGCCGTAATCGTTGATGGCAAAGTCGCGCAGGTAGACGGTGTTGAATTCCATCAGGCCCTTGCTCTGGGCGCGACCCATGATTGATTGCTTCATGGGGGCAAACATCTCGGGGAAAATGGTGATGCAGTCGATTTTCACCTTTCCTCCGGGCACAGGCTTTTTAGGTAGTCTGCGCTGAATACGATGTTCTTGCCATCTTCGTCCACGTCCAAGACACAGTCGTCTATCCAGGGGGCGAGGATTGTTTTCGCGGAAAATTCGCGTTGGAAGGCTGCGTCGAACTTGACGTGAAACGCATTCACGGTAGGCAGTTCTTCGACTTCAAGAACTACGCCTATGTCGCGGCCGTCTTCCAGTTTTACGCGGAACCCGATAAGATCGTCCAGGTAATATTCACCTTCGGGGGCGGGAAGCCTCTCCGATTCGGGAATCATTACGTCTGCATTGACGAAATGTACCAGGGATTCCGGCGTGTCATACCCCTTGAACTTTAATAACCACAGATTGTTTGCAAGCCTGGAATCTTCCAGAGTCAATTGGACCTGTTCACCATTGGTCTTCTTTAGCATCACGTCCTTGAGCTTCTCATGACGCGTAAGGTCGTGAGTGAGCGGCATCGCCTTGATGTATCCCTTGACGCCATGCGTGCGCATGAGCTGGCATACGGTGATGTAATCTTCGGACTCAGACATGAAAGACTTAGTGGGGTTTTGAATCAGCGGAAGGTGGTTACCTTGGTTCAAGCGGCTTTAGCTAGACAAAAAAGCCCCGTGCCAATTTGTGTGGTCGGCACGAGGTTTCTTTTCAAGCGAAAATTATGCTTCGGCGGCAGGAGCTTCAGCGGCCGGTGCTTCGGCAGCGGCAGCAGCTTCAGCAGCGGCAGCTTCCTTGGCAGCCTTTTCAGCTTCGATCTTGGCGAGAGCCTTAGGACCGAGCTTGGCCTTCTTGGCCTTTTCTGCACGCGGAGTAGCGGTCTTGCCTTCGATAGAACGGCCAGCGCGGATTTCGTGGAACAGGTCCATGATGCCGACCTTCTTGAGGAGGCTGCGAACGGTGTCAGACGGCTGTGCACCGGTCTGGAGCCACTTGAGGACCTTTTCCTGTTCGAACTTGATTTCAGGAGTCTTGGAATTCGGGTTGTAGAAACCCACCTGTTCGATAAAGCTATCGTCGCGAGCCTTGCGGGAGTCAATCACCACGGCGCGGTAGATGGGGTTGTGACGCTTGCCGAAACGAGCGAGACGGATAACGGTTGCCATTTTAACCTCTTATTTGTTTATTTTCCCGTTTTTCAGGGAAAATGGGGTTTGTTTTTATTGTTTTGGGCCAAAGATAGCAAAAAAAATCTTGTGTGTAAAGGACGGAATGTAAAATTTTTCCGTTCTTTACAAACAAATTAATTAGAATTTGTGGCGTTTATAGCACGAAAAAAGCCCAAAAACGTTGTTTTTGGGCTAAAATCGGTGATTTTACTGCTTTTTATTCTTTGTCGCTGTCGTCTCCGTGACATGGACAATGGTAGCAGTCACCCGTTTCGGCGTAGTCCTTACCGCTCCAGCAGAAGGTGCAGAGCTGGTCGGCGGGGAGGCCGATAGCGTGAATCAGGTCGTCGATGCGCTGGAACGCAAGCGTCGTGAGGTTCAGCTTCTGGCGTATGTATTCCACCATGCCCTTGTAGGCGTCTCCATCCGGGTCGGTGTACTTATCCAAATCGGGATTCTCGCCTTCCTGGTCGCGGATATAGCGACGGGTAATCAGGTCGTATTCGTTCTTGGAACGGGAGAAGTTGATGAACTTGCAGGGGTAAACGAGCGGCGGGCATGCGATACGCATGTGGGTTTCTTTACAGCCGAGCGAATAAAGCTTCTGGGCCTGCTTACCGAGCTGCGTGCCGCGCACGATAGAGTCGTCGCAGAACACAAGGCGGCGGTCCTTGATGAGTCCCGGAATCGGAATCAGCTTCATGGAAGCCACGCGTTCGCGCTGCTTCTGGTCTTGCGGCATAAAGGAGCGGGCCCAAGTCGGCGTGTACTTCACGAACGGGCGGGCGAACTTGATGCCGGCTTCGTGGGCGTAACCGAGGGCGTGAGACGTACCGGAGTCAGGAATGCCGCAGGCGGCGTCGGCTTCGGTGGGGGTGCGCTTTGCGAGTGCGGAACCACAGCGGTAGCGGGTCATTTCCACATTGCGGCCTTCGTAAGTGGATGCCGGGTAACCGTAGTAAACCCACAGGAACGAACATATTGCCATCTTCTTGCCCGGGGCGACGAGAGTCTTGTCGCCGTCCGGTGTGAGTTCGGCGATTTCGCCCGGCCCCATGTCGCGGACGTATTCAAAGCCGAGGTTATGGATAGCGCAGCTTTCTTGCAGGGCGATCATGGCGCCGTCTTTTTTGCCGAGTACGATCGGCGTACGGCCCCACTTGTCGCGGCTTGCGTAGAACTTGCCGGTTTCGTCCATCAAAAGAACAGAGCAGCTTCCCTTGATTTTCTCTTGTACGTACTTGAGACCTTCGACAATAGAATCTTGCGTGGCAATCAAGGCGGATACCACTTCGGTCGGTCCGACCATTCCGCTGGTCGTAGAGTACTGGAGCTGCATGCAGTTGTTCTTGAACAGCTCGTTCTTGATTTCTTCGATGTTCGTAATCAAGCCGACGGTCACGATAGCGAACGTGCCGAGCTTGGAGGTCATGACGAGCGGCTGCGGGTCCGTATCCGAGATAACACCGATGCCTACGTTTCCGGCAAAAGAGGGCAGGTCATGCTCAAACTTGCTGCGGAACGGGGTGTTCTGGATGTTGTGGATCGAACGATGGAAATGTCCGTTGGACTTGAGAACCGCCAAACCGCCACGGTGGGTTCCCAGGTGAGAATGGTAGTCGGTTCCGAAGAAGAGGTCGCTTACGCAATCTTCTTTAGAAACAACACCGCAAAAGCCGCCCATAAATACTCCTTGAGTGATTGGGGAAAATTTGCACTCAAAGGTAGAAATTTTGCGAGATATGGTGGAGTAAAATTCCTTATTATTGCTTTCCAAGAAAATTACAATCAAGACATAAATGGGGTTTAGGGCGCTTAAAACGCAATTCGAAGTGAACGTATGTGCATTCTCTTGTCGGAAGGCGGCTTTATCTAGATTTTTTTGTAGGAAAATTCTATTTGCAATGCCCTCTTGTTAAAATAATGTTATTTTAAAGATATCTTGATTTTGCTTTGGACCTGTTTATGAATTCGCTTTTATCTATTGAAGATGTGTCGCTTGCTCTATCGCTCGATTACGAGTGCGTGTTTTTTGTCGATATCGAAAGTGACAACTATGCCATGTTCGCATTTGGCGGGAATCATAAAAATCTGGAATTGAGTGAAACCAGCAATTTTTGGACGGATTCCCGAGTAAACCTCGAAACGGTTATTTATAAAGACGACAGGGAATGGTTTGCTCAAAACATGGCCAATAAGGAATCCTTGGTCGCCTCGGTGCAAGACGGTAAAGCCTTTAGTGGAAAGTACCGTATTATGGCAGGGGATAAACCTGTCTGGTATTCCATAAAGGTGGTTCTTGGGCGTGCGGAACAACGCAATTACCTGATTATCGGTGTGACCAATATCGATACCCAGGAACGTGAACGCTTGGCTCTTGAACAAAAAGCGACCAAGAGCGAACTTTATGGCCAAATCGTGATGGCCCTTGCCGAACGCTACGATGCCCTTTATATGGTCGATTTGGATACGAACCATTATGCGCTGTACAAGAGTGAACGGGTGTTCTGCGAATTGAGCGTGGCGCTCGAAGGCGAAGATTTCTTTAACCAGCTGAAAAAGGATGCTTTAAACGTCGTTTACAAAGAAGATATTCCCTTGATTGTGAATGCTTTGGATAGGCGTACGCTTTTAAAGGAACTTGATGATAATGGCGTGTTTTCGTTGACGTACCGCCTGAACACTCCGAAGGGACCTTTGTATGTAAACATGGTGGCGGTTTATGCCGATAAAAAGCATGTTGTTATCAGCGTGACCAATATTGATGCTCAGGTTCGCCGCGAACAAAAAATCAGGGAAGAGGTGAGTGCTGCTTACGAAAAGGCGCGCCGCGACGATTTGACCGGGATTAAGAATAAGACCGCATATGGTGAATTTGAATCTAAACTGAACCAGCAAATCCAGTCGGGCGAAAATGTGAAATTCGCGATTGCCTTGTGCGATGTAAACGGTTTAAAGACGGTGAACGACACGCTGGGGCACATTGCCGGTGACGAATATATTCGCTCGGCCAGTAGGCTTGTGTGCCAGATTTTTGCCCATAGCCCGGTGTTCCGTATTGGTGGCGATGAATTTGTTGCGATTCTGCGTGGTTCCGATTTTGAAAACCGTGAAAAGCTGGAAAAGGAATTTACTGAAGCGATTGAGAAAAACGCTGACAAACATAAGGTTGTGGTTGCTTGTGGAATTTCTGTATTTGACAAGGAACATGACAAGGATGTTTCGTCTGTCTTTGAACGAGCCGATGCGCTCATGTATAAAAACAAAGTGCGCATGAAGAATGGGCATGATGAAATTATCGGAACGATTATTCAATCGATTGGAGCCAAAGTAACTAATTAGAGCCTTGCCGTGCTCTTCATGGTAGATTGCAACGTCATAGCATTACCCGCAATGACGTTCTTTTTTTTATTTTTGTGCAGATAATTTTTATGATTTTTTAGATGGACAAAAAAGATGTTTAAAGTAGGGTTTGATAACGACGCGTACCTGAGGACGCAGTCCGAAAAGATTGCCGAGCGCATTGCGAAGTTCGGCGGAAAACTTTATCTGGAATTTGGCGGAAAACTGTTCGATGACCATCACGCATCCCGCGTGTTGCCTGGCTTTGCGCCCGACAGTAAAATCCGCATGCTTGAAAAGCTCAAGGACAAGGCCGAAGTCATTATCGCCATTAACGCCGGCGATATCGAAAAGAACAAGGTCCGTGGTGACTTGGGCATTACCTACGATCAAGATGTCTTGCGCCTGATTGATGCCTTCCGTGGCTATGGTCTATATGTGAGTTCCGTGGTGCTGACCCGCTGGCAGGAACAGCCGAGTGCTGTTGCCTATCAGAAAAAGCTTGAAGATCTTGGCCTCAAGGTTTATCGTCATTACCCGATTGCGGGTTACCCGAGCAACATTCCGCTGGTAGTGAGCGACGACGGTTACGGCAAGAATGAATTTGTCGAAACCTCTCGCGAACTTGTGGTGGTGACGGCACCGGGTCCTGGAAGTGGAAAGATGGCTGTGTGCCTTTCGCAGATTTACCACGAAAACAAGCGTGGCGTGAAGGCCGGCTACGCCAAGTTCGAAACCTTCCCGATTTGGAACATTCCGCTCAAGCACCCGGTGAACCTCGCATACGAAGCCGCCACCGCCGACTTGAACGACGTGAACATGATTGACCCGTTCCACTTGGAAGCCTACGGACAGACGACTATCAACTACAACCGCGACGTAGAAATCTTCCCGGTGCTGAACGCCCTGTTTACCCGCATTCTCGGTGAATCTCCGTACAAGAGCCCGACGGACATGGGCGTGAACATGGCTGGCAACTGCATTGTCGATGATGATGCCGTTTGCGAAGCGGCCAAGCAAGAAATCATCCGCCGTTACTACAACACGCTTTGCGACGTGCGTAAGGGCAACGCCGACAAGGACCAAGTTTACAAGCAGGAACTGATTATGGAACAGGCCCAGATCAGTACAGCAAACCGCCCCGTGATTGCGGCTGCCGTCAAGAAGGCCGAAGAATCCGAAGGCCCGGCTGTAGCAATCCAACTGAACGATGGCGCTATCATTACGGGTAAAACGTCCTCGCTGCTTGGCGCCTCTTCTGCAATGCTTCTGGATTCTCTCAAGCACTTGGCCGGTATCCCTGACGAAGTGCGTCTGCTTTCGCCGATGGTGATTGAACCGATTCAGAACCTGAAGACCAAGCAGCTCGGCCACAAGAATCCGCGCCTGCACATGGATGAAGTCCTCGTGGCACTCTCTGTTTGCGCCCTCACGGATTATAACGCGAAAATTGCCATGGAAAAGCTCCCGGAACTTCGCCACTGCGAAGTGCATTCCAGCGTGATTCTTTCGCAGGTCGACGTGGGCGTGTTCCGCCGCTTGGGTGTGAACTTGACTACGGAACCTACTTATCAAACGAGTAAGCTTTATCACGGGTAAAAACGCAGATTAATCTGCGCAATACAGCGTTGCTCGTCCCCTCACGTACGTTTTAGTACGCTACGGGGACTCGCGCCTTGTCTTGCTTGATTATTCAGCGTTTTTGATGGATTGATTCGCTAATCCGATTTTTTATAAACGCAGGCTAATTTGTGCTATTGCAAAAAAGGTCGCGACAATGTCGCGGCCTTTTAGCTTGTATGCAAACGCTTTGTTTGCTTGGAAGAATTACTTCTTCTTGGAAGCCTTCTTGCTAGAAGATTTCGGGGGGTGTACCGCAATCTTCTTGACGCTCTTGTCTTCGGCCTTGGCGAGTTCAGCTTCTTCGGCTTCGAAAATAGCCTGAGCCTGGCGGAGGGCGTCGGTCGGGTCGATTTCGATTGCTTCAGAGGCTTCGTCTACGAGTTCGGCGAAGTCGTCGTACCAGTCAGCGAAGATTTCGACTTCGAGGTGGTCAACGCCCGGAACGGTCAGACGTGCGCCGCAGGCTTCGCCCACGCGGTCGAGGTACTTGGCCATCTGCGGCTTGAGGAGAGTGAGGTCGAGACCGTCGAGGTCTTCGGGTTCGAAGTAAACGGCGTCGACATCGCTGTCGTCATCCTTGGCCTTTTTCTTGCTCTTCTTGTCGTCGCACTTGCCGCACTTGCATTCTCCGTTGCAGCATTCTTCGTCACCGTACAGGGCCATGTATTCTTCGTCGTCCATGCCGCTGTCGTAGTAGAATTCGTCTTCTTCGAGGTACAGGGTTTCAACAAAGATTCCCTTGGCGCCGAGAGTCTTGGCGGCGGCAATGAATTCCTTGAGGTCGCCACCGAAGTAGCGGGTCGTTTCCATGTCTTCGTTCAAAGTCTGAACGGGAATGGGGGAGAGTTTCTGCTTCTTGAGGTAGTCGCAGATTTCGTCACTGATGGATTTCTGAATCTTAGCCATTGGATTCTCCTGGAAAAAAAGGTTTGGGCTATGGGCACGCTTCGCTTTGAGGTCGGTCGCCAGAGGCTCCCTTTGGGCAAAACTTCTCGTATTGTATTTTACCTCAGAGCACCCGCAGGGTGCGACCTCATTCCTCAAAGCACCGTAGGTGCGAGCTCATTCCTATACGTGATACTTCTTGAGGCTCGGGGCCTTTTCTTCAATCAACTTCATGATGCGGGCGACAGCGTCTGCACCGTTTGCGGTATCCTTCACGCTCACGAGCGGCTGGAACAGCGGGCTGTTGAACAGCGTGCCCAGCGGAATCGGGTTCTTGCGGCAGAACGTGATGTCGATGAAGTCGCGGGCGTTCTTCTGCAGGTTGTGCGCCTTCTCCTTGTCGCCGGCCTGGAATGCCTTGTACAGGTCCACGAACGTCTTCGTGGCTTCAGGAATGTTGCCCGAAGCGCTGATGAGGCCCGTGCCGCCCATCTCGAGGAGGTCGGCGAACAAGCCGTCTTCACCGCTCATCACGGCGAAGTCCTTGCCCTTGGTTTCCTTGATCACGCGCATCGTGTCTTCGTGGAACTTTTCGCCAAAGCCGAATTCCACAGCCTGCTTGAGGCCGATGATGTTCTTGTCTTCGGCAAGTTCAATCAAGGTGTCGGGGTGCACGTAGCTGGAGGTACGGCCCGGAACGTTGTAAATCACGATCTTGGCGCCCGTTTCGCTGCTGAGCGTGCGGTAGTGCTTCAAAAGACCTTCTTGCGGCGGGTTGTTGTAGTAACCCGTGACGCAGAGGACTGCCACCGGGGCAATCTTCTGGACATTTTCGATCATCTCGATGGATTCGCGAGTGCAGTTGGAACCGGCACCGGCAATCACGGGCACGCGGCCGTCCACATAGTCGAGCGTAAACTTGATGACATCCAGGTGCTGCTGCGGAGAAACCGTCGCACTCTGACCCGTGGTCACGGCAGGGAGCACGCCACTTGCGCCGTTAGCAATCACGTCGTCGATCATCTTGCCCATCTTTTCGTAGTCGATGGAGTTGCGAAGGTTCTTGGGATCGTCGTTCTTGAGCGGGGTGAACAACGCGGGGAAAACACCAGTAAGTTGAGAAGCGTTAGTAATCTGCATAGTGACTAAAATATAGTATTAGAACTTAGCACTTAGAACTTAGAACTTAGAAAATGTACTCTGATTATTGCTCTCAATGCTGTGTTTTACACTTTGCGTCTAAGAAATCTCTTTCGTGCAATTCAATTTAAAAGTTTAGTGCTAATGCTCCGCCGTAAGTTTTGTTTATCGGGTCTATAATCGGGGCGAAACCAACTTTTGTAGTTTGCCGTACGGAGTATTTTTTTCGCCGTATATTGTAATTCGAGTAGTTGCTCTTTCGTATCGCGGCCGCAATTTCAAATCCGCCATAAACAAAGGCAGAGGTGGCCCCGATGCCGCATAATATAAATGTTGTGACTGCCCATGGGTGTGACATGGAAAGCGGACTTTTGTTGTCTTCGGAATATTGTTCGAAAACGTAAAAGGTGATTGAAAATCCTGACACCATCGCCAGTCCTACAGAGACCCCTGCTGTAATCAAGGCTATGTTCGCGGCTTTCTTGTCAAAATTGTACTTGTCCAGATTGTACTGGTACAGTTGTTCGTAGTAGGCGGCAGAATCGACTTCCTGTTTTACTGGGGGCTCGTTTTGGGCAAAACAGAATGTTGAGAGGAAAATCAAGGAAAAGAATACTTTGTATAAAAAATGATTCATGTTCGTAATTTAACAAAATCTGTAATATGATTTTGTGGGGCGTTGCGGGGGGGGCCGCTAGAGGGGGTAGGTGGCAATGCAGTGCCGCCGAGGGGGAGACTTCCCCCCTTAAATCCCCAAAACACTCGTCCCGCACCTCTTTTTCTATCGTCAATCGTCAATCGTCAATCGTCTTTTTTCTAAATTTTACGCGTAAAAATTTAAACACAGGAACCCTTATGGAAAACATTACGCAGATTTGGAAAAAGATCCAGTCCCCCGAATTCAACCCGGCTACCGATATGGGCCTGGTCGAACAGGTAAAGCAGGTCGCACTGACCTCCCAGGAGCCCGCCAAGGTGAGCTTTGGTACGTCCGGCTGGCGCGGCGAAATCGGTTCTGAATTCACCCTCCGCAATCTGCAGGTGGTGGGTGCCGCAATCGTCCGCCTCTATAAGGAAGCTACTCCTGAATTGTTCGAAGCTCTCGGCGTGAAGGATTTTGCCGAACTCCAGAAGCGCGGCGTGGTCGTGGGTCACGACAACCGTTTGCTCGGTCACGAATTCTGCGAAGCTGTGGCTGACCAGTTCGCCAAGGCCGGCGTGAAGGTCTACTACGGTGGCGAAATGCCGACTCCGGAATTCAGCGCCTGCATCGAAATGCTCGGTGCCGCCTGCTCCATCAACATGACTCCGAGCCACAACCCGAGCCACTACAACGGTATCAAGTTCAACCCGGCTGACGGCGGTCCTGCCGGTCCGGAAATCACGAACGTGATCACCAAGCTCAGCAACGAAATGATGGCCACCTGGAAGTTTGAACCGGTGGGCAAGGTCGACTGGGAATTGATCGACTCCCTCAAGATTTACAAGGAATTCTTGGTCAAGCAGGGCACCATCAAGTTCGACCGCATCAAGGACTTCATCAAGAAGGGTCGCCTCACTCTCGTGTGCGACCACGTGCACGGTTCTACCCGTCGCCGCCCGGCCGCTCTCCTCGACAATCCGGAATGCCTCATTACGCTCCGCAACGAAGACGACTCCCTGTTCGGTGGCATCGCCCCCGAACCGTCCAGCAAGAACCTGGAAAAGGTCCGCAAGGTGCTGGACGAAAGCAAGTCCTGGTTCCGCCTGGGTGCCATTTTTGACCCGGATGGTGACCGTATCCGCTTCTACGACGGCACTCGCGAAATCGATATGAACCAGTTCGGCGCTATCGCTTTCCACTACATGGCTACCTGGCGCAAGGAACAGGGCTGCGTGGCCAAGTCCGTTGCGACCTCTAACTTTGTGAACATCATCGCCGAAAAGCTCGGCGTGCCTGTGATGGAAACTCCGGTGGGCTTCAAGAACTTCCGCCCCTGGCTTTCCCGTAACGCCAAGCAGAAGGCTCTCATCGCTTTCGAAGAATCCGACGGTATCTCTGGCCTGAACAACACGCTCGAAAAGGATGCCCAGTTCGGCCTCCTCATCGCTCTCGAAATCATGGCGGTGACTGGCAAGAACCTCGGCGAATACCTCGACGCCCTGTACGAAGAATATGGCCGCTTCTACCCGACCCGTTCGGGCTTCGAAGTGGACAAGTCTCTCGTGGGTGCCCCGCTGAAGGCCAAGGTCGACGCCATCGCTACCATCGCCCAGCCGGGTGCAAAGGTCATGGTCGGCAATAACGAGAAGACCGTGAAGCAGCTTTTGACGCTCGACGGCGTGAAGGTCATTTTCGACGACGACTCCTGGATGCTCGTCCGCCCGTCCGGTACCGAACCGAAGGTGCGCATTTATACGGAATGCCGCAACCCGGATGAAAAGGACCCGATGTTTGAGGCAGCCAAGGCTCTGTTCTTCAAGAATTAATAAGCTTTTCAAAGGGAGGTTCCTATGAAAAAACTTATAGTGTTGCTTTGTTTGGTTTTTGTCGCGGTTTGTTCGGCGCAGACGCTGGAGCCTGAGTTCCAGGCTTTTTCGGGTGCGCTGCTCAAGCTGAAAAAGGCCAATAAGGGTTATCACAAGTTCCGCTTGACGGTGGATGTCGCTCCGTGGGCTTTCCAGGCTGACGGTGAAGTGCAGGCCCCGGGCGGTGACGGCGATGCCTTGATCACGGGCCTTTTCGATGGCGATGTCTATGCGATGCTTGCCTATGTTCCGTCTACAGCCGTTGGCTCCGACAACAAGGAATATCAGGTGGGCTTCTTTGACATGATGCTCTACTTTGAAGACGAACCGACCCGAATCCGTAACCTGCGCTTTAAGCTTTTGCCGCCGGCAAATGATGAATGGGCCATGGGCATTTTGAAGGATGCTCTGGAATCCGGTTCGCTTCTTGGTAACGTGTGGGGCGGTAAGTATGACAAGGCCATTACCAGGGCCTCCGCCGACCCGCTCGACAAGGCTAAACTCCGCACTCTGCAGAAAAAGGCTGAAAAGAAGCCCGAGGAAGAGGCTACCATTACCACTCGCAAGCGCCGTGTAGAAGCTAGCGAAGAAGAAGCTGCTCCGAAGAAAAAAAAGAAAAAAAAAGTCGAAGCCGAAGAAGAATCAACGATGAACAAGCGCAAGCGCCGCGTTGATGCTGCTGACGAAGAAACTGCTCCGACCAAGAAGAAGAAAAAAAAGAAAAAAGTTTCAGGCGATGAATGCGACGATCCGAGTCTTAGCGTCAAGGAAAAGCGCCGTTGCCAACTCAAGAACAAGTAAATTCAGAATTCGGAATTATGAATTAGGAGTTGTTAGCTGATAAAAATTCCGAAATCCGAATTCCGAATTAGGTCGATTTTTTAATCTAAAAACTAGAGGTAATCTATGTCCGGTCACTCCAAATGGGCCACCACCAAACGCAAGAAAGCCAAGACTGACGTTGCTCGCGCCAAGGCTTGGAACAAGTTGATCAAGGAAATCTCTATTGCTGCTAAGCTTGGCGGCGGAAACCCGGATGCGAACCCGCGTCTGCGTGCTGCTATTCTTAAGTCCAAGAGCCAGAGCCTTCCGACCAAGAACATTGAAAGCGCTATCGCCAAGGGTACGGGTGCTAACTCCGGTACCGAAATGACGGAACCGCTGTACGAAGGACGCGGCCCGGGTGGCATTGCCATCATGGTGCAGTGCCTGACCGACAACAAGGTCCGTACCGTTGCTGAAATCCGCAACATCTTCAACAAGAACAACGGTTCCATGGGCGAATCCGGTTCCGTTTCTTGGGCTTTCACCTACAAGGGCGTGATTGTCGTCGATGCTGAAAAGTATCCGGAAGACCAGGTGATGGACCTTGTTCTTGAAGCCGGAGCCGAAGACATGTCCACCGAAGACGGCGTGCATGAAATCTCCACCTCTCCGGAAGCTTTCGATGCTGTTTCCAAGGCTCTCGAAGCTGCCGGTATCGAAATGATGAGCGCCGAAATCACCTACGTCGCTAACGACCCGGTGAAGCTCGGCCACGAAGATGCCCAGAAGCTCCTCAAGCTCATCGACAAGTTCGAAGACCACGACGATGTTCAGGACGTTTATCACAACGCCGAAATCGACGAAGCCGACTTGGACGCTGAATAGAGGCTTGAGGTCGGGCTACGCCCTTTGGGGTGTGAGCTCGGTCGCAGGCTCCCTTTGAGTAAAGTTTAAAGCCGATTGCCAAGTGCAGTCGGTTTTTTTTGTGCTTAACGAATACTTTTAACTAGTAACGCTGCGCTATGGGTGGCTTACCGCCCGAGCGTTTCGCGGTAGTTGTGGACGGCTTCCTTGTACATGCTGACGGCTTTTGAAACTCGCTTAGCGATGTCTTCTTGAGCCTTAGTCGTGATCATATAGGCTTCTTCTTCGGGGTTGCTGATGAAGCCGATTTCAAAAAGGACTGCGGGCATTAAGGCGCCTACGAGCACCATGAAGCCTGCACCACCGACGCCGCCGCCCTGGCGCTTGATTTTGCCGTCGTCGAAGGCCTTGAGCATTTGTTCGGTGAACATGTAGCTGTTCTGCTTGTACTTTTCCAAGCGGGCTTCGAGCTTGAACCATTCAAGCGGGGAAAGTTCTTCCTTGGCGTTCTTTTCGCCGTAGAGCGTGGCCACCTTGTTTTCGCGGCGGGCAATCGCCTTGTCTTCTTCGCTTTCGGGGGCGCGGAGCACGTACACGTGGTAGCCCTTGATTTGCTTTTTGCGCTCGGGGCTTGCGTCAATGGCGTTACAGTGCAGGCTGATGAACAGGTCGCCGTCCCATTGGTTGGCGAGGTTTGCGCGTTCGCCGAGTTCAATGAACACGTCCTTGTCGCGGGTCATTTTGACCTTGAAGCCTTCTTTTTCGAGTTCCTTTTCCAGGAGCTTGCCGACGGCCAAGACGATGTCTTTTTCGTTGGAATTCTTGCCCTGGGCGCCGGTATCTTTGCCGCCGTGGCCGGGGTCGATGACGATGGTTTTTACTTCGCGGGTGCCGGCGGTTTCGTTTTTCGGAGTCGCTACAGGTGCAACTGTCTTCGCGGACTTTGTGGCCGCGGGCGCGGCGTCGACTTTTACTGAAGACGAAGAGACTTTGGCGGGGGAGCTGCTGCTGGCTGGCGTTGCCGTTTGAGCTTTGCCTGTGTTGAGTAATGCGACAACGTCTGCGGAATCCAAGAGAATATGGCTGCCCGCGATTTCGGGCGCATGCTTGATTTCGACAGATTTGCCGTGTGTATTCACGAACGGTAGCCCAATGGCGAATTTAAGAGTATCGCTTTCGCTTGCGAGCAGGAATGTCTTTTGAACTGGGAACCAGTGGAAGCTGGCCTTGATCTCTTTGGCGAGTTGTTCGGCATCGACTGTGTTTGCGGCCCAGGCAGAGACTGCGAGAGCGAAACAGACAAGTATATGCCAAACAAAAGCCTTCATTACTTGTGTGCCTTTGCCGCGCGGGCCATTTCAAGTTTTGCGTCGCGGTTGATGATATCCTGGCGCTTGTCGCGCTGGTCTTTACCGCGGCAGATTCCCATTTCGAGCTTGGCGCGGCGGTTCTTGAAGTAGAGCTTGAGCGGGATGAGCGTGCAGCCCTTTTGCTCTTTTGCTTTGCGCATCTTGGCGATTTCATGCACATGTGCCAAGAGCTTGCGGCGCCTTGCCGGAAAGTGGTTGAAGCGGTTAGCGAACAGGTATTCGTCGATGTGCGCACCCACGAGCCAGATTTCGTTCTTGGTGTCGTCGATGTCGATCCACGCTTCGCCCAAAGTGCACTTGCCATCGCGGATAGACTTGACTTCCGAACCGATGAGCATGATACCTACTTCGAAGGTTTCGTCTACGAAGTAGAGGTGGTTTGCCTTGCGGTTTACGATGACCGGTGTACTCTGTTCTTTTTTCGCCATTCGTTAAGCCTTCTTCTTGCTGCGGGCTGTTTTTGCACTGGCGGCCTTGGAGCCTGTTTTAGCGGAGCTTTTCGCTGCCGGGCTGGCCTTGCTCTTTGCGATTTTCTTGCCGGTGCCGTCGATGCCGGTGGTGGCGCTGCTGAGTTTCTTGCTTTCCCAGCCGACTTTC
Organism: Fibrobacter sp. UWB1; assembly: GCF_002210325.1. Lineage (NCBI taxonomy): Bacteria > Pseudomonadati > Fibrobacterota > Fibrobacteria > Fibrobacterales > Fibrobacteraceae > Fibrobacter > Fibrobacter sp. UWB1. The sequence goes on from NZ_MWQL01000001.1 coordinate 386,153, forward strand.
TTCTTTTGCACGTGGGGCACCGCTTCGTCTAGAGCCAAGGTGAGTTCCTTGCAGCCGTCGCCCGTTACAGCGGAGGTTACGATGACGGCTTCCTTGTGGGCCTTGAACTGCTTGATCGCTTCGTCGATGCCGAGGTCGCTCTTGTTGAGGGCGATTACGTAGGGCTTCTTCGCGAGCTTCGGGTGGAATGCCTTGAGTTCTTCCTTAAGAACGGTGAACTGCTCGTAGGCGTTTTCAGCAAAGCCGTCGATGACGAACAGCAGCGTGTGCGTACGTTCGATATGCTTTAAGAACTGGTGGCCGAGGCCCTTGCCTTCGCTTGCACCTTCCAAGAGACCCGGAATGTCTGCGACTACAAAGCTGTGGCCGTTCATCTGCACGATGCCGAGCACCGGTTCGAGTGTAGTAAACGGATAGTCACCGACTTTCGGGCGGCCGCTCGAAATCTTGTTCACGAGGCTCGACTTGCCTGCGTTCGGGAATCCGACGAGGCCCACGTCTGCCATAAGCTTGAGTTCCAAGAAGAGCTCGCGACGTTCGCCTTTTTCGCCGGGCGTGCACTTGCGCGGGGCCTGGTTGGCAGGCGTTGCAAAATGCTGGTTGCCCATGCCGCCCTTGCCGCCGCGAGCCGCAATCCACTTCTGGCCGGGTTCGGTAAGGTCTGCCAAGATGCGACCTTCGGCATCTTTCACGATGGTGCCGCGCGGAACATCTACGATTAGGTCTTCGGCGCTACGGCCGGTGCAGCGCTTGGCGCCACCGGGTTGTCCACTTTGCGCCTTGTACAGGCGAGCGTTGCCCATGTCGAGGAGGGTGGAAAACTGTTCGTTCACCTGCAGAATCACGTGACCGCCACGACCGCCGTCACCGCCATCGGGACCGCCGAGGGGTACGAACTTTTCGCGGTGGAAACTGCAAATGCCATCGCCGCCCTTGCCGGAGCGAACTTCAATTGATTTTTCGTCTAGGAACATGGGAAGTGGTTCGTGGTTGGTGGTTAGTGGCTAGGAAAGGCTTACGCCTTCATCGATTCCCAGCGCGATATTCATGTTCTGGATGGCGGCACCGCTTGCGCCCTTGCCGAGGTTGTCGATAATAGTCGTCACCTGCATCACGGTTTCGTTGCCGAACACCTGGATGCGGGCGTTGTTCGTATCGTTGCAGACGGTAGCGTCAAGGCGGCCGTTGAACAGCACGGGGGCTGGCTCAAAGGGCATCACCTTCACAAAGCGGGATCCTTCGTAATGCTTCGCCAAGATTTCGGTGAGTCCTTCGGGGCCGACCTTCTTGGTGAGTTCATTTGCAAAGATGGCGACGGTGACCGCCATGCCCTTGTAATAAGGGCCAAGCACCGGGTTGAAGAACGGCGTATTTTCAAGTTCGCAGTACTTCTTCATTTCGGGGAGGTGCTTGTGTGCGAGCGCGAGCGCGTACGGGGCGGGCGCCATGATGGCCTTCGATTCGCCGGCCTTATGTTCCATGGAGGCGGCTTCTTCGTATTCGGCGATCAGCTTCTTGCCGCCGCCGGAATAACCGGTGATGCTGTAGGCGGCAAGGTTTGCGCTCTTCGGGAGGATGCCTGCGGCAACCAGCGGGTGCACGCCGAGAATAAAGCCCGAGGCATGACAACCGGGGTTCGCGATACGCTTGGCTTTTGCAATTGCTTCACGCTGGGCGGGGCTGAGTTCCGGCATCCCGTAGGTCCAGTCGGGGTTTACGCGGTGAGCAGTCGATGCGTCAATCACGCGAGTGTTCGGATTTTCGCAGAGGGCGGCACTTTCGACAGCTGCTGCATCGGGCAGGCACAGGAACGTCACGTCGGACTCGTTGATGAGTCGCTTTCGTTCGTTAATGTCTTTGCGGAGTTCGGGAGAAATGCGCAACACTTCGATGTCGGTGCGCTTTGCGAGTCTCTCATAAATCTGCAGGCCAGTGGTACCTGCTTCACCATCTACGAATACTTTGAACATTATTTTTCCTTCGGAAAAAGGTTTTGGGGTCGCACCTGCGGTGCTTCGAGGTGTGAGGTCGGCACTCCGTGCCTTTGAGTTTGCGCCTATGGCGCGATTATTGTTGCTCAAAGGGAGCTTGGGCGACCGCGCTCATGCCTCAAAGGGGCGAATGCCCCGTGCTCTTGCCTGTCTACTTGTTAGCGCCGCAGCACTTCTTGTACTTCTTGCCAGAACCGCACGGGCACGGATCGTTACGACCAACGACCGGACCTTCGTGACGGACAGTTTCCTGCTTCACGGCACGACCGTCGTAGAAGAACCATGCGCCGCCGACCTTATGGAATTCGCCGAGCTCGTGGTGGTTACGGGTGATGTTGCCCTGCTTGAAGCGTGCGATGAATTCGACCCAGCCGATGTTCTTTTCTTCTTCGGTCTTGGTCTGCTTGATTTCGATGCCGAGCCATTCGGATTCCTTGCTCCAAGCGGTCACGCTCGGTTCGTCGAAATCACCACGCTGCGTGGGTTCGAGAGATTCCTTGAGCCAGCCGATTTCCTGCTTTACGTAAGCGGTGTAGCGAGAACGCATCAATGCTTCGGGGCTTGCCGCGAGAGCTTTCTGCTTGATAATGGGTTCGCAACATTCTCCGTATTCCTTACCGGAACCGCAGGGGCATAAATCTTTAGCCATAATTCAATCCTTGTGTCTTTGTTGAAGCGGCTTTGCCGCCGTTAAAATTTGATGAAAAAAATAGAAAAAATGAAAGAGAATTGACTCTGTCAAGTTGGTCTTGGTAACGAAAAAGACGAGAGTTTTCTCTCGTCTCTAAACATTCGTCTGTAGCTCGCAAAGCAAGCAATCTTACGTCAAGATTACAGGCACTTCTTGAGGAGCCAGATTTCTTCCTTGCCTTCGCGGTTTGGGAGGCTGTTAGTCGGCTTGATGCGTTCCACGACATCGAACACGCCGTCGAGACGGGCCATGAGTTCGCCTTCACTGGTGGCATGCGGAGGACCCTGCAGAGTCTTGCCGTTCATGAGCGGATACAAGAAGAGAATCAACAAGCCGTCATCCTTCATCATCTTGTAGCAGACTTCGAAGAATTCGTCGCGACGACCCGGGTGGATTGCCGTGAAGCAGCAGTAATCGTAAACAATATCGAAAAGCTGACCGCCGCGCTTGTCGTCCTTGGGAGAAAGCGAGAACAGGTCGAGGTCCAAAGAACGCAGGTTCTTGTGTTTGCGGCTCAAGTGGTCAAGTTCGTCGACGGCAGAGGGGGCAAAGTCGACTGCCAGCACGTCGTGACCGCGCAAAGCCCAAGCTTCGGCGTCGTAGCCAAAGCCAGCACCGGGAACCAGAACGGAGCCCGTTGCGGGACAAGAGGGGTGCTTGAAAAATTCCGTCAGAGCGGGCGTCACCTTCTTGAGATTCCAGTAGTCCTTGCCTTCGGCATAAAGATTATCCCAGAAATCCGGGAGGTTCTGCGTTAACATTATTTACCTTCCTTTTTGTACGCAAGCTGCCCGCAGGCGGCGAGAATGTCGCGGCCGCGCGGGTTGCGGATCGTGATTTGAATTTCGGCTGCCCTAACCATAGCCAAAAAGTCTTCTACCTGTTCCGGCGTAGGGGCGTGTAGTGTGGGGTCGTCGCCGTCGTTTAGGACGATGGCGTTTACCTTCACGCGGCGGGGGGCGCAAATGCGAATGAGCTCCTTGGCCGCCTTCGGGGTGCAGGTGATGTCCTGAATCAGGACAAATTCAAACGTTACATAATTGTCGGTTCTGCGAATGTATTCGTCAACCGCTTCCAAAAGTTTTTCGATGGGCCAGGTCTTGTTTACCGGCATGACAGACGAACGGTATTCGTTATTCGTGCTGTTCAGACTTACGGCGAGGCAACAGGGGGTATTACGGTCTACCAATTCCTTGATCTTGGGAACCACGCCGCTCGTGCTTACGGTCATGCGCTTAGAACCCATGTTGAACAGGCTCTGGTTATGGAGCGTACAGCAGACGCGGTGTACGTTTTCCAGGTTGTTCAGGGGTTCGCCCATGCCCATGAAGATGATGTTGGTGACTTGGGCCGTTTTGCCTTCTTCATTCAAAAAGCCGGATTCTTTCAGGTACCAGTTCACGTTGATGATTTCTTCCAGGATTTCGCCGGCTTCCAGGTTTCGGGTAAAGCCCATTTTGGCGGTACGGCAGAAGGCGCAATTCATGGCGCAGCCGACCTGGGTCGAAACGCATACGGAATAGCGACCGTTTGCGGGAATCATCACCGTTTCGATATGGTGGTCGTCGTGTGTCTTGAAAAGCCACTTGACCGTGCCATCTACCGACACCATGCGCTGTTCTTCGGTCAAGGCACGGAGGGTAAACTGTTTGGCCAATTTTTCACGTAGGGCGGGGGAAATGTTCCCCATTTCGTCGTAGCTTTTGACCTGCTGGCAAAAGAGCCATTTTTGAATTTGGCTTGCACGGAACGGCTTCTCGTCCTGCTCGCGGAGCCAAGCCTTAAGCTCGTCCTCCGTTAGCGTTTTTATGTTCTTCGGCCATTCCATCGGGGGGTAAAGATAGCAAAAAAATACATTTTTGTTAAGGGTAAAATACCCCTAAATGCCTTATCTCATTGGCATCTGCCAGTAGATTTGCTATTAGACTTTGGATTTCATTGGCGCTCCGCAATCCTTGCTTTTCTTGGCCGATTCGATGTATTCCGACATCCGTCTTTTTGTTTCGGCGGCGATATCTGCCGAAATTTCAAAGATTGGAGCTGCATTGGCCACAAGGGGGTAAAGGCGGTCAACTTCCTTGAACAGTTCCGAAAGCGACTTGTTGTAGACTCGGGCGAGTGCGCTTAAAGTGGTTATGGAGGGCATCCTTTTACCGACCTCGACCTGTGAAATAAATTGTCGGGTGATATTGGACTGTAGGGATGCTGTGTTTTGGGTGAGGCCGCTTTCGCGGCGGCAATCCAAGAACACTTGGCGGATAGTTTCGTTTAATATATGATCTTCGTATTCCACAAAAAAAACACCTCTGAAAAAATGTGGATTACCAAGCACTCTCTGGGGTGAATTTTAGAATTCGTGAGGGTTGTAGCGTGCAAACAATAGATTGCAAACTTTGCAAAATATTGTTAACGGGTTTTACGGATTGTGGAAACGGAAGAATGTATACATGAAACAAGGAAGGTCAATCTTTCGATTGACCTTCCTTTCTGCGGGTGCCAGGACTCGAACCTGGAGCCTTTTGGTTCGTAGCCAAACGCTCTATCCAGTTGGGCTACATCCGCTTGATTGATGGCCCAAAGATAGTTTAAAGTGCGGGGGCTGTCAAGGGTTTTTGTTGAAAAATTTTTAAGAATTTTTGAATTGTAGGCGAATCACCCCGCTTTTGCGTGGTTTTAAGGAGCGGCGCGTAATCGGATTGCCATACAATAACTATCTTTTTGGCCAAATTTTTTAACGGTATTGGACCATGGATAAAGTCAAACCCGTATTACTTTCGGTTCTGAATATTTTGAAGGGCTGGTTTACTGACCGCAGGGTGGTCAAGTGGCTGATTATTTTTGCGGTACCCGTGCTTGCGGCCTTTATCGCCGTGCTTGCGGTCTACAATCACTTTTCGCCGGAACTGCCTTCGCTTTCGCAGCTCGAGCAGATCAATCCGAGACTTGTCACGAACATTTACGACATGAACGGAAAGATTGCCCACGAATATTTCGTGGAACGCCGCGAATGGACGAGCTTCGATTCGATTCCCGAAAATGCGATCCACGCCGTGATGGCCACCGAAGACCGAGCCTTCTATAGCCACTGGGGCATGAACGTGTGGGCAATTCCGTCTGCCGTTATGGAAAGCGCCTTGTCGGGCAAGAAACTCCGCGGCGCATCCACCTTGACCCAGCAGCTGACCAAGCTCCTGTTCCTCACGCCGGAACGTACGATTTCGCGTAAGATCAAGGAAATGATGACGGCTATCCGCATCGAACAGACTTATACTAAAGAAGAAATCCTTGAATTCTACATGAACGAAGTGTACCTGGCTGGCGGTAACTACGGTTTCCAGGCGGCAGGTAAGTTCTACTTCGGCCGTCCGCTCGATAGCCTTACGATTCCGGAACTTGCCGTTTTGGCCGGTATGCTGCAGCGCCCTGAAGCTTACCGCCCGGACCGTCACCCCGAAGCCGCATTCGAACGCCGCAATACGGTGCTTTATGCCATGCGCGATGCCGGCTACATTAACGACGACGAATACCACGAATATATCAAGACCCCGATTACGCTTGCTGAAAAGGAAACTTCGAACGAATCGGGCCTGTACTTCTACGAAGAAATCCGCAAGTACATGGAAAAGAAGTACGGCGAAAATTCTCTGTATGCCGACGGCGTCTCGATCAACTCGACGATTGACCCGGACATTCAGGCATTCGCCGATAGCGTTGCCCGTGTACAGGTCGAAAAGGTCCGCCGCCGCGTCAAGTACCGCGCTACCCGCCGCCTGTACCTGACTAAAAAGTATAACATGCCCGAAGATAGCGTGGTCGCTCACTTCGATAGCGTCTACACGCTCTTTAAGAAGGAATACCTGGCCGACGACTTGAAGCGCCCTGCCGACAAGCGCCGCTTCCCGGATTCTATCCTTTATCACCATCCTGAAATTGCGGCTATCTTGATCGAGAACGAATCGGGTGCAATACGCGCCATGGTGGGCGGTTCCGACTTTAACCAGTCCCGCTGGAACCGTGCGGTGCAGTCCCTGCGTCAGCCCGGCTCGTCGTTCAAGCCGATTGTGTATTCGACGGCCATGGACAACGGCGCAAGCCCCTGCGACTCGGTGAACGACCAGCCGGTGAGCATTCCCGACCCGGACGACAAGGACAAGAACAAGGTCTGGCGCCCGGCGAACTTCGAACATGACTTCGAAGGCATGATGACGCTCCGCCGTGCCCTTTACAAGTCCAAGAACTTGCCGGCTATTTTGACAGGTATGAAATACGGCCTGAACAACGTGGTGAACTACGCCCGCAAGTTCGGCATTGTGCGTGCCCCGCTGATGGCGGTACCTAGCCTTGCCCTGGGGTCCGTGGGAGCAACGCTTATGGAAATGACGTCTGCCTATACCGTGTTCCCCAACGGCGGCAATCGAATCGAACCTTACATGATCGAATCCATTGTGGACCGCAACGGCGAAGTCATCGAAAAGAATTCCAAGGTCGAACACGAAGTGTTGCGCCCGGCTTCGGCCTACTTGATGGTCGACATGCTCAAGGACGTGAACATCCGCGGTACGGCCGCCCGCGTGTGGGCGAACGGATTTACGCACCCGAGTGGCGGTAAGACCGGTACCACCAACGACTATACCGACTGCTGGTACATTGGCTTTACCAAGCAATATACGATGGGCGTGTGGGTCGGCTCCGACAGCCCGGGTACTTTAGGTGCTGGCCACACAGGTACCGAAGACGCCTTGCCGGTATGGATTGCGACCATGAAGCAATTGCACAAGGACTTGCCGCGTAAGCCGTTCCCGGTTCCGAGCGGTGTGGTGAGCAAGGGCATTTGCAACCATACGGGTAAGATTGCCGGCGAATTCTGCTCCGAAAAGACCTACTGCCTGTACACGGCGGGCTACGCTCCGACCGAAGTCTGCGACGGTAACCATTTCGAAGTCAAGACCAAGTCTGCCGACGACGCAACGCTCTTCAGCAACAAGGGTGCAAGTACAGCCCCCAAGCCGAGCAGCAGCGGTAATGGCCCCGCCAAGAAGAACACGCGCAAGATGTTCTAATTAAATCGGAATTCGGAATTCGGATTTCGGATTTCGGATTTCGGATTGTTTAGCTAGGCGGCTACGCCGCAATTATATTAGTTGGCGTTAGATTTATAATAACTCTGAATTCTGAACTCTGAATTCAGAATTCTACTTGAACATCTTATTGAGCGTGGCGCGCATGTGGTTCATGTTCGCTTCGTTCAAAGTTTCGTAGCGGTAGAAGGTTCCGTCCTTCTGCACCACGTACACGACCGGAATGTAGCCGGTGCCGTAAGCGGGGCCGAACTTGTAGTCGCTATCCTGGAATACGGGGATTGCTACGTGGAACTGGTCGATAAACAGACGGATGTCGTTTTTCTTGATGCCGCCGCCGAGACCAATGGCGATGCCGGTTAAACCCTTGGGCTCGTATTCCTTGACCAGGTCCTGGATTTCGGAAATGTGGCGCTGGCAGTGCGGGCACTTGGGGCTAAAGTAATAGATCAAAAGAGGCTTGTTTGCAAACTGGCTGAACAGAATCCCCGGATCGCTAATGCCCGAAAGCGGCTTAGAAAAGTCCATCTTCATGGGCTGGTTGGTGGTAGAATCCTGCATCAACTTCACGTCGGCCATCTGGGGTTCCGGAGCAAGCTGCGCAAAAGGCGCAACCGCTGCAATGGCTGCAATAGATAAAATTTTAGAAACGAAATTCATACCCCTTAAAATACGAAAATATAGCCCGAAAGGACAGGTTTTCATAAAAAAAATGCGATTTTTTGCGAAAAATCACACTTTTGACTGCTGAATAAGGTTGCCTGACTACAGGTTGTAAGTCGTGATAATGGAATAGTGGGGTTCGCCCTTGCGCACGCCGTTCAGCGGGAAACTCACGTCGACTTTGTTCACGAGCCTGCTAATCGACTTGGTCTGCGCAAAACGCATGCCGAAGCCCACGAGGTAAACCAAGTCCTTGCGGTTGATATCCCAAATGTCCCAGGCGGTTTCGCCGACGCTTTCGAAGATGGCGAATACGGGCATGAGCGTTGCAATTTCAAAGTCGGTAAAGTAGCGCTGTTCCAGGTTCGCGAATACGCGGGCCTGCCCGGCGTAGAATCCGGTGGGGAACCCGGCGAATCCGTTTACGCCGCCTAAGGTAAGCTGCTTGCCGTAGCGGGCGTCTTCGTAAAAGTCTACAAGGCCTGTGAGTGCCATCGAGAATTTTTCGTTCGGGTGGAAAATGTATTCGCCCGAAAGTTTGCCGTAGTAGTCGTGCTGCTCGCCATGGTCCAGGTAGAAGTTCATTTCGGATTTGAGCGTGAGGTGGTGCATGGAGTATCCGAGCATCAGGTCGGCCCAGAAGTCAAGTCGAATATCGTTGTCCGCGGCGCCTAGCTGTTCGTAGTTCTTTGAAATTTGCGCCTTGAGCGAGTAGCCTTTTTCGATGTCTTCGGTCCACTTGGCGTTGTGGAAATTCCTGATTTTTTCGTAGCGGATGTTTGAAAACATCAAGTACATGCCGAGACGGGAATCTTTCTGTTCGGGGAGCCATTTGTTGACCGCGGTGGCGGAATCGATGGCGTAGGTGGTGTCGCCGTCGGTAAAGGCGTAGGGGTAAAGCTTGCCTTCGCTGGCGGTGGTGTAGTGGTAGTCGTAGGTGGCGCCGGCGTAGAGCTTGCGGTAAGTCCCGCCGAAGGAGCGGCTGATTCTAAAGCTCAGGGAGTCGTCGATAAAATCCTTGACGGCTAACAGTTTTACGACTTCGTTGCCGTTATACAGCGGGAATGAATCAAGCAGGGCTTTTTTGTGATTGTAGATGGGTTTGTCTCCGTATTTCTTTTGGGCATCGTACATGGTGGCGCCTGGCGGCAGTTCTCCGCTACCATAAAAATAGGCGTCGCGCTTGTTCTTTAAGCCTTCGATGATGTAGGCCCACTGGTTTTGGCTGCGGCTGAGAAACGGAATGTACATCTTTCCGTAGGCGAGGTAGCCATCGGTATTGTAGCTGTAGAGAAAGTCCAGGTGGTTATAGCGGAACAAAAAGTGCGGATCGCCGTATTCAACCTGCCACATGTCGCGGAACTCGTCGTGCCCGAAGTAGAAACCGAGCTTTTGTCCGAGGCCAAGGAAGTTGCTTTCTTGGACGCCGATGCCCCAGTTCAAATTGTCGTAGGTCCATTGGCTGCCCGAAAAGCCGAAAGTAGTCGGGACGGCGAGCGTCCAGTTGTCGCTGGTTTTTACGGTGGCGATATTCTTGCCGTTTTCGTTCGAAATCTTGATGCTTGCATCCGAAAGGTAGCGCTGCGTGCGCAGGAACCGCTCTGCATCTTGCACCTGGACATCGGTCACCACGTCGCCTTCGCTAAAAAGGAGCAACTTTTTGACCGTCGATTCGCGGGTTTCGATATGAATCCAGTTTAAAAGGTCAAGCGCCCACTTGTCGTACTTGGTATGGTACCTGGAATCGTCAAAAGCGTCGCCGATATTGTAGCGGATAGAATCAATCTTGAATGCGCCGGGAGTGTCCTGGGCAAAGGCTGCAAGAGGTACAAAAAAGAGAATGAACAAAATAATAGGCATTGCGTGGATAATATAGAAAAAAGAGTAGATCCCTTCTGTTTGTGCAGATAGGAACCTGCTGTAAATGTAAAAAGAAATAAATTTCCGAGAAATTGGTATTCAGACGCCCCAAAAAAGCGTGTTAGGTAATAGGGAGTGCCCCACAACTTAACACAAAAGGAAATCAATATGCCTGAAGAAAATGCCAGTCGGCCGACCAAGAAGTACATCGTCACGAACGAGCGTGGCGAAGAATTCCTGCTGCCCAAATACGCGGCGACATTCCGCATCCTGATGGACGACAAGGACACGATCCGCGATGTGCTTAACAGCCTGCTCCAGCTGGACCGCGACCATGAAATTGTCGACCTCGAATATGAATTCGAGAAGCCCATCGATATTTTCATGCCCGAAAATGACCCCGCACGTCTTGACGTCTGGGTGCATACCAGAGATAACCGCTACTTGAATATCGGAAAGCGTGCGAGCCGAATGTTGCAAAAACAAACTAGTTTGTTTTTATAACTGAGGCGAAGCAGCGGACGCTGAAAGCGTCAAATGCAAAACAAGGTTCATGCCTTCTTTTTCGACCGTATGCAACTCTACAATTCGTACCTCACGCTGCGCGGCAAGTACGAGTTTAACCGTTCTGACTATT